>DATJLC010000251.1:0-6986 GCA_035490755.1 Sphingobium sp.
CCGACGATGCCAAGATCGGCTATCCCGCCACCCGCGCCAACGGCACGCCGCCGATCAACATGTGGTTCTATCATCTCGGGCCGCAATGGGCGAAGCGGATGCTGCTGACCGGCGACATCATCTCCGGCCTCGATGCCGCGCGAATCGGGCTGGTAATGGATTCAGTGCCCGCCGAATCGCTGGAGGCCGAGGTAAATGCCCTGGCCAACAAGATGGCGCAGATCGACGCCGAGCTGCTGTCGGTCAACAAGCGCGCGGTCAATCTGGCCTTCGAACTGGCCGGCGGCCGCATGCTGCAGCGCCTGACCACGGAACTCGACGCGCGCGGCCATCTGGCGCAGGGACCGCGCCGCACCAAGTTCAAGAAGGACATTGCCGAGCTTGGCCTCAAGGGTGCGGTCAAGGAACGCGATGCGCCCTTCGGCGACGGCCGCGTCCGGGTCCGCTACCTCGATCCGCGCTAAAGCGCGCCGATAATCAAGGGTTCGCAATCCTCCCCGGAAACGGGGAGGTGCCCCGCAGGGGCGGAGGGGCGGTGGCCTGCTGCATGACCCCTCCGTCACGCGCTACGCGCGCGCCACCTCCCCGTTGCCGGGGAGGATTGTTCCAGGATCGCGCCTCAGCGCGCCAGCGCCTCGGGGCTGAGATAGTGGGTGGTGCTCCAGCCGCCGTCGATCACCAGCGTGTGGCCGTTGATGAATCCCGCGGCGGGTGAGCAGAGATAGGCGACCGCTTCGCCGATGTCGGATGGCTTGCCGACCGGCGGATCGTTGGGAACGGTTTCGATCATCATCCGCCGGAACATCGGCACGTCCATGCGGCCCGCGCTCATGGCGGTGGCGATGACACCGGGCGCGATCGCGTTGCAGCGGATCTTGCGGGTGACGAACTCGCTGGCGAGCTGCTGGGTGAGGCCGACCAGCGCCGCCTTGACCGCCGCGTAGATGCCCATGCCCGGCCGTCCGCGCAGCGCCGCGATCGAGGATATGTTCACAATGGCGCCGCCTTCCTCCATGCGTGGGAAGGCATCCCGCGCGAAGCGGAAGGGGGCACGCAGATGGCCGTCGATGAACAGGTCGAGCATCTCGTCCGTCGTCTCGATCGTCGGCTTGGGATAGCCGGGACCGGCATTGTTGATGAGGAAATCGAGGCGCCCGAAGGTGGTAATGGCGAATTCGACCGCCTCGGCCGGCGAATCGGCAAGTGTCATGTCCTGCTGGATCGTGGCAATCTCGCCCAGCGGCGAAAGCTTCTCCCGCAGCGCCGCCAGTGGCTCCGCGCTGCGTCCGGTGCCGACCACGGCAATGCCGTTCTTCAGCAACGCTTCCGCCGCGGCCGAGCCGAGCCCGCCGCCCGCGCCAGTGATGAGGGCCACTTTTCCAACCATATGCTCTCTCTCCGCGCATCGGCTCGATTGACATCTATAAGAGTTAGCTATTATGACTATTTTCAGAGCCGGTCAATGAAGCCCCGGCCCGGGGAGTAAGATGGAATTCGCCTGGTCACCGGAGCAGCAGGCCTTTCGCGAGCGCGTGCGCAGTTTTCTGCGCGCGGAACTGCCCGCTGACTGGACCGACATCGCCTCGCAGAGCCCCGGCTCGCTGGCGGTCACGAACTTCTCGCTCGAATTCTGCCCGAAGCTGGCGGCGGCGGGCTTGCTCGTGCCGCACTGGCCGGTCGAATATGGCGGTGCCGGCGCGACTCCCTGGGAGCATTTCATCCTTGGTGAGGAAATGTGGCGCATGGGCGAGCCGCGCGGCCCGCAATATTACAATGTGAACTGGCTCGGCCCGTCGATCATGAAATATGGTTCGGCGGCGCAAAAGGACGAACATCTCTCGCTCATCGCCGCCGGCAAGGCGATCTGGTGCCAGGGCTTTTCGGAGCCGTCCGCAGGCTCCGACCTCGCCGCCATGCGGACCCGCGCGGACGCGGTCGACGGCGGATACCGGATCAACGGTTCGAAGATCTGGACATCCTATGCCTCGCTCGCGGAATATTGCTTCCTGCTGGCCAAGACCTCGCAGGGCAAGGCGGGCGTCAGCGTGTTCCTGCTGCCCATGTCCACGCCCGGCATCGAGGTGCACAAGATCCCCAGCGTCGTCGGCGACGGCGACATTCACGAGGTCTTCTTCACCGATGTCTTCGCGCCCGCCGACTGCCTGCTGGGCGCGGAGGGGCAGGGCTGGGAGATCGCCCGCTATGCGCTGCATTTCGAGCGCGTCGGCATTCCCCGCTATGCGCTCGCCCGCCGGGTGCTGGAGGAGATCGTGGCCACGCTCGATCGCGAGGGGCGTTTTGCCGATGCCCATGTGCGCACCCGCGCCGGCCAGTCCTATGCCATCTGCGAGTCCGCGCGCATGCTGGTCTACCGCGTCCTTGACCAGCGGGCCAAGGCCATGCCGCAGAGCGCGGAGACGAGCATCGCGCGCTACGCCGTGGTCCAGGCCGAGCGGACGGTCGCCGAATTCGCGCTCGACTTCCTGCCGGAGGCGATGCGCGGCATCGGCCAGAAGCTGATCGACACGCATCACAAGCGGGCGATCACCGCCGGCATCGCCGCCGGCGCGGCGGAAATCCAGCTCAACCTGATCGCCGATCAGCTGCTTCACCTGCCGAGGGCCTGACATGGATTTCGAGCTTAACGAGGGACAGGCCGTCGTCCAGGACGCGTTGCTGGGCATGTTCGCGGACTATCGCGCCTTGCCGACCGGCGCCTGCGGCTTTTTCGAGCCCGCGCCGGAACTGGACCGGATGCTGGAGGAAAGCGATTTCTTCTCGCTGGCGCTGATGGAGGGCTATGGCGCGCTCGATGCGGCGCTGTTCGCCTATGAGGCCGCGCGCCTGCCATTCCTGGTTGAGGTAGGCGCGTCTGCCCTGGTTGCGCCGCTGCTGGGCGAGGGCGGCTTGCCGCGCCCGATCGCACTGGCCGACGATCGTGGTGGCGCGATCCGCAACCTGCCGGGCGCGCGCACGCTCATCCTGCTGGAGGACGGCGTGGCCAAGGTGGCCAGCCTCGAAGGCGCGGAGATCGAAACGCTGTCGAGCGTGCTCGGCTATCCCTTTGGCAAGCTCGCCAATCCCGACGCGCTGCCCACCCGCACGCTGGGTGACGGCTCGGGCGCGGCTCTCGCGAAATGGTGGCGGGTTGCGCTCGCTGCCGAGGGGGCAGGGCTGTTGCAGGCCGCGCTCGATGCGACGGTCGACTATGTCAAGCAGCGCGAGCAGTTCGGCCGGCCGATCGGCTCGTTCCAGGCGATCCAGCACCGGCTCGCGGTGTGCGCGCAACTGGTGTCGGGATGCCGATGGCTGGCGCTGCGCGCCGCCGACAGTGGCAGCGAAAGTGAAGCGGCGGTTGCGGCGCTCTATGTGCAGGACCAGATGCGGCACGTCGTCAATGACCTGCACCAGTTTAGCGGCGCGATCGGCCTGACTCGCGAATATCCGCTGCATCTGTGGACCTATCGATTGAAGGCCCTTCAGGGCGAGCTGGGCGGGATCGTGGCGCAAGCCGACGCCGCCATGGGCGTATTTTCGGGAGAAACCGCATGACCGCCAATGTGAGCCTTGCCGGCAAGGTCGTCATCGTCACTGGCGCCAGCCGGGGCATCGGGCGCGACATCGCGCTGCGGGCCGCCCGCGATGGCGCGAAGGTGGCGCTGCTTGCCCGCAGCGAGACCGAGGGCGGCAAGCTGGCCGGTACGATCCATTCCGTTGCTGCGGAAGTGCGCGAGGCGGGCGGCGCGGCGCTGGCGGTCGGCGTCGATGTGCGGGATGCCGAGGCGGTGACTGCCGCCGTCGACCGGGTGGCCGCGGAGTGGGGCGGCGTCGATGTGGTGGTGAGCAATGCCAGCGCGCTCGACTTCCGCCCGACCACCGAGGTTTCGATCAAGCGCTTTGACCTCATGCACACGGTCAACACGCGCGGCACGTTCGTGCTGGGCAAGGCGGCGATTCCCTATCTGGCGAAGGCGCAGAACCCGCATATCCTGGCGCTGTCGCCGCCGCTCGACGTGGCGCCGCACTGGTGGGGCGCGCATCTGCCCTGGCTGCTGTCGAAGATGGGCATGTCGCTGTGCATGCATGCCTGGTCGGTCGAGTTGAAGGAGCAGGGCATCGCCGCCAACGGGCTGTGGCCCCGCAAGACCGTGGAGAGCGCGGCCACCACGCGCATCGGCGGGTCGGACCTGATCCGACGCTCGCGCAAGCCGGAGATCATGGCGGATGCCTTCCACGCGATCGTCACCCGCCCGAGCAGGGAATGCACCGGCCGTTTCTTCCTGGACGATGAAGCGCTGAGCGAAGCCGGCGTGACCGATTTCACCGCCTATGCCAATGATCCCACGCAGGAGCCCTATACCGACTATCTGGTGGATGAGCCCGGCGCGGCCTATTTCCCGATCGACCATGAGGCGATGGGGTGACGCGGCCCGATTGCGCGTCGCTGATCGAGGCAGACGATGCGCGCTTCGCGGCGCTCATGGCATCGGATGTCGATGCGCTCGACGCGCTGTTCACCGACGATTTCACCTATACGCACAATGCCGGCTTCACCGATGGCAAGCAGGCCTATCTCGCGCGCATCCGCAGCGGGGTGGTGCGCTATAGCGACGGCGAGCGGGTGAGCGCCGACACGCGGGTCCACGGCCACACCGGCGTCATGACGGGCCATATGCGCATGGTCGCCAATCTGGCGGATCAGTCCGTGTCGATCGACAATGTCTTCCTTGCCGTATGGGTCTTTGAAGACGGTCGCTGGCGTTGCGCGGCCTGGTCGTCGACGACGCGGCAGGCCGACGGCGACGCCGCGCCCGGGCAATGAACGATCTGCAGAACGGCCTTGCCCGCGCCCTGGAGGTCGCGGCGTCCGAGCATGTGGTCGATGTCGAGGGCGCGGCGATCCGCTATCGGGTCTGGGACGGCCCCCGCCAGGCCATTCCCGTCGTGCTGGTGCACGGCATGCTCGCCCATTCGCGCTGGTGGGATGTCGTCGCCGCCTGGCTGTCGCGCGACCGGCCGGTCGTTGCGCTGGATCTCAGCGGCATGGGCGACAGCGACCGCCGCGCGCACTACAGCCGCGCGCTTCATGGCCGGGAGATCGCGGCCGTCACCCGCGCCGCCGGCTTCGGCCAAGCGGCCCTTGTAGCGCACAGCTTTGGCGGTGATCCCGCGCTCCGCAGCGCGGTCGGGGATGGCGAGCTGTTTGAACAGCTTGTGCTGCTGGACTGCCGGCTGCGCCTGCCCGGAGTTCCCTCCGCTGCCGAGCAGGCCGGCAAGGGGCCTTTGCGCCGCCGGGTCTATGACAGCTTCGAGGCGGCCCGCGCGAAGTTCCGGCTGATGCCCGAAAGCAGGCAGGCGGACCCGATCATGCTGGACCATGTCGTGCGCCATTCGATCACGGCGTGCGAGGGCGGCTGGACCTGGAAATTCGACGAGAGCATGGCGACCGAGCCCGACCCTAACGATCCGCTGGACGTGCGCGGCCTGGCCGTGCCGCTCAGCTACGTGCGCGGCGATGAAAGCATCGTGACGACGCCGGACATCATGGCGATCACCCGGCAATGTCTGCCGCAGGCGCGCTATCTCTCCATTCCGGTGGCAGGCCATCACCTGATGCTGGACCAGCCGGTGGCGCTCGTCGCCCTGCTGCGCGCGATCCTGTCAGACCAGGTTTCGCGGCGATTGGACTGAATATCTGACTGAATTGGGAGGAAGAAATGAGTGATCAGGAACTGTTGCAGAGGCTGGCCCGTGTCGAGGGCTCGCTCGCGATCCAGCAATTGCCGGCCCGTTACGCGATGGCGGTGGATTCGCGCGACATGGACGCGCTGGCTGCCCTCTATGTCGACGACATCGACTATGGCGCGGCGGGTAAGGGCCACGAGGTTTTGAAATCCTATTTCACCGCCGCCACGTCGGTATTCTACCGCTCGGTGCACCAGATCCTGGCGCACAGCTTCGATTTCATCGACGACGATCATGCGACCGGCACGGTCTATTGCCGCGCCGAGCATGAGCGCGGCGACACCTGGATCGTCGCGGTCATGTGCTATTTCGACCATTATGAGCGTCGCGACGGCAAATGGCTGTTCGGCAAGAAGCGCGACTTCGACTTCTTCTACTGCGCCGACATGCTCGAGCATCCGCAGGACGCCGGCTTCCAGCGCTGGGTCGTGCCCGGCATGAAGCTCGATCCGCCGATGATGCTGCCCCGCTTCCCGAGCTGGGAAACCTTCTGGGCGAAGCAGGGCCCGGAGGCGGTGGCCAAGCTCACCTCCCGTCCATAAGGGCGAGGGGACCGGCGGCGGTCGCGGCCGGTCCCCCTCGCACGAGCTTATTCGGCGGCGGCCACCACCGCTTCATTGTCGTTCAGCGGCTGGGCCAGACGGCTCAGCATCTCGCGCGGGCAGACTTGCCAGAAGTCGCCGCGCCGCCGGTCCCAGTCCTGGAGGATGCGCCGCGCCCACTTGCTGTCGGTGCGGGTTGCATGCTCCTCGACCAGCCCCTTCAGCACGCCCTCCCAATGGGCACTGCCCAGCCGTTGCCAGACGATGCTCTCGGGATTGGCGCGCTCAGGGAAGCTGCCGTCCTCATCGAAGATGAAGGCCATGCCGCCGGTCATGCCGGCGCCGAAATTGGTGCCGGTCCTGCCGAGGATGACGGCGATGCCGCCGGTCATATATTCGCAGCCATTGGCACCGCAGCCCTCGACCACCACCTGCGCGCCTGAATTGCGGACGGCAAAGCGCTCGCCTGCCTGACCCGCCGCGAACAGCTTGCCGGCGGTGGCGCCATAGAGCACCGTGTTGCCGACGATGGTGTTGGCCTCGCTCTCGAGCGGCGAGGAGACCATCGGCCGCACCACGATGATGCCGCCCGACAGGCCCTTGCCGACATAGTCGTTGGCCTGGCCGGTGAGGTCGAGCGTCAGGCCGCCGGCGACCCAGGCGCCGAAGCTCTGGCCGGCGGTGCCGCTGAGCTTCACC
>DATJLC010000252.1:0-2536 GCA_035490755.1 Sphingobium sp.
GCACAAGGCCTGGCCCGAGGCGGACTTCCACCTGATCGAAGGCGCCGGCCACGCATTCTCCGAGCCGGGCATCCTCGACCAGCTGATCCGCGCAACCGATCGCTACGCAGGCAAGAGCGGCGAATAAGGTCCGTCCGCAATTACCTATTGCCTTCCCCGCCCGGAAGGAGTGCCGAAACCCGCCCTTGACTCTTAAATCTACATATGTTGGATTGAGCCATGGTTCGAAACCGGAGACCATCGAGGCAGATGCTCATCCTCCTGGAGGCGCTGTCCGTCCGACGGCAGCAATGGCGTCATGGCTATGACCTCATGAAGGAGACCGGCCTGTTGTCGGGCACGCTATACCCGCTGCTGATGCGGATGACCGATCAGGGGCTGGTCGAAGCCGAATGGCGCGAGCCGGCACAGCCCGGCCGGCCCGCCCGTCACGCCTATCGGCTGACCGCCGCCGGCTTCGCGCTCGCTCATGAGGTGGCCGATGGCAGCGGGGGCCTTGCCCCCAAGGTCTCCCTCGCGTGAGGGCGGCCGTGTCGCGGGGCGTGATGGCGCTGGCGATCGCCTGTCTCGGCGAGCATCGCCGGGAGTGGGCGCGCGCAATGCGGGCGGAGTTCGACGCGGCGGCCGAGGATGGGAAGCCGCTGATGTTCGCCCTGGGCTGCCTGGCGGCATCCTGGCGCGCGATGCCGACCCATGAGGAAGGCCGTTTCATTCTGACCAACTATGCCCTCGCGCTTGGCTTGATGGTGCCGATGGCAGCGCTGCAGATCGGATGCGCGGTGCTCGGCTTTCCTTATCTGTACCCAGGGCAGGACGGGCTTCGTGGCGCGCTGGTGGCGGGCGGCGCCCAGGAACTCGTCCTGCGAGGCGTCTATCAAGCCGCCGTGCCGTCGCTCACGGCGCTCCTGCTCTTGCTCGGCCTGGGGCATCTTCGCCTTGCCTGGGTCATGCTGGAACGCGACTGGTCGCGCGTCACCTCCATGGGAACGCGCATCATGGCGGCGGCGGCGACGCTCATCATCTTCATGGCAGCGCTCTTTCTCGATAGCACCCAGGCCGTGTTGCAAACCGCGGTGCTGGCGATCGAACTGGCGGTCCTCTCGCTTCTCGTACGGTGGCACGCACAACTTCTCCCACCAGCTTCGCCGGAGGACCTGGCGCGGTAAATCCAACCGGCAGTTTTCTTCGGGAGCGTGGGCGCTTCGAAGATGGACGGCGCTCGCCTGCGATAAATGGCCTGCGGGCGCTGATGTCGTGCACGAGATTTGGCAGCTTACAACGACAGGAGAGATGCCCCATGTTTCGTTCCCGCCCGGGCCTCAGAGGATTTTTTCTCGGTACAGCCGGCGTTGCGTTGATCGCGGCTGGCGGCGATGCAGCTGCGCAGGCGAGAGAAGCGCGCTGCGCGGTCCCGGCCACGCCGGCCGGCGGACCCAGCAACACCCATACGCGCTATGTCGAGACAAACCTGAACCCGCCCGTCATCCAGCCAGGCGCTCGGCCATACAGCCTCGCCGAGCGGATGCGCATGTACGACGTGCCGGGCATCAGCGTGGCCGTCATTCATGGCGGCAAGCTCGACTGGGCGCGCGGCTGGGGTTTCCGCGACGCCGCAAGTTGCGCGCCGGTGACGCCGGACACGGCGTTTCAGGCCGCCTCGATCAGCAAGGTCGCGACGGCGATGATCGCGCTGCGCCTGGTGGAGCAGGGAAAGCTCGGACTCGATCAGGACATCAACTTGTCGCTGCGCTCCTGGCAGCTCCCCCGCGATCCGAAGCTGGAACCCGACGGCGTGACGCTCCGCCAGCTTTTGAGCCACACCGCGGGGCTCGGCGTTCACGGCTTCCCCGGCTATCTGCCGGACGCCCCCTTGCCCACGCCCGTCCAGATTCTCGACGGCAAGCCGCCGGCCAACACTGGGGCGGTGCGCAGCGTGCTGCCCGTGGGTGCGCAATGGACCTATTCGGGTGGCGGCTATGTGCTGACGCAGCTGGCGCTCTCCGACGTGAGCGGAATGCCGTTCGCGGAACTGGCCGAGCGCGAGCTGCTGCGCCCGTTGGGGATGACACGCAGCGCCTATGCGCAGCCGCCGTCCGCGGCGATCCGCGCCGACATGGCGTTCGCGCACGCGCACGGCAGGCCGATCCCCGGCAACTACCATGTCTATCCCGAACTCGGCCCGGCCGGGCTGTGGACCAGCGCGGGCGATCTCGCGCGCCTGCTGATCGATGTGCAGGCCTCCGCGGCCGGCCGAGCCGGCCACAGGCTGTCGCCGGCCATGACTCGCACGATGCTGACGCCGATCATGGGCAATTGGGGCCTCGGACCGGCGGTGTATTCGGACGGCGCCCGGCGCTTCGGACATGACGGCCTCAACGAAGGCTTCCAATCGCTGATGATCGCCTATGTCGACAAGGGCGAGGGCATCGTCGTCCTCACCAATGGCGGCAACGGCAAAAGGCTGATGGACGAGGTCGTCCGGGCGATCGCGACCGACTATGGCTGGAAGGACATTGCACCCCCGGCCGTCCCGGAG
>DATJLC010000253.1:0-9532 GCA_035490755.1 Sphingobium sp.
CCGAAATTGTAGGTCAGGCCCGCGAGCAGCGAGTGCGACCGGAAATCGGTGGTGAACGGCGATCCCGCCGGCGCGAACCGCGGGTCGGGCTGCGTGCTCGTCCTCAGGTCGACGCCCTCGTGGTTGAAGTAGCGATACTTCAGTTCGAAGTCGATGCGGTTCGACAGCGGATAACGCAGGCCGGCGATCGCCTGCCATGCAAAGCCCGTGTCCGAACCAGCCGTCGTCAGGCTGTAGAGATAGGTCCGCGCAACACCGGCACCGCCGCCGATGAAGCCCTGAAGGCCATCATCATTGCCGAAGTCCAGCAATGCGTTGACCGTGAAGTTCAGCGAACGGGCGTTGCCGCGCGTGCTGTTGACCCCGTTGGCATAGGCATTGACGTCGGTGAACGCCTTGCGATAGCCAACCTCGGCTTCCAGGCGGAACATGCCGAAGTCATAACCCATCACACCATCGACATCCCAGCCGGTATTGGTGTTCCAGGTCGAGTTGGAATTCGGAGTGCCCGTTACAACGGTGTCCATGTCTTCGACGATCATGCCGCCGCCATGTACACCGACATACCAGCTACCCTCGCGCGCGAGTGCCGGAGTTGCCAGCGCCGTCGAAGCGAGCGCGATGGCTAGGCCAAGCTTCCGCATGTCATTCCCCTTTCATTATTACCACAACGGACTGCAAAACGCTGTAAGCGTTCCAAAGTTTCGTTGCAAGCGCGCAAATTCAACGTGATTAGACAAAAAAACGTTAAGTAGGTCATGTTTTCGGTCGTTTAACCTTGGTGAAAGGGAAATAACGTCCGCTCTCTAGGCAATGAGACCATGCGCCTGCATTGCGTCCAGGACCGCTGCAATCGCAGCCCGCGCCTCCAGGTCGACGACCGTGCCGCCGGCCGGCGCGGAGATGGCAGGCTGCCGCGCCCCGACCACGCGCTCGCCCGCCAGATAAAAACCGTCCGCGCGGACGGCCTCGTCCTGCCAGCCGCTGCCATCGTGGAACATCGCCGCGCTGCGATCGAGGACATGGCAGCGCCAGCCCGCACGGGGCGAGGCGAAACGCCAGCCGCCGGCTGTCCATTGCGCGATGTCGCCCTCATGCCCCGCCCAGGCGCCGTTTGGGGATGCGGCCACGATCCAGCAGTCCCCCTCCGCCGGCGCGCCGGGCGGGCTCGCCAGGTCGGCCGACAGCGCGACCGGCTGGACCAGCATATCGAGCGCCTGCAGCGCCTCGTTATGCATCACTTCCTTCTGTGCCTGCCCCGCCGCCAGAAACGGCAGGGACAGGCGCGCGCTTGCATCTTCGCTCATGGTCGCTCCTCGAAATGTTTGCTGCCTACAGGTCCAGCACCCGGGCTACCGGCTCCCCAAGGCCGAAGGTGCCGCGCTGCCGCACCCTCACCCTAATCGGGGCGGTACCCGCCGCGCCCTCATCCGCAGCGATGGCCGCCGGCGGATAATGCCAGAGCGGCGCGCCGACAGTCACCGAACGCAGCACCTGTCCATCGGCCATGATCTCGACCAGATAGACCTCCTGCTCCTCGCCGAGCGGCGCGTCGCTGCCGTCGCGCCACGCCCAGCCAAGGCGGCTTCGGCGCGTCCAGCCGATGTCGAGACCGGCGGCGGCATTCCCTACGATCCTGAGATGGACCGGCGAGGGCGGTGTCAGCGCCCGCCCGG
This sequence comes from Sphingobium sp., assembly GCA_035490755.1. GTDB lineage: Bacteria > Pseudomonadota > Alphaproteobacteria > Sphingomonadales > Sphingomonadaceae > Sphingobium. Next base: position 1,677 of record DATJLC010000253.1, read on the forward strand.
CCACCACCCGCCCAACACTGACCAGGCCGGTATCGCCGATCCCTTGCGCGGCGAGGTCGAGCGTCCGCCCGACCAGCGCCTGCCCCCCGCCGACTGCGAAGAGCGCATCCTGCTGGAGGAGGATGAAGGTCTCGCCCGTCCCATGCCCCGCCATCTGCCGCTCCGTGCCACGCCGCCCGCGCAGCAGGCGGCTCAGGCGCCAGCTCGCCGGGCCGATCTGCGCCGCGCCGCCGAATTGCAGCAGCTCCTCGCCGATCATGCAGGCATTGGCGCCGTTCAGGAGCGCGGCGTCGCTCGCCGGCGCCAGCAGGGCGTCGGCGTCATGCAGGACCACATCGACGGATGACACCCTGTCGATCAGGGCGGCGCCCCCTGCGGGCAGGACGGACGCTGTCACCCCCAGGATCGCCGCCCGCCGGATTGCCCCGATCGGCTCATAGCCGCCATCCGTCTCATCCCTCAGGAACAGGGCGGCCGATCGCCACGCCCGGCTCGAACCACAGGCGGCAGCGAATATCTGCGGCGTCTCCGCCAGCGCATCGGTCAACTGCGGGGTCTCGACCAGCACCAGATGTGTCGGCCCGATGACGCGATCGGGTTGGCGGACAGTCTCGCCGGGATCCGCGGTGACAAGAGGGACACCCGTGCCGGACGGCACCGCCCGCAGCGTCAGCCTTACCGCCGCGCTTTCCCATTCCAGCGTCTCGATCCGCCAGGCGCCGCCCTCCCCCTCCAGCGAGAGGACATCGCCCGGCAGATGGGTCAGCGCACGCCAGCCACGCGGGAGCCTGACCGTCCGCCGCCCCAGGAACCGCCGACGCAGCAGCGCGGCCGCCTTCCGCCGCGCCTCCGTCGCCGTCATCAATGCGGGCAGGTCGACCTGCGCCTCCTCGCGCCCCGCACCCTGGCGATCGGCCGACTGGACGCCCGCCTGATAATCGCGGTCCGGATCATAATAGCGCAGCGACAGCCGGCGCGGCATCCGGTCCGGCGCCTGCCGCTCCGCCTCGCGCATATCGAGCTGCCGGCCGTTGCTCGCCCGCAGATCGTCGGCAAGCGCGAGCAGCCCGTCCCCGCCGACCCCGGCGGTCAGCGTCAAGCCCCGCAGCAGCAGCGCATGCGCATCGAGCAGCGGCGCGATGGCCTCCCCGGCGCTGTCGCCGGACGCCGCATATCCGTCCAGTTCCGGTTCGGGTGCGCTCCCGGCGAATGCCACCGCCGCGCCGCTCAGCGAGGACGCGATCTCGCTGACCGGGACCGGCGCCTCGTCGGCAATGACCTCGAAGGTGAGCGAGGGGATGCGGTTGCCGAAATCCGCGAGCTGCAACCCCTCGAACACGACATAGGCATGGTCGCGCCAGGCCGGCGTCAGTTCCGCGCCGCGATCGGCGACGATCAGCGGGTCGGGCGGCTGGTCGGGCGCGCCCTGGTGCAGTCGAAAGCCGCCAAGGCCGCTCTTGAAGTCGCCCGCCGCGCCGCGCAGCAGATTGCCGTCCGCCCAGATGCGCCCGATGCCCGCGATCGGCCGGGCGGACAGGGCGACGGCAAAGCTCGCCGAATAATTATAGGTCGTGACGCTCGGCTGTCCCTTGCCGCCGCCCGACGTGCTGCTGCCCTCGATCAGGTCGGTCGCCCAGATGACAGTGCCGGCGACCCGCATCCGGCCGAATATCTTCGGCACCTGCGAGCCATAGGTCGACGTCTGCACCCGAAGGTCGGCGATGCGCGGGCCGACCCGGCCGGCGGGCTTGAAGATCTCGGCGTCGATCGCTTGGCCCGCCAGCGCGCCGATCGCGCCGCCGATCGGCCCGCCCAATATGGTGCCGACGGTGGTCAGGATGAGGGTGGCCATCAGCCTTTCACTCCATGAAATCGCCAACGCGACAGTTCGGACCAGTCGCCCGGCATGGGCATCAGGACGACGCGCCCCAGCCCCGCATGGGCGTGGATCACGCCGTCCGGCGCATCGATGACGATATGCGGCTGCAGCGCGCTCACCCGGACGAGCAGGATGTCGCCGGGCGCGCGATCCGTGACCGGCACGAACCCGGCACCGACCATCCAGCCATGCATCACCGGCGCGGCGCCCGCGCGCAGCCGATAAGGCGGCGGCTCCGCGACATCGAGCCCCGCCGCCCGCGCGCTCAGCAGCGCCAGTCCCACGCAATCCACACCCGTGACTCCGCTGCGCCCATGCAGCCGAAAGGGCGTGCCGATCAGCTCGCGCGCCGCCGCCGCGATCCTGTCCCCGACCGGCATCGTCATGCGCCCGGATAGCGGGTGAGGAGGTCGGTGCCGGGCAGATAGGGCTCGCCCCGGAAATTGAGGGCATTGCCGAACCGCGCCGCACAAGTCGCGATCCTCTTGTCGCAGCCCTCCTCGATCAGCGCCCGCGTGCCCGCCGCGATCACGACGCCCGGCGGCTCCTCCAGCAGCAGCAGGCCGGGCGCCGCGCCGACAATGTTTTCCCACAGGCCACAGCGCGGCCCACTCAGCCAGCGCAGCCGCCCGTCGGCATAAGGCGCGCCGTCCAGCCCCGCGACCGCGACCGCATCCCCGTCGAGCGCATCCACCGTCACGATCCGCCGCCGCTGTGCCATATCGACCCGGCAGAGCGCGTCGCCCAGCATCGCCCGGCAGGTCGGCGACGTCACCGGCACGATCGCCTCGCCCAGCGCGGACTTGGCCCCGTTCAGCGCCGCCACGAACGCGCCGTCCTTCTGCCGGACCGGCCCCAGCGTGCCGCGCGCCAGCTCGCGCCACAGCACGCCCGGCTCCGCCCATTCCGTTAGGTGCAGCAGGACCGAGGCGCCATCCCAGCGCCCCTCGTCCAGGTCGCGCGCCGAAATGGACGCGCTGGAAAGCGCGCCCTCGACATCCATGATGCCCGCTTCCAGCGTGCCGGTCTGCCGGATCGCCGAGGGCACCATGCCGGGCGTCGCGGCATAAAGGAAATGGCCGATGACGAGGTCGCGGTCATGGCTGGTGAGACCGATCGAGACGCCGTCCCTGCGGTCGAGCCGCCAGCAGAAGGCGAGCGTGCAGAGCGGCTTGGCGAGAATATCCGCGTCGCTCATTCGCGCACCTCCACCAGCGGCACGGAGGCGATGTCGCCCGCCGCATAGGTCTCCGCGCCGACTTCCAGGCTGTCCTGCTCGAAGCGGACCGGCACGTCGAAGGCGAAACCGGCGGAGACGATCGCCCCGTCGGCGGGCGGCACGTCGAACAGCACCTCTCCCAGCGCGCCCATCTGCCAGCCGGTGATCTGCTCGACCCCGTCGATCGCGATCCGGACGCTCCCCGTTACCGGCCGGGTGATCCGCCGCACCTGCGGGTCACTCCCGCCGCCATAATGCTTGACGAGCTGGAAGCTGCTCGCCGCGCCGTCGCCCTGGCCGATGACCTGGTCGAGCGGACTGATCGCCGCGCCCCATGCTGCGGAATCCTGGTCATAGGGATCGGTGAAGCGAAACCCCCGTGCCGCGCCCCGCCGCGCCCGGAAGAAGGCGATGAGCGTCGCCAGGTCCGCCTCCGACCTTATCCCCGGCCCCGCGTCGAAGCGCATCCGCGCGTCCGCCCAGTCGGCGCTCCTCTGCTCATGGCCCGAATGCGCCTCGATCGTCTGGGTCGAAAAGCTGGGGGATACGCTCGCCTTGCGCCCGATATCGAGCGGGAAGCGCACATCGTCGAAATGCTGCACGGTCAAGTCTCCGGGAAGGTCGAACCAGGTAAAGCCGTCGCGCGCGACCTGCGGCAGCGCCCAGATATAGGTCGCCGCGTCCCCGCCCGCGCGGGACCGCGCCGCCGCCTCGGCGATGCGCCGCCAGCTGTGCGCGGCCATGTCGGTATCGTCGCCGCTCAGCACGAAACCGGCCAGATAATGCTGCGTCTCGCGCGCATAGCCGAGGCGCTGGGTGATCGCCGCGCGCCCCGCCTCGGACAGCGCCGCGCGCCCTTGTGTCACCCAGTCATAATCCTCGACCTGCAAGCGGTCGAAGGCGGGCGCGGCCCAGCCCGTCGGCACATTGGCGCGGCAAAGCTCCGGCGCCTCGGGATCGAGCACGCTTGGCAGATAGACGAGCAGCAGGGTCTCCGCCTCGGGCGCGACCGCCTTGACCGCGCCCGCCAGCGCCGCCGTCGAGGCCGCGAGCAGCGCGCCCGCCGCATCGAGCAGCGCGATCTGCCCGCCCGTCAGGCTCGCCCGCACATCGGCGATGACCGGCGGCGATCCGCCAAAGGCGGCGCGCGCGGCATCGTCATAGAGGCAGGGCCGCCCATCGGCCATCACCCACCACCAGGGCTCGCCGACCTGAAAGCGCACCGCCTGCCCAGCCGCCATAGCGATCGCGACGAACGCCACCGCGACCGCCTGCAAATAGGCCATCGCCCCGGCATGGGCGGGCGAGAGCAACGTTGACGGCGGCACCCAGCCGGTCAGCGCCGGATCGCCATTGGCCGCGCGCTGCTTCCAATCGTTCCAGCAATGGGCGTCGAACAGCTCATAGGACAGGGAGAGGATGAGGCCAAAGCCCAGCGCCTTCGCGCGCGCCGCGAAATCGGCGTGCCAGGCCGCGCAGGGCGCGTTCAGCACCCCGCCCGCCAGGCTGGCATAATAGCCGCCGGACGCGGGCTCGAGCCGGAAATAATGGCTCATGCCCACATAATGGTTGATCGCGCCCCGATAGCCGAGCGCCAGCACCTGCCGCAGCACCCGTTCGGGCGTCTGGTTATAGGCATCGTCATAGCCGGTCGCGATCGACAGGCCATGCTCGGGCACCATGACGTCGCCGATCTCCAGCATCGATCCCGACCCGTCGCAGGCAATCCCGCTCAGCTCCGCCCAGCCCTCGACGCCCCCTGCAAAGGGCGTGCCCAGCGCGTCGTAGGCGGCCGGGATGATCGAGATGAACATCCGGTCGACATCGTGCGGCCAGACCGGATCGGCCTCGCCCGGCAGCAGGAAACCGCCGTCGAGCGCGTCGAAGTCGAGGTCGATGACCGCGTCCTCGGGGGAGCCGGTCGCATAGTTCCACAGCCGCACATACCAGCTGCGCGGCGCGCCCTCCGCGTCCCGTCCCTCGATCGTCAGCGTCGGCCCGTGCACCGCGTCCAGCGGCTTGATCCCCGCGCTCCGCCAGCGGAAACGCAAGCGGCAATGGGCATAATCGCGGCTGGTCGCATAGCCCAGCAGCGCATGGTCCCAGCGATCGACCGACTCCCAGATGAGCCCGGCGAGATCACCGCTGCCATAGAACACCGCATCCACCCGCAAGGCGTCGGGCGCGGTGGTGACGACCGAGGCCATCATCGGGCGCGGGAAATTGACGGTCCAGAACGGCACGGCAAAGCGCTTGAACGGCGCACGCTCCTGTCCGGAGCGCGCCGAGGCGAGCCAATGGGGCATGACAAGTTCCTTCACTTCCCCCCTCCCGCTTGCGGGAGGGGCGGGGGGAGGGCCAGCAACGGAAGGGCGCAGGCAGTTGACGGCTCACGCGGAGACGCGGAGACGCGGAGAAAATATCCCGCGCCGCAGGCGTCTCTCCCGCATAATTGCGGCAAAGGCCGACATGGAAGCGCGGCTACGCCGCAATCACGCCATCTCCGCGCCTCCGCGTCTCCGCGTGAACCAATCCTACCCCTCCGCCAGCGCCGAGCGCACCGCGCGCGCCACCTGGCGGGCGCTGCGGGCAAGGAGGCGGCTGTTCTCGCCGCCGGGCGCGTTGACCTGGATGGCGATGCGCACGTCGCGCGGCGCGCCGCCCCCTGCCGGCACGATATTGCCGCTGCTGGTCGGCACGAACAGCTCCGGCCCGCGCTCGCCCACCATGAAGGCGCGGCCGGGCGATACCGGCCCGCCGGTCGCGCGCCCCGGCAGGCCGAACACAGCACCCAACAGGCTGGTGCCGAGCGTCAGCAGCCCGCCGCCGCCACCAGCGCCACCGCCACCGCCAAGCGCCCCCAGCCCCGACCGCACCGCCGCCAGCGCGATCTCCGCCATGACGGCGAGCACCGTCCGGCGCAGGTCCTCGAAGCCGAACTTGCCGGTCCTGACCGCGCGCAGCAGGCCATGCTCGATCGCCCGGCCCGCCCGGTCCGCGCCGCTCACCAGCGGCCCCTCCAGCGCGCCGCGCATATCGGCGACATCGCGGGAGAAACCGCTGACATCCGCCCGCACGCCGACGATCAGCGTCTCGATCTCGTCACTCATCGGGGAAAATCTCCTTCAGGCGCGCCAGCATCGCCCGGTCCATGGCGGGCGCAGCCCCGCCCGTCTGCTCCAGCCAGAGGCCCAGTATCGCCGCCAGCTCGGCGGGCGTCGCTGCCCAGAATTCCGCCGGCCGCCAGCCCAGATGCAGCGCGGCAAGGGCAGCCAGCCGCCCCGCCGCCCCCCCAAAGCTCATCCCGCCAAAGCTCATGACGTACCCGCCAGTATCTGGTGCAATATCGCCCGCAGCACCGGCGTCGCCGCCGCCAGCCCCGCCGTCACCACCGCCTCGCCCATCGCCGCCCGGTCGAGGACATCGCGCTCGGCCAGGCAGTGCCAGAACAGGGTGGCGATCTCCGACAAAGCGATCCGCCCCTCGGTCGCGCGGTCGACCAGCGCCAGCAGCGGCCCCAGCTCCGCCTCCGCCGCCACCAGGGCGGCAAAGCTCGGCCGCAGCACATGGCCCTGGAACGCGACCTCGCCGCGCAGGGGATTGGCCGCCGCGCTCACAGCGCCACGACCGGGCCGGAGCTTTCCAGGCTCAGCGTGTAGTTGCGCTCGCCATTATAGTCGCCGGCATAGTCCAGCCGCGTGACCAGGAACCGCCCTTGCATCCGCTCGCCGCTCTCGAAGCTCAGCTCATAATCGTCGATCGCGCCCGCCAGCGCATGGTTGCGCAGCCGCACCTCGGCGCTGGAGCCGGTAAACACCCCCGCCCCGGACACGCTGACCGATCGCACCCCCGCGCCCGGCAACAGCTCGCGCCAGCCGCCGCTGTCCTTGCTGGTGATGTTCACCGCCTCGCCGTTCACCGACAATTGCGTCGTGCGCAGGCCCGCCACCGTCTGATAGGCGACGGGATCCTCGCCATCACCGATCTTGAGCAGAAAGGCACTGCCCTTTTCCACTGTCATGCTTCATCCTTTCCGGGTTTTGAATGATAAGGTTTCCTCAAATCCGTTCGCCCTGAGCGAAGTCGAAGGGTCCCGCAGAGCCGAAGGCGAAGCGTTCTCGCTCCGCTCGAAAAAAGGCTTCGACTTCGCTCAGCCCGAACGGTGCTTTCAGTCGCTCAAACCACCCGCGACAACCGCGCGAGATAGTCGATCAGCATGGACCATTGCCCATCCGCGCTTCGCACCGTGCGTGACCGGTTGAAGCCCACCGCGCCGACCCGCCAGGGCCCCACGGTGGCGGGCAGGCCGGCCATCACCGTCTCTATCCGCTCCGCCGCGTCCGCCAGCCGGCCCGGCCGGTCCGCCCGGTCGAGCAGCGTCAGCGGCATCCGCACGCTCAGCCCCTTGACAGCCCGCGCGCCCCATTCGGCCGCGAGCATCTCCCCCACGACCAGCGCGGGGGCAGAAAATTTGGGGACGGCGCCGTCCTCCACCTTGTTGACCAGCGCCATCAGCGCCGCGTCGCCGCGCAGCGCGCCGATCACCGCATCGCGCAGCAGGATCACCGCGTTCATGGCTGTCCCCTTCCCAGAAAGCGCAAGGCGCCAAGCGCGATCCAGCGCCGCACCAGCCCCCTGCCTCGCAGGATGATCGTGTCCTCCTCGACCCGCTGGGAAACACCCGGCAGCGCCTCGGCCAGTTCCGCCTGCACCTCGGCCCGCAGCGCGTCCGCGCGCTGCTCGGCGGCCAGACGCGCC
>DATJLC010000254.1:0-9467 GCA_035490755.1 Sphingobium sp.
TCCTCATCTATGATTCGCTCGCCCGGCCGGGCGTCGATCGCAACCTCGCCTGGCTGGAGGAGCGGCACCCCACCCGCATCATCCCCATCGTCGCCGACATCCGCGACGCGGCCAATGTCGGCAGCGCTGTCACGGAGGCCAAGGCGGTCTTTCACCTCGCCGCCCAGGTCGCGGTGACGACCAGCCTCGACGATCCGGCCGCCGACTTCGAGGTGAACCTGCGCGGCACGTTCAACGTGCTGGAGAGCGCGCGCCGGTCCGCCAGCCCGCCGCCGGTCATCTTCGCCTCGACCAACAAGGTCTATGGCGCCCTCGCGGAGCTGGATCCTGTGCTCGTGGACGATGCCTATCGACCCGCCCACCACGCCATGCACGCTTATGGCATCGACGAGACGCGCCCGCTCGACTTCCACACCCCTTATGGCTGCTCGAAGGGGGCGGCCGATCAATATGTGCTCGATTACGCGCGCGGCTTTGGCCTTGCCACGGCGGTCATGCGGATGAGCTGCATCTATGGCCGCCGCCAGATGGGGACGGAGGACCAGGGCTGGGTGGCGCATTTCCTCGTCAGCGCCCTGGAGCAGCGGCCGGTCACCATCTTCGGCGACGGCCGCCAGGTCCGCGATATCCTCGATATCGACAATGCCGTGGATGCCTATCTCAGCGCCTGGCGGAACATCGACCGGATTAGGGGCCGCGCCTTCAATCTGGGCGGCGGGCCGGACAATGCCGTCAGCCTGCGGCAGGTCATCGCTTATATCGAGAGCTATCTCGGCCGGCCGGTGGCGGTGGCGCAGGCGGACTGGCGGGCCGGGGATCAGCGCTGGTTTGTCGCGGACATGCGCGCGGCGGAGGCGGCACTGGATCTCAGGCCGCGCAAGCCCTGGCGGCAGGGGATCGCGGACCTTGCCGAATGGCTGCTGCACGAGCGCGACCGGCTCGTCATCGCCGGTCCGCGCCAGCCGGCGGCGAGGGCGCTATGACCGCCCTGCGCCTGCTGTTGACGGCCGACGCGGTCGGCGGCGTGTGGCAATATTCGATGGAGCTGGCGCGCGGTCTCGTGCCCCATGGCTATGAGATCACGCTCGCTTTGCTTGGCCCGGCGCCGGGCGCGGGGCAGCGTGCCGAGGCGGGCGCGCTCGACGGCCTGCGGCTGGTCGAGCTTGCCGGGCCGCTGGATTGGCTTGCCCGGGATGCGGCCTCGGTCCGCCAGGCCGAGGCGGCGCTCGCGGCCCTCGCCGCGGAGGTGGGGGCCGACATCGTCCAGCTCCACAGCCCGGCGCTCGCCAGCCAGGCGCGCTATCCCTGTCCCGTCCTGGCCGTCTGCCATAGTTGCGTCGCCACCTGGTGGGCGGCGGTACGCGGCGGGCCGATGCCGGCCGATCTCGCCTGGCGCGCGGCGCTGGTCGCTGAAGGGCTTCGCAAGGCCGGGCTGGTGATCGTGCCGACCGCCGCCTTCGGGGAGGCCCTGCGCCGTCAATATGGCTCGATTCCCGCTCTGGCCGTGGTCCCCAACGGCCGCGCGCTGCTGGTGCGTCCCGCTGATATGCGGCACCGCGTCTTCACGGCCGGGCGGCTGTGGGATGCGGGCAAGGATGTCCGCACGCTGGACCGCGCCGCCGCCCGCCTCGACATTCCCTTCGCGGCGGCCGGGCCGGTGATCGGTCCCAACGGCGAGACCATCGGGCTGAGGAATCTCCGTCATCTCGGCATTCTCGACCCGGATCAGATCGCGCGCGAGCTGGCCGGCCGCCCCATCTTCGCTTCCGCCGCCCGATACGAACCGTTCGGCCTCGCCGTGCTGGAGGCGGCTGCGGCCGGTTGCGCCCTGGTCCTGTCCGACATCCCCGGCTTTCGCGAGCTGTGGAGCGGGGTCGCGACATTCGCGCCGGCCGGGAATCCGGACGCCTTTGCCCGCGCGATCAAGGACCTCGTCGCGAACCCCGGCGCGCGCATCGCCGCCGGCGCGCGGGCGCAAGAGCGGGCGGCGCACTTCACGCCCGCGCTGATGGCCGCTCAGATGGCGAGCTTTCATGCAGGCCTGGTCAAGAGGGCGGCGGCATGAGGATCGCCTATTTCACCCATTCGCTGCTATCCTGCTGGAACCATGGCAACGCCCATTTCCTGCGCGGCGTGCTGCGGGAGCTGGCGGCGCTTGGGCATGATGTCGTGGCCCTTGAGCCGGAGAACAGCTGGAGCCTCGCCAATCTCATGGCGGATCATGGCGAGGCGGGGCTTGCCCCCTTCCGCGCTGCCTATCCCGAACTGCGGCCACGGCGCTATCCGGCCGATGCCGACCCCGCCGCCCTGGTCGATGGTGCCGATCTGGTTATCGTCCATGAATGGAATGAACCGGATATCGTGTCCGCGCTTGGCCGCCTCAGGGCGGGAGGAGCCCGTTTTCATCTGCTCTTCCACGACACGCACCATCGCGCGGTTTCCGATCCGGAGGCGATCCGCGCCTTCGACCTCTCGGCCTATGATGGCGTCCTGGCGTTCGGCGCGGCACTCGCGCAGGTCTATCGCGGCTTGGGCTGGGCCGATCGGGTCTGGATCTGGCATGAGGCCGCCGATACCCGCCACTTCCACCCCCCGGCCGTGGAAGGCGAGCGCCATGGCCTCGTCTGGATCGGCAACTGGGGCGACGGGGAGCGCGCCGCCGAGTTGGAGACCTTTCTCCTCCGCCCCGCCCGCGACGCCGGCCTGCCGCTCAACATTCATGGCGTCCGCTATCCGAAGGCGGCGCTTGCGACCCTGGGGCGCCATGGCGCGCGCTATCGGGGCTGGGCGGCCAATGCCCTGGTCGCGGACATATTTCGCACCCATCTCGCCACGGTCCATGTGCCGCGCCATTATTATGCAAGCCTGCTGCCCGGCATACCGACGATCCGGGTGTTCGAGGCGCTTGCCTGCGGCATTCCCCTCCTGTCCGCGCCTTGGGACGACAGCGAGGGGCTGTTCCGGCCAGGCAAGGACTTGCTTTTCGCCGCCGACGGCGCGGCGATGACGCGCCATTTGCGCCAGATCGTTGCCGATGCCGGTCTTCGCGCGGAGCTCAGGCGCAACGGGCTGGAGACGATCCGCGCCCGCCATAGCTGCCGCCACCGCGCGCTGGAACTCATGGCCATCGTCGCCGCACTGAAAGGGCAACCGCAGCCCATCGGGAGGGTTGCATGAGAATCGCCTTCTACGCCTCGAGCCTGCTGTCCTCCTATTGGAACGGCGCTGCCACCTATTATCGCGGAATCCTGCGCGAACTTGCCGATCGCGGGCATGAGATCGCCTTCTACGAGCCGGACGCCTTCGACCGGCAGCGCCATCGCGACATGGACCCGCCGGAATGGGCGCGGGTGGTGGTCTATCCCGCGACGGCGCAGGGGCTGCGGGCCGTGATGGACGAGGCGGCCCATGCCGATGTCGTCGTCAAGGCGAGCGGGGTTGGCGTGTTCGACGATGAACTGCTCCAGGGCGTGATGGACCGGGCGGCACCCGGGGCGCTGCGTATCTTCTGGGATGTCGATGCGGCGGCGACGCTCCAGGACATGCGCGCCGACCCCGGCCACGCGGTGCGCCGGGCGCTGCCGGGCCTCGACCTGGTGCTCACTTATGGCGGCGGCAACCCGGTGGTGCGGGCCTATCGCGGCCTGGGCGCGGCCGAGTGCATTCCCATCTATAATGCGCTCGACAGCAGTACCCATTTTCCGGTGCCGCCCGATCCGCGCTTCGACGCGGACCTGGCCTTCCTCGGCAACCGCCTGCCGGACCGGGAGGCGCGGGTCGAGCAATTCTTTTTCAAGGCGGCCGCCCTGTTGCCGGATCGATCCTTCCTGATCGGCGGCAATGGCTGGGAAACCAAGGCGATGCCCGCCAATGTGCGCCAGCTCGGGCATGTCTATACCGCCCAGCATAATGCCTTCAACGCGACGCCGCTCGCCGTCCTCAACGTCGCGCGCGACAGCATGGCGCAGATGGGCTTCTCCCCCGCCACCCGCCTGTTCGAAGCCGCCGGCGCCGGCGCCTGCCTCATCACCGATGCTTGGGACGGGATCGAGATGTTCCTGAAACCGGATGTCGAGGTGCTGGTTGCGCGCGACGGCCAGGATGTGGCGGACCATCTGGCGGCGCTCACGCCGGAACGCGCGCGCGCCATCGGCCAGGCGGCGCTCGCCCGCATCTGCACGGAGCACAGCTACCATCTGCGCGGTGCACAGGTCGATGCGATCCTGCGCAGCCGGAACAGCGTCACGGTGCGCGCGCACGCCGGCCAGAGCCGGATGGAGGGGGCATGAGACTTGTCGTCCTCGGCCTCAGCCTGTCCTCGTCCTGGGGCAATGGCCATGCCACCACCTATCGCGCCCTGCTCGCCGCCTTTGCCGCGCGGGGGCACGACATCGTGTTCCTGGAGCGCGACGTGCCCTGGTATGCCGGCGCGCGCGACTTGCGTTATCCGGGCTTCTGCCGCCTCGCATTCTATTCCGATCTCGCCGCGCTGGATGCGTGGCGCGCCGAGATCGCAGCGGCCGACGCGGTGATGGTCGGGTCCTATGTCCCGGACGGGGTGGATGTTGGCCGGTTCGTCCAGGATCATGCGCAGGGGATCACCGCCTTCTACGATATCGATACGCCGGTGACGCTGGCCAGTCTGGCAGCGGGGAATTGCGACTATCTCTCGCGGGAGATCATTCCCGGCTACGACCTCTATCTCTCCTTCACCGGCGGGCCGACGCTGGACCTTCTGGAAACACGATATGGCGCGCGGGCGGCCCGTCCGCTCTACTGCTCCGCCGATGGCGAGGCTTATCGGCCGCTGGGCGGCGCGAAGCGGTGGGATCTCTCCTATCTCGGCACCTACAGCCCCGATCGACAGGCCACGCTTGAAAGGCTGTTGATCGCCCCGGCGCGCGCGTTGCCCGACCGGCGCTTCGTGGTGGCCGGCCCGCGCTTCCCGGACGGTATCGATTGGCCCGGCAATGTGGAGCGCATCGATCATGTGCCGCCGGGCGACCATGCCGCTTTCTACTCCGCGTCGCGCTACACGCTGAACGTGACGCGGGCAGACATGATCTTGGCGGGCTGGTCGCCTTCGATCCGGCTGTTCGAGGCAGCGGCGTGCGGCACCGCGATCATTTCCGACACATGGGCCGGCCTGGACACGCTGTTCCAGCCGGACAGCGAGATCATCCTGGCCGACACCGCCGGACAGGTCATGGACTGGCTGGCCACCGATGGCGGCGACATCGGCCTTGCAGCCCGCCGGCGCGTGCTCGCCGGGCACCTGGCGAGCCACCGCGCCGCGGTGCTGGAGCGCTATTTCATGGATGCCCTGGCCGCCCGTCCGAGGGCGGGAACGGCGGCCGCCCGATAATGGGGAGGAAAGGGGGAAAGGACGGAACGAGCGATGACATATGGAGGGAAGGGCGCGGTTCTTGTCGCTGGCGGTGCCGGCTTCATCGGCTCGCATCTGTGTGCGGCGCTGCTCGACGCCGGGCGGGAGGTCATCTGCATCGACAATCTACAGACCGCGCGGCCGGTCAATCTGAAGGCGCTGGCCAAGGCGCCGGGCTTTGCCTTCATTCACGCTGACATCATCGATCCGCTGCCGGAGGCGGTCACTGCCCGCACGGACATCGGCTGCATCTACAATCTCGCCTGCGCCGCCTCTCCGCCCCATTACCAGGCGGACCCCGAGCATACCATGCTGACCAACGTGGTGGGCACCGACCGGCTGCTCCGGCTGGCGGAGAAGACCGGCGCGCGCTTTCTGCTCAGCTCGACCAGCGAGGTCTATGGCGATCCGGAAACCCATCCGCAGCGGGAGGAATATCCTGGCCGGGTCAACTGCACCGGGCCGCGTGCCTGCTATGACGAGGGCAAGCGCGCGGCGGAGGCGATGGCGTTCGATTTCGCCCGCATGGGCCGTGCCGATGTGCGCGTCGCGCGCATCTTCAACACCTATGGCCCTCATATGCATCCCGAAGACGGCCGAGTCGTCTCGAACCTCATCTGCCAGGCCCTGTCAGGCGCGGATGTGACGATCTATGGCGACGGGACGCAGACCCGCAGCTTTTGCTACGTGTCCGACATGGTCGAAGGGCTGCTGCGCCTGATGGATGTCCATATGACCCGGCCAACCCCCGTCAATCTTGGCAATCCCGAGGAATTCACGATCCTCGAGCTGTTGGATCAGGTGATCGCCTGTGTTGGATTTGTTGGATCCGTCGTCCACAGGCCGCTGCCGGTCGACGATCCCCGCCGCCGCCGCCCCGACATCGCCCGGGCACGCCGCTTGCTTGGGTGGGAACCGCAGGTGCGGCTGGGCGAGGGCCTGCCCGCGACCTGCACCTGGTTCGCGCGGGAAATTCGCGGCACCGGCTATGGCGTGGCCGCCGCCTGAAAAGTGCCATGTTTACGTAAACTTTGGGAACCTCATATGCCATTCTGGCGTAAAGCGGCGCATATGGTAAGAAGGCGACCGCGCTTGACGCATGTAACTGAACGCGACCGACAGCATTGTATGACTAGCGCGCGTTCGGGCATGGTCCGGTGGCGACACGCGGAAATAGCGAAACCCGAAGGCGTATTGCAAAATGGCTGGTGAGGCCGATTTTTCAAATGAGCCAGGGAGCCGGCGGTTCGAACTGCTGGTCAATTCCGTCATCGACTATGCGATCTACATGCTCGATACCCGTGGCCATGTCGTCAGCTGGAATCCCGGCGCGCGGCGGTTCAAGGGCTATGAGGCCGAGGAGATCGTCGGCAGCCATTTCTCCCGCTTCTTCACCGACGAGGATCGCGCCTCCGACCTGCCGGGCAGGGCGCTGCGCACGGCGACCGAAGAGGGCAAGTTCGAGTCGGAGGGCTGGCGCGTTCGCAAGGACGGCAGCCGCTTCTGGGCGCATGTCGTGATCGATCCGATCAGGAACGAGAACGGCCAGCTGGTCGGCTTTGCCAAGATCACGCGCGACAACAGCGAGAAGAAGGCCGCCCAGGCGGAGGTGGAGCAGGCCCGCGCCGCGCTGTTCCAGGCGCAGAAGCTGCAGGCATTGGGCGAGCTGACCGGCGGCATCGCGCATGACTTCAACAACCTGATGACCGTGATCCGTGGCGCCGCGGACATGCTGGGCCGGCCGGAGATCAAGCCCGAACGGCGCGAGCGTTATCTGCAGGCGATCATCGAGACCGCTGATCGGGCCACCACCCTGGTCAGCCATCTGCTCGCCTTCGGGCGGCGCCAGCCCTTGCGGCTTGAAGTCCTTGACCTCAACAGCCGGATCGAGGCAGTCGTCAACATCCTCGACCGGACCCTTGGCGAAATGATTGCGGTAGAGCTTGATCTGGCGCCGGATCTCTGGCGCGCGGAGCTGGACGCCACACAGTTCGAAACCGCGCTGCTGAACGCGGCGTTCAATGCCCGCGATGCAATGCCGGACGGCGGGACGATCAGGATCAGCACCGCCAACGTCCCGGCCAACGGCGCCAATCCCGACATGATCTGCGTCGCCCTGACCGACGAGGGGACCGGCATGACGCCCGACATATTGGAGCGCGTGTTTGAGCCGTTCTTCACCAACAAGCCGGTCGGCAAGGGTACTGGGCTCGGGCTGTCCCAGATCCACGGCTTTGCCGCGCAGGCGGGAGGAAGGGCCGAAATGGTCTCGACACCCGGACAGGGCTCCACCCTCAGTCTCTTCCTGCCGCGCACCGACAAGCTGCCCCAGCGAGCGGACCGCGTCGTTCCGGCGCCCCCACAGGAAGCCGGGCTGCGTGTCCTGCTGGTCGAGGACGATCCGCCGGTGCGGGAGATCGCCGCATCGATGCTGGAGGACATGGGGTGCGAGGTGGTCACCGCGTGCAGCGCGGAGGAGGCGATGGCGCTGCTGGATACCGAGGCCATCGGCCTGGTCATGACCGACATCGTCATGCCCGGCCGCAGCGGGATCAACCTGGCGCGATGGGTGCGCAGGCGCCATGCCAACATCCCCGTCCTGCTGGCCAGCGGCTATAGCGAGGAGATCATCGATGGCGCCGCCTCCGAGTTCGAGCTGTTACGCAAGCCCTTCGACTGCAGATCGCTGGCCGCCGCCGTCGCGGCGGCCTGCGCCGGAACTTCCAAGGTGCAGGCGGTCCAGTGCGGGGATTAGTCTGCGCCCTGGTCGTCCATCCGACCATTTGCACGCCTGACCGAGCACCCTTCCGGGCTGCAATCCATGTTAGTCTCGGCCACCTCAGGGAGGATAATTTGTTCCAAGAAGGGTGAGTCCAGTTACAGGGGATTCTTGATGCTCAGCCACGAACAGTCCGCGGAAGTTCGCGATCACTTCCGTCCCCACCAATATGTCGCGCGGGAGAGCGAGGTCCGCGACTTCGTCTATCGAATTGACGAGGGTTGGGCCTGCCGGTTCCGTTTGCTGGCCGATGGTCGGCGGCAGATCACAATGCTCTTCCTGCCCGGCGACCTGTGCGATCCGCATTGGATAACGGGCAGGCCCGCCAGGGAACCGACCGTGGCGCTGACCAATGTGCGCGCCACCCGCCTGACGGTCAGCCGCCAGCCGGAACTGCAGAAGGGCCTGTGGCCGGCCCTGATGGACATTGTCGAACGCCAGAATGCATGGATCGTGAGCCTTGGCCGAAAGACGGCGATAGAGCGGCTCAGTCACATGTTCTGCGACATTTTCGAGCGGATGCGCGCCTGTGGCATGGTTCATGGCGATCAATGCGCGATGCCGTTGACCCAGATGGACATCGCCGATTTGACAGGACTGACGTCGGTCCATGTCAACCGCACATTGAAGACGATGCGGATGCGCAATCTCATCGAGTTGCAGTCGAAATGGCTGCGCATCCCCGATCTTCAGGCCTTGCGCCAGGCGGCGCTGCTGCCTCTCGCATCGGCCGATGTGGTGGCCCTGCCGGGTCGCTGATCAGATGGGGCGCGGATTGCGCGCCCAATAGAGGTGGCAGGGCGGCATGTTGCGCCATGCATAAGCGTGGCGGACATCGAAAAAGCGGGCCTGGAGCAGCGGCTCGATCGCGTCGCGCACCTGATATGCGATGAAAAGTCCGTCATGGCCGAGCAGGCTGCGCGAAGCGTCCATGATCTGTTCGCCCGTGGGTCGCGGCAGTGTCGAGAACGGCACGCCCGAGAGGATGCAATCAGCCCGCGCGAACCCCTCCTCGGCGGCGACCCACCGGACGTCCGCTGCCGAGGCAGTCACTGGTCGCAGACGCGGATCGGCGATGCTGGTCCGCAGGTGCCGGGTGAAGCCAGGGCTGGTGTCGAGCGCGATCAGCCTTGCCTCGGGATGCAGCCTGTCCAGCACGGCCTGGGTGAAGCGCCCGGTGCCGGCTCCGAATTCTATGCACAGGCGAATGCGGCCCCAGTCGACGGGTTCCAGCAGCCGGTTCACCAACTGATGCGACGAGGGCAGGGCCGAGCCCACCATGGCTGGCTCCTTGAGGAACTC
>DATJLC010000255.1:0-3552 GCA_035490755.1 Sphingobium sp.
CTTCTGGACGCGGATCGCGGCGCTGGCGCTGATGTGCGGCGGCGGCGCCCTGGTTTACGCGCTGGCGTCTTTCCTGTTTGGCGCCTATCGGGTCTCCGAACTCAAGGCGCAGCTGCGGCGGCCAATGCGGGGGTGAGTTTACAAAACCCGTTCGTCCTGAGTAGCCACTGAGCTTGTCGAAGTGGCGTATCGAAGGACATATGCTTCGATACGGGTCTTCGACTTCGCTCAGCCCCTACTCAGCACGAACGTCTTTAGGAAAGTTTGAGGTCAGAACATGCGCATCCTGTCCGGCATCCAGCCGACCGGCAATCTCCATCTCGGCAATTATCTGGGCGCGATCCGCAACTGGGTGGCGATGCAGGACGCCATGGGGGAAGGCGACGAGTGCTTCTTCTTCCTCGCCGACATGCACGCGATCACCGTGCACGAGACGCGCGCGCAGCGCATCGCCAATGTGCGCGACATGGCCGCCGCTCTGGTCGCCTGCGGCATCGATCCGGCGCGCTCGGTCCTGTTCAACCAGGCCCGCGTGCCCGCCCATGCGGAGCTGTGCTGGCTCCTCAACGGCACCGCGCGCATCGGCTGGCTCAACCGCATGACCCAGTTCAAGGACAAGGCCGGCAAGAACCGCGAGGGCGCCTCGGTCGGCCTGTTCGCCTATCCGGTGCTGCAGGCCGCCGACGTGCTGCTCTACCGGGCGACGCATGTTCCCGTGGGTGAGGACCAGAAGCAGCATCTGGAGCTGACCCGCGACATCGCCGTCAAGTTCAACCAGGACATGGGCGTCGAGCTGTTCACTTTGCCCGACCCGATCATCCCGAAGGAAACGGCGCGGATCATGTCGCTGCGCGACGGCAATGCCAAGATGTCCAAGTCCGACCCTTCGGACATGAGCCGCATCAACCTGACCGACGATGATGATGCGACCATGCAGAAGATCCGCAAGGCCAAGACCGATCCCGAGCCGCTGCCGGACAACGCAACGGCGCTGGAGGGGCGGCCGGAAGCGGCGAACCTCGTCGGCATCTATGCGGCGCTGTCGGGCACGACGGCGGACGCGGTGTGCCAGCGCTTCGCCGGCCAGGGCTTCGGCGCGTTCAAGCCGGCGCTGGGCGAGCTGCTGATGGAGACGCTGCGGCCGATCCGCCAGCGCTACGAGGCGCTGCGGCATGACGATGCGGCGCTCGACGCGATCCTCGTCGCCGGCGCCGCCCGCGCCGCCGCCGCCGCCGCGCCGACGCTCGCGGGCGCCTATGACGCCCTGGGGCTGATGCGCTGATGCGAAACTGACTCTATGCCGTTATGCCGTTCGCCCTGAGCGAAGTCGAAGGGTCATATCGAGCGGAGCGAGATGCCTTCGCCTCCGCTCAGGCGGGCCCTTCGACTTCGCTCAGGGCGAACGGAGGGGAATAGGAGTTGTCCGCGACGAACCGCGCCGAAATATGGTACAAGGAACCGGACCGGAGCTGGAACGGTTGCATGGAATCTCCGGTCAGGAGAGAAAACCATGGACAGGAAGCGCTATCGCGTGGCGCAATGGGCGACCGGCCATACCGGGATGCGGTCGCTGCGGGGTATCATCCAGCATCCGGATTATGAGCTGGCCGGGGTCTATGTCTATTCCGAGGCAAAGGCCGGCTGCGATGCCGGTGACCTGTGCGGCCTGGCCACCACCGGCATAATCGCGACCCGCAGCATCGACGACATCATCGCCGCCCGGCCGGACTGCGTCATCTACATGCCGATGTCGGATGGGGCGCGCATCGACGACATCTGCCGGTTGCTGGCCTCGGGGGCGAACATCGTCACCGTCATGACCGAATTCCACCATCCAGGCAGTCTCGACCCTGAAACACGCGGCCGGATCGAGGAGGCGTGCCGGCGCGGGGGGACGTCGCTCTATGCCACCGGTCCGAGTCCCGGCTTCAGCACGGAAATCATGCCGCTTGCCTTCAGCGCGCTGCAGCGCCGCCTGGACCGGATCAAGATCTGCGAGTTCGCCGACATGGCGACGCGCAAGTCGCCCGAGATGATCGCCAAAATGTTCGGCGCCGATCCGGCGGAGATGGACTTCGCGGCCGTTGCCGAACGGCTGGGCAGGGACATGGGCATGTCGCTGCGCCTGCTGGCCGATGCGCTGGGCATGCCGCTCGACGAGGTCACGGCGACCGGCGCGGTGGCGGCCGCGACCCGGACGGTCACGCTCGACACCGCGACGATCCCGGCCGGATCGGTCGGCGCCTGGCGGTTCGAGGTGACTGGCTGGCGCGAGGGCAAGGCGTTCCTGATGTTCTGCCCGACCTGGTATATCACCCGCGACATCGACCAGCGTTGGGACCTGCGCGACACCGGCTGGCATGTCGTGATCGAGGGGGACGCGCCGCTGGAGATCGACGTTCGCCTCGCCACGGAGAATTACGGTTCGATCTCCGCCAGCTACAACGCCAATATCTGCGTGAACGCGGTCGCCAATGTCTGCGAGGCACCGCCGGGCATCCGCACCACCGCCGACCTGCCGCCGATCATCGCCCGGTTCGGGTGAAATCAATTGCCGGTCAACTAATAATGTAACATAACCGGCGTTGGTTATTGCGGGGGGCAAGGATGCTTGAAGTCAAGGTCGTACGATTTCTTGCCCTTGTTCTGCCATGTCTCTTTGTCATCGCCAGTTCAGATGACCATGCTTTCGCCGCGCCGCCTTTGTCGGCCTATGGCGAGCTTCCCGGCTTTGAAATGGCGGCGCTCTCGCCTTCGGGTGACAAGGTCGCGCTGATCGGAACCCTTGGCAAAGAGCGCAAGCTGATCGTCCTCGACAAGGACAGGAAGTTGCTGACGGCCATGGCCGTGGCCGATGCGAAGGTGCGGTGGCTGCAATGGGCCGGCGAGCAGACCGTGGTGCTGATGAAGTCCGACACCGCCGCCCTGGGAATAGGCTTCACTGCCGATAAGGCGGAACTGTTCTCGGCCATTGTCGTCCCCCTGAGTGGGGGTGAGGCCTGGGCCGTCTTTGCTGGCAAGTCGCGTGTAACAGGGGGTGTGCGCGGATTCTACGGCCTCGCTGAACGTGGCGGCAAATGGTTTGGCTATTTCGGCGGCATGACGCTGGAGGGATCCCTGCCGGGGGTTGCGCAACTCATGAGCAGTGATCCTGTGTTGTATGAAGTCGACCTTCAGACGCGGGCCATCAAACAGGTCGCGCCGCGCATCAGCGAACAGGAAGACGATCGCGAATGGCTGGTGGGTTCCGATGGCAAGGTGGCGGCGACGCTGGATATTTCTGCGTCGAGGGGGACCTGGCTGATCCGCAATCGCGAGGGACGCAAGATCGCGGGCGGCGCCAATGCCCTTGGGCGGGTCGACTTCATCGGCTTCGGTCCGGCCCAGGACAGCGTCATCTATAGCGACGAGGATGTGGCGAGTGGTGTGGTGCGCTGGTTCGATTTGCCGCTCGCCGGAGGAGAGGGGCGCGAAATCCTGGAGAATGTCGTCATCAGCAGGGGACTGCTTGACCCTCGCAGCAAAAGCCTGATCGGCTATGCGCTGGATGGC
>DATJLC010000256.1:0-7917 GCA_035490755.1 Sphingobium sp.
CCTCCGTCACGCGCTACGCGCGCGCCACCTCCCCGTGCCGGGAGGATTGTCAGACTGCCCGCTGGCCGCTTGACGGCCGCCAAGATAATGCATTATGCACCGCGCATCGCACACGGACCAAAAAGCCCGCGCCATTGCCGCGAACCCATCAGGAGTAAGAGATGAGCATCGAAAAGGAAGTCGGCGACGCGCCGGCCGAAGGAAAGATCACCAAGGAAGCCATCAAGGCCGCCGAGAACATGATCGGCATGCAGCTGCGCCCCGAGGGCCCCTATCTGCAGGACGCCACCGAGGACACGATCCGCAACTTCTGCAACGGCATCGGCGACCTCAACCCGCTGTACCGCGACCTGGAGCATGGCCGCCTGTCGCGCCACGGCTCGATGCTGGCGCACCCGAACTTCCCGATGGCGTTCGGCTGGGTCGGCCGCACCCGCTGGGGCCTGCCCGGCGTGCACGGCTTCTATGCCGGCAATGACTGGGAGTTCTTCCGCCACATCCGCCCCGGCGACCGCATCACCGCGATCGAGCGCGTTGTCGGCGTCGACGTGAAGGAATCGAAGTTCTCCGGCACGCTGGTCATCCAGTATGTCGAGGCGAGCTATGCCAACCAGAATGGCGACCTCGTCGCCCGTTGCCTCGGCACCTGCACCCGCCACGAGCGCAAGGCCGCCCGTGACGCCGGCAAGTACAGCGACATCAAGACGCATGAGTACACCCCGGAGGAGTTCGAGCACATCGATGCGACGATCCTGAACGAGGAAAAGCTGATGCGCGGCGGCAACGTCCGCTATTGGGACGAAGTGCAGGAAGGCGAAGAGCTGCCCGAGATCGTCCGCGGTCCGCTCAGCCTCATGGACACCATGGGCTTCCTGGTCGGCTGCGGCCGTGGCCACACCCATGGCGTGATCTTCAAGAACGCGGTCAAGCACCCCGGCCACTTCTTCCGTAACCCGGAAGCCGGCGGCGGCATCGAATATACCGGCATCGGCCACCACCGCGAATCGACCGCCAAGGAAGTGGGCGTGCCCGGCGTGTACGATTACGGCCCACAGCGTTCGTCCTGGATGGCCTCGCTCGTCACCAACTGGATGGGCGATGCGGCCTTCCTGAAGCGCATTCGTACCCAGATGCGCGGTTTCAACATCATGGGCGACTGCACCTGGGCGCGCGGCAAGGTCGTCAAGAAGTATGTCAAGGACGGCTTCGGCCTCGTCGACATCGAGGTTCGCGGCGAGAACCAGCGCGGCGAACTGACCACGCCGGGCCTCGCCACCGTGGTCCTCCCGTCGCTGAACCCGCAGCACAAGGTGTTCTTCGACGGTCGTGATCTCGACCTCGAACTGCCCGTGGTGCGCTGACACCAAAGGCAGGCCGGATCATGCAGGACGTTTCGAACTTCCCATTGACAGGCCTCAGGGTGGTCGCCCGCGCTTCCGGCGCGGCGGCCGCCTATGCGGCCCGCCTCCTTGGCACCATGGGTGCCGAAACGATCCTGCTTGAGCCGCCCGGCGGCAGCCCGCTCCGGCGGGAGCCGCCCTATATCGATGGGTCGGACGGCGTGAGCGCGCTGTTCGCCTATCTGGCGGCGGGTGCGCGCAGCTCTGTCTGCGACCTTGCCACCGAAGATGGCCGCGCGGCCGCCACGGCGATGCTGAGCGAAGCCGATATCTTCATCGACGACACGCCGCTCGGCGAACGCGAAGCCCTCGGCCTCGACGAGGCGGCGATCGCCCGGCGCCATCCCGACCTCATCCATGTCTCGCTCCTGCCGTTCGGCGCCTTTGGCCCCAAGGCGGGCTGGAAGGCGGAGGAGATCAACCTCCAGCACGCCTCGGGCGAGGGCAATCTGTTGCCCAACGGCCTGTCGGTCGAGCTTTTCCCGGACCGCCCGCCGGTCAAGATCTATGGCCATTTCGCCGGTTTGCAGGGCGGCATCGCCGCCGCGCTCGGCGCGCTGGCCGCCCTGTGGGCGCGGCCGGAACTGGGCGGCCAGTTCGTCGATATCGCCAGCCAGGACGCGGCGCTCGCCGTGGGCGCCTTCGCCATCCAGCGGCTCGGCGACGGCTCGATCGAGCATCGCGTCGAGCGCTCCTTCCGCTATGGCGGGGTGCTGCCCTGCGCCGACGGCCATGTCGAGCTCCTGACGCTGGAACAGCGCCAGTGGGAGGGCCTGGTGAAGCTGTTGGGCGAGCCGGAATGGGCGCTCGACCCCGCGCTTTCCGATTCGCTCGAGCGCAGCCGTCAGGGGCCGGCGATCAACGCGAAAATCCGCGAATGGGCGCGGGTGCGCAAGGTCGAGGACATCGTCCGCGAAGGCCAGGCGCTGAGCGTGCCGCTGGCGAAATACTACACCCCCGCCGAAGTCGTGCGCGATCCGCATGAGAAGGTGCGCGGCCTGTTCCAGCCGGTGGCGGTGGACGGGGCCGGCGTGCTCGACCTGCTGGTCTCGCCCTTCCATTTCGACGGCGCGCCGCTTCGCCTGCGCGGCGGTCCGCCGGCGCTCGGCGAATATGGCCGCGCCGCAGCCGGCTTGGAGGCCTGATCATGGCAAAACCCCTTTCCGGCATCCGCATCGCCGACTTCACCGTGCACAATGCCGGGCCGTTCTGCACCCATCTCCTCTCCCAGCTCGGCGCCGAGGTCATCAAGGTGGAGAGCGCGATGCGCCCCGACGCCTTCCGCAAGCCGCATCCGGTCTATGGCCGCATGGGCCCGGCGACCTTCGACCAGGTGGCGTCGACCAAGCTGTCCGTCCGCCTCAACCTCAAGAAGCCGGAGGGCATCGCCCTTTCCAAGCGGCTGGTCGCCATTTCCGACATTGCGGCGGAGAGCTTTCGCCCCGGTGTGGTCGGACGGCTCGGCCTCGGCTATGAGGCGCTGAAGGCGGTCAAGTCGGACATCATCATGCTGTCGGTTTCCTCCTCGGGCCAGGTTGGGCCGGACTCGCATTTCGCGGGCTATGCGCCGCTGTTCGGCGCCTGGGGCGGGCTGGGCGAGATGACCGGCTATGACGACGGGCCGCCGGTCGAGATGCGCCATGTCATGGACCATACCGTCGGCATGAACGCCGCCGTCGCCGTGCTGGCCGCGCTCCAGCGCCGCCGCGCGACGGGTCAAGGCGGGCTGGTCGACGTTTCCGCCCGCGAGGTTGCCTCCTCGCTGCTGGGCGAGGCGCTGCTGCTGGCGGCGGCGGGCGAGGAACCGCACCGCATGGGCAATGACCATCAGCTGATGGCGCCCCATGGCGTCTATCCGGCCGAGGGCGACGACCGCTGGCTGTCGATCGCGGTCGCGAGCGATACCGAGTGGCAGGCCATGGCGGCGATCATCGGCCGGGCCGAACTGGCATCCGACCCCCGCTTCGCCAGCCAGGCCGCGCGCCACGCCAACCGGCGCGAACTGGACGAGATCCTGTCCGGCTGGACGGTGACGCTGCCCGCCGATGCCGCCGCCGAGCGCCTGCAGGCCGCGGGCATCGCCGCCCACGCTTCCTGGACCACGCCCGAGATCGCGGCCGACCCGCACCTCCACGCCCGGCGCGCCATTGTCGATGTCGCCGAGCCGGACGGCAAGATCCGCGCCGCCGTGGGCGTGCCGATGCGCCTCTCCAAGGGGGCGGAGATCGGCATCCATCGCGGCACGCCCAAGCTCGGCGAGCATGAGGACTATGTCTTCGGCGAGCTGCTGGGCATGACGCGGGCCGAGCGGCAGGCGCTGGAAGACAGCGAAGTCATTTATTGAGCCTCGCGCCCCATCCCCCGACGGGCCGGCGCGCGCACATGAGAGAGGAACTTTGAACGTGGTCAATATCCCGATTAGCGCGCCGCCGCGGCTCGACGGCCAGGTGGCTTTCGTGACGGGCGCAGCCGGCGGCATCGGCAGCGAGATCGTGCGGACCTTCATCGCCGCCGGCGCCACGGTGATCGCGACCGACCTTGCCGAGGCCAATCCGTTCGAGGGCGAGGCGCAGGTCCATTATTATCGCTATGACGTCACCAGCGACGAACAGACCGACGCCGTCGTCTCCAAGGTGCTGGCCGATCATGGCCGGGTCGATGCGCTGGTGCTGTGCGCCGGCGCCATCTCCAACCAGTCGCTCGCCGATGCCAGCGACGCGGAGTGGGAGAAGATCTGGCGCATCAACGTGATGGGCGTCGTCAATCCCGTCCGCCGCCTCTATCCCGTCATGGTCGACCAGGGCTATGGCAAGATGGTCGCGCTTGGCTCCATCGCCGCCAAGATCGGCGGCGTCCAGTCGGGCCCCGCCTATGTCTCCGCCAAGTCCGCCGTCCACGGCCTGATGAAATGGGTCGCCAAGTCCGGCGCGTCCAAGGGCGTCTATGCCAATATCGTCGCCCCCGGCCCGGTCGAAACGCCGATGTGGCAGGCCTGCACCGACCGCGCCCCGCCGTCGCCGCATGGCAGCGTGCCGCTCGGCCGCTATGGCCAGCCCGAGGACATCGCCCAGGGCATTCTCTTCCTTTGCTCGCCGCAGTCGAACTGGATCACCGGAACCACGCTCGACATCAACGGCGGCATGTTGATGGACTGAACCCATGACCGACACGCTCCCCATCATCGGCTTCATCGGCCTTGGCGCCATGGGCAATGGCATGTGCCGCAACGTGGCGCGCAAGCATGCCGCGCCCGTCCACGCCTTCGACATGAACCCGGCCGCGCTCGAAGCAGTCCGGGAAGCGGGCGCGTTGCCCGCCGGATCGGTGGCGGAGCTGGCGGGTAGCTGCGACCTGTTCTTCCTGTCGCTGCCGGGCGGCAAGCAGGTCGCGTCGGTCTGCGCCGAGATCGCCGCCACCGCTAAGCCGGGCGCGATCATCGTCGACCTTTCGACCACCAGCGTCGCGGAGGCGCGCGCCATCGCCGCGTCGCTCGCGGAAAAAGACATTTCCTTCGCCGACGCCCCGGTGGCGCGCGCCCGCGCGGCGGCGGATGCCGGCACGCTCAGCATCATGGTCGGTGCAAGCGAAGATCTGTTCGCCCGCATCGCGCCGTTCCTGGGCTATATGGGCACCGACGTGACCCGCTGCGGCGAGATCGGCTGCGGCCAGGTGGTCAAGCTCATCAACAACACCTTGCTGTTCGAGCATGTCGCGGCGCTCGCTGAAATGACGGTGGTGGGCGAGCGCGCGGGCGTGCCGACCGAGACGCTGATGCAGGTGCTATCGATCAGCTCGGCGGACAGCTTTGCCCTGCGCAATCACGGCATGAAGGCGATTCTGCCGCGCGCCTTCCCGGAAAAGGCCTTTCCTTCAAACTATGTGCTGAAGGATCTGGGCTATGCCATCGAACTGTCGGAAGGCTGCGGCGTCGAGCCGCGCATGCCGAAGCTCGTGGCGGACTATTACCAGGCGGCGGTTGATCAGGGCATCGGCGAGAAATATTTCCCGGTGATCGTGGAGATGATCGGGAAGGACTGAAGACGCATGACGCCGACCAAGCTGCAATTCCGCGAAGTCACCACCGGCCTCAAATTCCCCGAAGGCCCCATCGCCATGCCGGACGGCAGCGTGCTGGTCGTGGAGATCGAGGGCGCGCGGCTGATCCGGGTTGCGCCGGACGGGACCAAGTCGGTCGCGGCGGAACTGGGCGGTGGGCCGAATGGCGCGGCGGTCGGGCCGGACGGCAAATGCTATGTCTGCAACAATGGCGGCTTCAACTGGATCCACGCCGATGACGGCCATGCCCGGCCGCATGGCCGCGCGGACAATTATACCGGCGGCAGCATCCAGCGGGTGGACCTGGCGACCGGCGCGGTCGAGGCGCTCTACACCCATTGCGACGGCGAGCCGCTGAAAGGCCCCAACGACATCATCTTCGACGGCAAGGGCGGCTTCTGGTTCACCGACCATGGCAAGACCTATGACCGGCTGATGGACCGGGGCGCGCTCTTCTATGCGCGGATCGACGGCTCCTATATCAAGGAAGCGGCCTTCCCGCTGATCACGCCCAATGGCGTCGGCCTCTCGCCCGATGGCAACACGCTCTATGTGTCGGAGACGGAGACGGGGCGGCTCTGGTCCTATCCGATACTCGGCCCCGGCGAGCTGGCCAAGGAGCCCTGGCCCTCGCCCAATGGCGGGCGCTTCGTCGGCGGGCCGACCGGCTATCAGCGGTTCGATTCCATGGCGGTCGAGGTCAATGGCAATATCTGCGTCGCCTCGCTCGTCCATGGCGGCATCAGCGTCTTCTCGCCCGATGGCGGCCTGCTCGAATTCCACGAGGCGCCGGAAGGCTATTGCACCAATATCTGCTTTGGCGGACCGGATATGCGCACCGCGTTCATCACGCTGTCGGGCTATGGCCGGCTGGTGGCGGTCGACTGGGCGCGGCCGGGGCTGCGGCTGGTGCATCAGGGTTGAGGCTTTTGGCAGCCCTGCGACGGCCCGGTTCCCACACCGTTCGTGCTGAGTAGGGGCTGAGCGAAGTCGAAGACCCGTATCGAAGCATCCGCGCCAAGCTTCGGTCCTTCGATACGCCACTTCGACAAGCCCAGTGGCTACTCAGGACGAACGGGTATAGTTGAAGTCGTCACGCTCTGGGGGAAGCATATGGACAGCCAGCCGCTACGCGATCATGCGCGGATACTGATCGCATCGCTGGTTGGCACCGCCGTCGAATATTACGACTTCTTCATCTATGCGACGGCGGCGGCCCTGGTGTTCGGGCCGCTGTTCTTTCCCGCTCAGTCGGAGGCGGCGCAGACCCTGCTCGCCTTCATGAGCTTTGGCATCGCCTTTGTGGCGCGGCCGATCGGCGCGATCGCCTTCGGCCATTTCGGGGATCGCATCGGGCGCAAGTCGACGCTGGTCGCCTCGCTCTTGCTGATGGGCGTCTCGACGCTGGCGATCGCCTTCCTGCCCACTTATGCGATGGTCGGCTGGGTCGCGCCCGCTTTGCTCTGCCTGATGCGCTTCGGCCAGGGCTTTGGCCTTGGTGGCGAATGGGGCGGGGCGGCGCTGCTTGCGGTCGAGAATGCGCCCAAGGGCTGGGAGGCGCGGTTCGGCGCGGCGCCGCAGCTCGGCGTGCCGGTCGGCTTCATGGCTGCCAATGGCCTGTTCCTGGTGCTTGGTTTCTATCTGTCGGACGCGGATTTCCTCGCCTGGGGCTGGCGGGTGCCGTTCGTCGCGAGCGCGGCGCTGGTGGTGCTCGGCCTGTGGGTGCGGCTCAAGATCAGCGAGACGCCGGAATTTCGCGCCGCGCTCTCCAAGGAGCCGCCGCTGCCGGTGCCGATCGCGACGTTGCTCCGGCGCCATTTCGGCGCGGTGCTGGCGGGCAGCGCCGGCGTGGTGTCGACCTATGCGCTGTTCTATCTGGCGACGGCATTCGCACTGGCGGAGGCGACGGGGCCGCTCGGCTATCAGCGCGAGACCTTCCTCGGCATCCAGCTCTTTGCCAATCTGTTCCTGGTGCTGGGCATCGTCCTCGCGGCGACCCATGCCGACCGGGGATCGCCGGCGGGCACGATCCTGCGCGGGGCTTTGGTCACGGCGGTGATCGGGCTGGTCTTCTCGCCCACGCTCGGCGCCGGTTCGCTGCCGCTGGCGACGCTGCTGCTGATCGCCGCGATGATCGCGCTCGGCTTCAATAACGCGCCGCTCGGCAGCTGGCTGTCGGGGCTGTTTCCGGTGCGGGTGCGCTACAGCGGCGTGTCGCTGGCGTTCAACACCGGCGGCATCGTCGGCGGCGCGCTGACCCCCATCGCCGCGCAGACCCTGAGCGCGGAGGGGGCGGGGCATTATACCGGACTGCTGCTGACCGTCGCCGGGCTGATGACCTTTGGCGGAGTTCTCCTGTCCCGGTCCGAAGCGAGCCGGGAGGATGCCGGGGTTGCTGTGAAGCGGTAGGGGTTTTTCACGCGGAGACGCGGAGGCGCAGAGAGAGGTAGCGACAGCGGCG
>DATJLC010000257.1:0-2222 GCA_035490755.1 Sphingobium sp.
TGGCGCGCGCCCCGTCCACACGCAACTGCCCCGTGCGCGCCCAGCGTGAGACGGTGGCGAAGGAGATATCCGGCATGTTGCGCCGGAACCAGCGGTCGAGGCGAATGCCGTCATCGTCCGCGCTCACGCGAAACTGGCGCACGGCCGAAGGGTCGCCGCTCTTGCTCATGCCAGCGACCGCATCGCCAGGAGGCCAAGGCTGAGCGCGCCGACCGATGCGCCGACGGAAACAACGGCATAGGCCAGTGCGGAGGCCATCTCGCCCCGCTCGATCATCAATAGCGTCTCCAGGGAGAAGGCGGAGAAGGTGGTGAAACCGCCGAGCACGCCCACGGCCAGGAACAGGCGCACCGGCTCGCCCCCCGTCGCGCGTAGGGCCAGCCATCCGGCGAGCAGGCCCATGGCCAGGCCACCCAGGACATTGGCCGCGAGCGTGCCCCACGGCCAGGCCGCACCGGCGACACGAAGCGCGACCTTGCCGAGATGATAGCGGAGCGCCGCGCCGATCGCGCCGCCCAGCATGACGAGGAGGGTATGCTGCATGCCAAGCGCCCTAGCCCTTTTGTACCGCCAAGGAAATGGCGGTGATGCCGTTCGTCTATGAGGGCCGCACCAAGGCGCGGCGCTTGACGGGCTGTCCCGGCGAAAGGCAAGGCGTGGGGATGCAGGACACGCACAAGGAATCCCGGGAGGGCCTGGCCCACGCCATTCTGGCCCACATGATCTGGGGCGTGTTGCCGATCTATTTCAAGGCGGTGAGCAGCGTCGCACCCCTCGAGGTGCTGGCGAACCGGATTTTCTGGACCTTGGCGCTGATGCTCGGGATCCTCGCCTGGCGCGGCGCCCTCGGATCGTTCGTGGCGGCGCTGCGCGCGCCCCGCACGCTGGCTGCGCTGACGGTGAGCGGGATTGCCATCGCGATCAACTGGCTGACCTATATCTGGGCAGTTACCAACGACCATGTGCTGGCGGCCAGCCTCGGCTACTTCCTGACGCCGTTCATCAGCGTGCTGCTGGGTGTCGCGCTACTGCGCGAGCGTGTGTCCCGGCCGCAATGGGTAGCGGTGGGTCTGGCCGCTGCGGGCGTTGTAATCCTGGCGACGAAGGCGCCGTCGACGCTGAACATCAGCCTGGCGGTTGCCTTCGCGTTCGCGATCTATGGATTGGTCCGCAAGCTGACGCCGGTCTCGCCGATGACAGGGCTGGGCGTTGAGACGCTGGTGCTGGTCCTGCCGGCGATCGGCATGCTGTTCTGGGTGGAGCACAAAAGCGGCCTGTCCTTTGGCAGCAACAGCAAGCTTACTCTGCTGCTCATCGCCAGCGGCGCCATTACCTCGGCGCCACTGCTGCTGTTCGCGAGCGGGGCGCGGCGGCTGACCATGGTGACGACCGGGCTCCTGCAATTCCTGTCGCCGATGATACAGTTCCTGCTCGGCGTGCTGGTGTTCGGGGAACAGCTGACGCCTGAGCGCTGGGTCGCCTTTGCCCTGATCTGGACCGGCCTTGCCGTGTTCGTATGGCCGATCGTGACGCAGCGCCGGTCCTACGTCCCGCCCCCCAGTGCATCGCCGCCCAGCGCGCGATAAAGGGCGACGCGGTTGCCAGCCCTTGCGAGCCGGGTCGCGACCAGCCCGCGCTGGGCCGAATAAAGCGAGCGCTGCGCATCGAGACTGGTGAGGAAGCTCTCTATACCGCCGCGATAGCGCGCCTCGGCCAGACGGTAATTGTCCTCTGCGGCTTCCACCTGCCTGGCGTTGGCCGCGAGCTGATTCTCAATGGTGCCGCGCCTGGCAAGCGCGTCGGAAACTTCGCGAAAGGCTGTCTGGATCGAGCGCTCATAGGTCGCCAGCAGCGCGTCACGCTGGGCTTCGCTCGCCTTGACGGTCGCGCGGCCAGCGCCCGCGCGAAAGATCGAATAGCTGACCGTGCCCGTTCCCTGCCAGCTAAAGGCGCCGCCAGTAAAGAGGCTGGAAAGCGCGTCGCAGGCAAAGCCGGCGAGTCCCGTCAGCGAAATGCGGGGGAAGAGTTCCGCGCGCGCCGCGCCGATCTCGGCATTGGCCGCGCGCAGCTGATATTCGGCCTCCATCACGTCCGGGCGGCGCAGCAGAATGGCCGAATCAAGGCCAGCGGGTAGGTCGGCGAGGGTCTGTCCGGCTTCCTCGATCGACGCTGGCAGCAGCGCTGGATCGACAGGCGCACCGACGAGCAGTCGCAGCAGGTTG
>DATJLC010000258.1:0-5244 GCA_035490755.1 Sphingobium sp.
GCGCATATGCGCGGCGGCCCGTCTGCTTTTCAGGGCATTTTAGCGGAAGACCCATTGCCGGTTGAGGATGAAGACCAGGCCCGGCGTCACGACCGCCATGAAGGGCAAGGGCGCCCATAACGGCGCCCCCAATAAAGTGACGGTCAGCCAGACCCAGAAGGCATTGAGGGCCAGACTGATCAGCGACACGCCCACGAACCGGGCCAGGCGGAGGGGCGCGGCGCCCTGCGCGTCATGGCCGCGAAAGGTGATCGAGCCGTGCGCCAGGAACCCGACGCTGACGGCTGCCACATAGCCAAGGAAATTGGCGAGCTGCGGGTTCCACCCGGCCTGGGCGGACAGGAGCCAGTACACCGCACCCTGCAGCACGGTCACGGCGCCGCCCACCAACCCATAACGGATGATCTGGCCGATCAGCATGTGATGCTGCGCCGATGCAATGGCATGACAACTCCCGACGGTCCTGTTAGCGAGCGGCAGATATCGCTCAGCGCCGCCGGGGTCCAGTGCAGCAAGATCAACTCATCGCCAATCAACCAACCAGCGGGCACGCGGTCCTTGCGCGCTGGCTCGGCGCGCTCGACCGGATGCTCCACCGCGAGTGGAAATGGCTGGTTTTCCTCGCCTGGGCGATCACCGCTGCCGCTTATCTCTACACTTATGCGACCTCCCTCCACTACATGGCGCTCGGCGATACCGACGACAATATGCGCTATCTCCAGGTGCGTGACTGGCTGAACGGACAGAGCTGGTGGGACCTCAGCCAGCATCGCATGAACCCGCCCACGGGCGCGAACATCCACTGGAGCCGGCTCGTCGACCTGCCGATCGCCGCGCTGATGCTGGGGCTGGAGCCGCTGGTCGGGGCGACGCGCGCGACCCAGCTGGCCGTCGGCATCGCCCCTCTGCTGCCGCTGCTGCCGCTGATGTTTGCCCTTGCCTTCATCACCCGGCGCCTGTCGGAGGAAGAGGACCATGGCTGGGCGATCGCCGCGCTGCTGCCGCTCTGCGCCAACATGGCCCTGTCAATGTACATGCCGCTAAGGGTCGATCATCATGGCTGGCAGCTGGCACTGACGGCCATCACCCTCGCCGGCCTGGTCGACGTGAAGTGGGTGCGCGGCGGCCTGATCGCCGGGGTGGCGAGCGCGCTTTCGGTCGCGATCGGCATGGAGATGATGGTCTATCTAGCCGGCGCCGGGGCGCTCATCGCGCTGCGCTGGGTATTCAAGCCGGGCGCCGAGCGACGCATGATCCCCTATGCGCTGGCGCTCAGCGCGACGACCGCACTCAGCTACGCCGTCTTTGCAAGCAACGCCAATCGTGCGCCGGTATGCGACGCCCTCTCGCCGGTCTGGACCACGGTGCTGGTGCTGGCCGGCGCAATGCTGTTCCTGCTGGGGCGGGCCAGGTTGGCGAGCTGGCGATCCCGCCTCGTCGCGGGCGCCGTGGTCGGTGGGGCGCTGCTGCTGTTCACCTACGCGCTCTGGCCGCAGTGCCTGAGCGGCGCCTATCAGATCTCGCCGGAACTGGAACGCAGCTGGCTGGTCTATATCCGCGAGGCCAAACCGATCACCGTGCAGGCGCAGAAGGTGTGGCTGCCGATGGTCGCCCTGCCGGTTGCGGGACTGCTGTCGGCGCTGGTGGCCTGCTGGCTGGTGCGGCGCGATCGCGAAAGGCTGTGGGCCTGGGGCACGGTCACGCTGATGATCCTGTTCTCGGTCGGGCTGCTGTTCTGGCAGATCCGCGCCGGACCGGCCGCGCAGTTGCTCGCCATACCGCCGGTGGCCTGGGCGGCATGGGGCCTGCTGCGGGTGATCGTGCAGGGACCGATGCCGCGCCGCGTCATCGCGCTTGTCCCGGCCGCGCTGTTCGCCTGCATGATCTTTATCTATTCGCTCTATGGTCCGCTGATGGCGACCCTGGCAGCCAAGAACAACACGGCGTCCGCCGCGCCGGTCAAGGGCAAGGGCAAGCCGAGCGCCAATGCCCGCTGCCGTACCCAGCCCGCCCTGGCGGTGCTTGACCAACTGCCCCCGGCGGTCATCTTCACCATGGTCGATCTCGGTCCGCGCATCATGGCGACGACCCATCACAGCGTCATCGCCGGCCCCTATCACCGCAACGGGACGGCCATTCTCGACATCCATCATGCCATGGAC
Source organism: Sphingobium sp. (assembly GCA_035490755.1). Taxonomy (GTDB): domain Bacteria; phylum Pseudomonadota; class Alphaproteobacteria; order Sphingomonadales; family Sphingomonadaceae; genus Sphingobium. Next base: position 2,163 of record DATJLC010000258.1, read on the forward strand.
GGCACGCCCGAGCGCTTCCGCCAGATCGCCGCCGCGCATGGCGCGCGCTATCTCCTGATTTGCCCCGGCTTTCCGGAGGGCACCATCTATCAGCAGCGCAGCCCCCGGGGCTTCTATGCCCAGATGATCCGGGGCCAGGTGCCCGCCTGGCTAAGCCTTGTGCATCTCAAGACTGCGGCCGAGCTGCCTTATAGCCTCTACCGGATCGACTATCAGGACCTGCGCCCGGCGAAGAAGGCGCGCAGCATCTCCGCCGCTTCCCCTTCCCCCATGCCCGGATAGACCTCTGGCCGGTGATGGCATTGCGGATGCGCGAACACCCGCGCGCCATGGTCGATGCCGCCCCCCTTGGGATCGGAGGCGCCATAATAGACCGCGTCGAGACGTGCATGGGAGATCGCGCCCGCGCACATGGCGCACGGCTCCAGCGTCACCCACAGGGCATGGCCAACGAGGCGGAAGTCCCCGATCGCCGCAGCCGCGGCGCGGATGGCGACGATTTCGGCATGGGCTGTCGGGTCGCTGTCCCGGCGATTGCGGTTCTGCCCTTCGGCGACGATCCGCCCCTCCCGGGTGATCACCGCGCCGATCGGCACCTCGCCCGCCAAAGCCGCCTCTCGGGCGAGGTCGAGTGCACGGCGCATCGGCAGGGGCAGCGGAAACGGGGACATGACATCTGTCCCACTATCCCAAACCACCCCTGCCGGAAAGACGCTGGCCCTGTCGCTTATCGGGACGCTTAGTCGGCGGGCTTATCGACGTCCACGGTGGGGACCGGAACCTTCTCCTTGGTAGTACCCACTTCAACCTTGGGGAGTTTGATCGTTTCGTTCTTCGTGCCGACGTCAACATCGGCGACATCAGCATCGAATTTCGGCATCTGACCACCCTGGACAGCGACCGACGGCAGTTCCGCTTCGCGTGTCTGGTTCAGATTTATCAGGCCGAAAGACCAAGCAATCCCGAGGATAACCACCACGACAACCAGCACAGTTGCTACTACACGGCCCATTATCACACCTTTCGTCAGCCAATGGTCACGCTTCAACGTCCCGCAAGCTGGTAAGGTTGCCTCGCACAGGGCCGGCGATCATTGCAGTCCGGGTTGACGAAGCCACCCATTGGGGCTATCGGCGCCGCTTCCCGAGCATCAGCATCTTCACAGGGTAAAACGAATCATGTCGCGCATTTGCGAACTCACCGGCAGGACCCGTCAGGTTGGCCACAATGTGTCCCACGCCAACAACAAGACCAAGCGCGTCTTCCTGCCTAATCTGCAGAACGTCACGCTGATCTCCGAGGCGCTGGAAAAGAGCGTGAAGCTGCGCGTTTCGACGCACGGCCTGCGTTCGGTCGAGCATGTCGGCGGCCTGGACAACTGGCTGCTCAAGACGTCCGACGAAAAGCTGTCGCTGAAGGCCCGCCGCCTGAAGCGCGAAATCGCGAAGAAGGCGGCCGTCGCCGCCTGATCGCCGCCATTGCGGCCATCGTGGGGGCGGACCATCTGGCCCGCCCTTTTTTGTTGCTTGCCTCTCCCCACGACCACGCTCTAGGCATGACCCAAGGACGATTTAGCGTTCATGGGAGAGAGCATTGCACCATATCGCCATCATCGGTTCAGGACCGGCCGGCTATTACACGGCCGAAGCATGCCAAAAGGCCCTTGGCGATGCCGTCAGCATCGACATCATCGATCGGCTGCCCGTCCCTTTCGGCCTGATCCGTTCCGGCGTCGCGCCCGACCACCAGTCCATCAAGGCGGTATCGCGCCGATATGAGGCGATTTCACTGAGCGAGAATGTCCGCTTCGTCGGCAATGTCTCGGTTGGCAGCGATGTGTCGATTCCCGAACTGCAGCAGCTCTACGATGCGGTGGTGCTGGCGACCGGTGCGCCCTCCGACGCGCCGCTCGGCATTCCTGGCGGCGACCTGCCGGGCGTGGTGGGCAGCGCCGCCTTTGTCGGCTGGTACAATGGCCATCCCGATTTTGCCGCCCTGGCCCCGGAGATCGACGGCAAGGACATCGCCATCATCGGCAATGGCAATGTCGCGCTCGACGTCGCCCGCATCCTCGCCAAGACGGCGGCGGAGTTCGCAGGCTCCGACATTGTCGGCCATGCCTTCGACAAGCTGACCCGCGCGACGCCCCGGCGGATCACCATTGTCGGGCGGCGCGGACCGCACCAGATCGCGATGACGCCCAAGGAACTCGGGGAACTGGGCAAGCTCGATCGCGCCGCACCGCTCGTCTCGCCCGCCGACCTGCCGCCGGAAGGGGACGACGCAGTGCTGGAGCCCGGCCAGCGCAAGTCGGTCAACCTGCTGCGCGAATTCGCCGCGACGACGCCGGACAAGCCCATCACCATCGAATTCGACTTCTTCGCCATGCCGGTGGCGGTGGAGGGCGACAGCCGCGCCCAGCGCCTCGTCGTCGAGCGCTCCACCCTGGACGCAAACCAGCGTTGCATCGGCACCGGCGACCGCTATGCGATCCCGGCCGACCTCATTGTCACCTGCATCGGCTATCGCACCCCGCCGATCCCCGACGTGCCCTATGAGGAGGATCGCGGCCGCTTCGCCAATGACGAGGGGCGCATCCTGCCCGGCCTTTATTGCGTCGGCTGGTCGCGGCGCGGCCCCACCGGCACGATCGGCACCAACAAGCCCGACGGCTTCATGATCGCCGACAAGATTGCCGAGGACCTGCCGGTCGCGGGCGGCAAAGCCGGCGGCGCTGGCCTCGACACCCTGCTGGGCAAGCGCGGCGTCAATGTCGTCACGTACAGCGACTGGCAGAAGATCGACCAGGCCGAGCAGCAGCGGGCCCGGGAAGGCGCCCCGCGCGAGAAGTTCGTACATGTGGCGGAGATGATCGAGGCTGGCCGGGGATAAGCGTCGCCGCTGCCCACCGCACGCATATGTTCTTGAGGAGACTGATTACATGACTGACTTCATGGCCGCCGACTGCGGCATCCGCCAATTGCACGCGCGCTGCCTCGATGCCGTCTGGCGGAAGGACGCCGATGCCTTTGCCGCCTGCTTCGCCGAGGATGGCGAGTGGAAGATCGCCGGCATCCACATG
>DATJLC010000259.1:0-4411 GCA_035490755.1 Sphingobium sp.
GACCGCCGCCAGGCATGGCGATGAGCAGGTCAAGATCTGGCGGCGCAGCTTCGACACGCCGCCGCCGCCGCTGGATGCGGGCAGCCCGTTCGACCTGTCGAAGGACCGGCGCTATGCCGGCATCGACATTCCCGCGACGGAAAGCCTCAAGGACACGATCGCGCGGGTGCTGCCTTATTGGGAGAGCCGGATCGCGCCGCAGCTGAAGGCGGGCAAAAGGGTGCTGATCTCCGCCCATGGCAATTCGCTGCGGGCGCTGGTCAAGCATCTGTCCGGCATTTCCGATGCCGAGATTACCGGCCTCGAAATCCCGACCGGTCAGCCGATCGTCTATGATCTGGCCGACGACCTGACGGCGCGCGACCGCTATTATCTGTCGGAGCGTTGAGCGGTCGGGGTGCGTCCCGTCCCGTCCCGTCCGACATCAGCCATGATATCGACGACGATACCGCCCAGGCGATCCGCGCCTTGGGTGGCCGTGCGCTGACGTCCGCCGGCGGTCGGGAGCGGTAAAGTCCGTCCTGTTCAAGCAGAACCGTGCCCTGCGGAAGCGGGGCCTCCGCTTACCGTCATCCCCGCAAAAGCGGGGATCCAGGGCCACGGAAAACAGCGCTTTCGGCTCTGGATTCCCGCTTTCGCGGGAATGACTATAGCCTTTGCAAAGGCCTCGCCTTCGCAGGAACACGCCCCGCTTTTTCCTCCCTGAATGCAATGGCGCTTGGATCGCGGTCCAGGAATGCATAAGCTACGCGTCGCGGCTCTTGATAAACAACACTGTTGATTATATAAACGCCCAGGTAGCGGTATCGAGGAGTGGATATGAAGTGCTCACCAACACAAATTCCTGCGCCCGAGGAGGTCAACATCCCGGCGCTTACGGAGAAATACCGTCAGGAGCGTGACAAGCGCCTGCGCCGGGACAACGAAGCGCAATATGCGCCGCCGGCCGACCATCTGACCCACGATACCGTCGAACATGATCCCTTCATGCCCGTGGTGCCGCGCGATGCCATCACCGAAGACCTCGACGTCGCCATATTGGGCGCCGGCTGGTCGGGGATCACCGCCGCCTATCATCTAACCCAGGCGGGGATCACGAATTTTCGCAATATCGACCATGCCGGCAGCTTCGGCGGCACCTGGTACTGGAACCGCTATCCCGGCATTCAGTGCGACAACGACGCCTATTGCTACCTGCCCCTGCTGGAAGAAACGGGTTTCATGCCGTCCAAGAAGTTCGCGGATGGCAAGGAGATCTACGACTATATCCAGCTCATCGCCGACAAGTTCGGCTTCCGCGACAAGGCGCTGTTCCACACGCTCATCAGCGGCCTGAACTGGGATGAATCGATCCGGCGCTGGCGCATTACCACGGATCGCGGCGACGAGATTCGCGCCCGCTTCGTCATCATGTGCGGCGGCACGCTGAGCACGCCCAAATTCCCGGGCGTCCCCGGCATCCACAGCTTCAAGGGCAAGATGTTCCACACCTCGCGCTGGGACTATGACTATAGCGGCGGCAGCTGGGAAGATCCGGTGCTGGACGGCCTGGCCGACAAGAAGGTCGCCATTCTCGGCACGGGCGCGACCTCGATCCAGGCGGTCCCCTATCTCGGCAAATATGCCAAGCAGCTCTACGTGCTGCAGCGCACCCCGTCGAGCGTGGACGAGCGGCCCAATCCGCCGACCGACCCCGAATGGGTAAAATCGCTCAAGCCCGGCTGGCAGGCGGAGCGGCAGACGAATTTCCTGCGCGCCGCGAATGAGGTGATCGCGCCCGGCGACCCGGACCTGATCTGCGACATCTGGACGGAGATCAACCGCAACCTCAATGCCGAACTGGAAGCCGAAGGCTGGCCCCAGGTCTCGATGGAGGAATTCATGGCCCGGCGCGAGACCATGGACTTCCGCGTCATGGAACGGCTGCGCCGCCGCGTCGATAGCATCGTCAAGGACAAGGCGACCGCCGAAGCACTGAAGCCCTGGTATCGCTTCATGTGCAAGCGGCCGCTGTCGAACAATGAATATTACGAGACCTTCAACCGGCCCAATGTGAAGCTGATCGACGTGTCGGCGACGCAGGGCCTGGAGCGGATGACCGAAAAGGGCTTCATCGCCGACGGCGTTGAATATGAGGTCGACTGCATGATCTTCGCCAGCGGCTTCGAGGTGACGAGCGAGCTCAAGCGTCGCTGGGGCATCGATGTCGTCGAAGGCCGCAATGGCGTGTCGATCTACGATCATTGGGCGGACGGTCCCAAGACCTTCCACGGCATGATGACCCGCAATTTCCCCAACATGTTCTACACCGGCTATGTCCAGGGCGGCCTCAACGGCACCACCACGGAGCAGTTCAGCCGGCAGGGGCATTATGCGGCTTATGTCATCGGCGAAGCCTTGAAGCGCGGCGTTGAGGCGGTCGAGCCGAGCCAGCAGGCGCAGGACGCCTATATCCAGCGCTTTCAGGAAGTCGCGCTCGACCTGTCGCAGTTCCTGCAGGAATGCACGCCCAGCTACTTCACCAACGAAGGCGACAAGGAAGCGAAGTGGTTCCTGTTCCGGGGCTGGGGGCTTGGCTGGGACAACTTCCAGGCCATGCTGGCTGAATGGCGCGCCAAGGGCGATCTGGAAGGGCTTGAGCTTGAGGGGCCCGTCCTCGCCGCCTGATCCGGGGCGGCGGCGAATTCCTGCTTCCGGGGGTGGTGATTTGGGTTATCATCCCCGGCGGCTGGTCTTGATGCATTTGTTTTAGGCAGGAGGACATTGTGAACAAGGCGGCAGAGATCAACGCGGACGACGATCTGGAACAAGCGCTGACCTATCCGGTCGAAGCCTTTATTTCCGCGGAATATGCCAAGGCGGAGCGCGAGATGCTGTGGCCGAAGGTGTGGCAGATGGCCGGCCGTGTCGAGGAAATCCCCGAAGTCGGCAACTTCATCACCTATGACATCCTCGATGATTCCATCCTGATCGTCCGCACCGCGCCCGACACGATCAAGGCCTATCACAATGTCTGCTCGCATCGTGGCCGGCGCCTGGTCGACACGCCCTGCGGCAAGAACCATGCCTGCGGCACGAAGAAGCAGTTCGTCTGCGGCTTCCACGGCTGGACCTTCGATCTCGAGGGCAAGAACATCTATATCCACGACAAGCAGGACTGGCAGGGCGCCCTCGACGAGGAGAACACCCGCCTGTCCGATGTGAAGGTGGATTGTTGGGGCGGCTGGATCTTCATCAACATGGATCCTGATTGCGTGTCCCTGCGCGAATATCTGGAACCCGCCGCCACCATCCTCGATCCGTTCGAGTTTGAGAAGATGCGCTACAAATGGCGCCAATGGGTGGTCGTCGACTGCAATTGGAAGGTCGCGCTCGAAGCCTTCATGGAACCCTATCACGTCGCGGGCACCCATACCCAGCTGCTCGAGCATGGCGATTATTACGCCTATAGCGCACCCTATGGGCTACACGGCGTCAGCGGCTTCGACCAGCGTGACCCCGAGCTGCAGATGAAGCAGAGCAGCACGATCACGCGCGCGGGCAGGGGGGCCGATCCCCGGATCTCCACCTATGAGCTGCAGAACGAAATCTACACCACCGTCAACAACGCCAGCACCACCGAGACTCTGGTCAACGCCGCGCGGCGCCTGGTCGATGAGCTGCCCGAGGGCACCCCGGCCGACCAGGTGATCAAGCACTGGCTCGATTCCGCCAGAGCGGATGATGCGGCGCGCGGCGTTGTCTGGCCGTCGATCACGCCGGAGCAGATGTCGGTGGCGGGCCTGGCCTGGCACATCTTCCCCAATATGGCGGTGCTCCAGGGCGTCACCTTCGCCTTGTGCTACCGCTCGCGGCCCTATGGGGACGATCCCAGCAAGTGCATCTTCGAATCCTACGCCATCGAGCGCTTCCCGGAAGGGCAGGAACCCGAAACCGAATGGGTCGAGGCCGAAGCGACCGCCGAAAAATGGGGCGCGGTGCTCGCACAGGATTTCTCCAACATGGTGGCGGTGCAGAATGGCATGAAGTCGCGCGGTTTCCGCGGTACCCTGCCCAATCCGCACCAGGAGCAGAAAATCACCAACTTCCACCGCAACCTGGCGAAATATATGGGCACCGGCGGCCTGCGCCTGTTGAATGCACGGGCGAACTCAAACCCCGCAACGCGATAATTTTACATTGACCCCATTCGTGTCGAGCCCTTCGACTGCCCGCAGGGCGGGCGCTCAGGACTCGACACGTACGGTGCACCCATCAGCCCGGAGAGGATGAAGATGTCCATGCGCAACAGTCGCTACCCTGCGGAAAATACCGGCCTCGCGGAAGGCTGGACCATGGAGCGGCTCACCCAGCCCAGCCGGTTGTTCGGCGCCAATGGCCTGCGCGCCGGGGCGGATGGCCGCCTCTATGT
>DATJLC010000260.1:0-8150 GCA_035490755.1 Sphingobium sp.
TGGCGCTGGAGAGCGAGGACCATTATGTCCGCGTCCATGGCCGGCGCCAGAGCGAGCTGCTGCTGCTGCGCCTGCGCGACGCCATTGCCGAGATGGACGACGTCCCGGGCGAGCAGACGCACCGCAGCTGGTGGGTGGCGCGAAACGCCGTGGCGGAAGTCTCCGGCAGCGGTCGCAACCGCGAAATTCGCCTGGCGAGCGGAACCCTGGTGCCGGTCGCCCGCGACTCGGTCGAGCGGCTCCAGCGCGCGGGCTTCCTGCCAGTTTAAAGCGACGCGGCGATAATCAGCTACAGATCCTCCCCGGAACGGGGAGGTGCCCCGAAGGGGCAGAGGGGTGCGCGCGCCGCCGGCCCCTCCGTCACGCGCTTCGCGCGCGCCACCTCCCCGTTCCGGGGAGGATTGATGCCTGTTTCCAGTATCGCGCCAGGCTCACACCACGTCGGGCGGCTCGAGCGCGCAGGCGGCCGGGTCCCGCTCGATCTGCAAGGTGGTGTGGCCGATGCCGAACTGCCTGCGCATCGCTTCCGCCACATCGTGCAGGAAGCTGTCCGCGCCATTGCCGCCAGGCATGACGAGATGCGCGGTCATCGCCGTCTCGGTCGTGCTCATCGGCCAGATGTGGAGGTCGTGGACCGCCTCTACGCCCGCCAGCCCGGCGAGATGGCGCTCGACCGCCGCCGCATCGATTCCGGCCGGGACCGCGCCCAGCGACAAAGCAATCGCTTCCTTGAGAAGGTCCCAGCTGCTCCAGACGATGACCGCGACGATGACGAGACTGGTGACAGGATCGATCCACAGCCAGCCCGTCGCCTTCATGGCAAGGCCGGCCGCAACGACCCCCGCCGACACGGCCGCATCCGCCATCATGTGGAGAAAGGCGGCGCGCACATTGAGATCGCCCTTGCTGCCCGACAGGAACAGCATCGCCGTGCCGCCATTGACCAATATGCCGACGCCCGCGACGATCATCATCAGGTCGCTCGCGACCGGCTCGGGACTGCCGAAGCGCTGGAGCGCGGCAAAGGCGATCGCGCCCGCCGCCAGCATCAGCACGACGCCATTGCCGAGCGCCGCCAGGATCGATGAGCCGCGCAGGCCATAGGTAAAGCGCCGCGACGGCAGCACCCGGCCCAGCGCCGCCGCGCCCCAGGCGACCAGCAACGCTATGACATCGCTCAGATTATGCCCCGCATCGGCGAGCAGGGCGAGGGAGTTGCCGAGGATGCCGAACGCCGCCTCCACGACAACGAAGCTCAGATTGAGCGTCACCCCGATCGCAAAGGCCCTGCCAAAGCTGCCCGGCGCGTGGTGGGGGTGCCCGTGATGCCCATGACCGTGGCCATGATCATGGTGCCCCGCGCCCATGGCGGTCAGCCCCTCATGCCTTCAGCAGGAACACGGCATGTTCGGCGAGCAGATTGGCGTTGGCGCCGCCGGTTTCCCGCCCCCCCTTCAGGAACCACTGCGCCTCGATCTGCCAGCCGCGCTCCTTCACCAGCGCGCGGAAATCGTCGATGGTGAGATGGTGGATGTTGAGCGTGTCGTACCAGCGCTCCGGCAGCAGCCGCGTCACCGGCATCCGCCCCCCGAACAAAAGCGCCATGCGCCCGCGCCAGTGCGCGAAATTGGGAAAGCTGACAAAGGCGCGGCTGCCGATCCGGAGCAGCGCCTCGATCACCCGGTCCGGCCGCCGCGTCGTCTGGAGGGTCTGGCTGAGGATGGCATAGTCGAAGCTGCGGTCGGGATAATAGCCGAGGTCGGTGTCGGCATCGCCCTGCACCACCGACAGGCCGCGCGCGACGGCGGCGGCGACATTGTCGGCGTTGAGTTCCAGGCCCCTCGCATCCACGCGCTTGAGGTCGCGCAGCGCCGCCATCAGCGCCCCGTCGCCGCAGCCGACATCCAGCACCCGCGAACCCTCGCGCACATGGCGGGCGATGATCTCGAGATCGGGCCGCAAGTCCGTCACCGCCGTCCCGCGCGCAGGAAGCCGTCGATCACCCGGTTCATCTCCGGCGCGTCGAGCAGGAAGCTGTCATGGCCGAAGGGGCTGCTCAGCTCGACGAAGCTCGCCTCCCGCCCGGCCGCGTTGAGGGCATGGACGATGATGCGCGATTCGGCGGTCGGATAGAGCCAGTCGGTGTCGAAGCTGATGAGGCAAAAGCGCGCCCGCGTCGCCGCGAACGCCGCCGCCAGCGCTCCGCCATGGTCCTCGGCTATGTCGTAATAGTCCATGGCGCGGGTGATGTAGAGATAGCTGTTGGCGTCGAACCGCTCGACAAAGCTGAGCCCCTGGTGGCGCAAATAGCTCTCCACCTGGAAATCGGCGTCAAAGCCAAAGGTCTTTGCGTCCCGCGCCTGCAGGCGGCGGCCGAATTTCTCGGTCAGCCCCGCCTCGGACAGATAGGTGATGTGCGCCGCCATGCGCGCCACCGCCAGCCCGGCGGCGGGCACGTCGCCATCGTCATAATAGGCGCCGCCGCGCCATTTCGGATCGGCCATGATCGCCTGCCGCCCGACCTCGTGAAAGGCGATGTTCTGGGCGCTGTGCCGGGCGGTCGACGCGATCACGATCGCCGCCTCGACCCGGTCCGGGAAGATGGTCGGCCAGGTCAGCGCCTGCATGCCGCCCATCGACCCGCCAATGACCGCGAACAGCCGTTCTATGCCGAGATGGTCGAGCAGCAGCGCCTGCGCGCGCACCATGTCGGCGATGGTGATGACTGGAAAGCGCATGCCGAACGGCTCGGCCGTGGCGGGATCGATGCTGGCCGGGCCGGAGGAGCCCATGCAGCTCCCCAGCACATTGGCGCAGACGATGAAATGCCGCTGCGGGTCGATCGGGAGTCCCTCGCCCACCAGCCGCGTCCACCAGCCGGGCTTGCCGGTCAGAGGGTGGGTCGATGCCACATATTGGTCACCGGTAAGCGCGTGGCAGATCAATATGGCGTTGCGGCCATCGGGCGCCAGCGTCCCATAGGTTTCATAGGCGATCTCGACCGGCGACAGGGCCGCGCCGCTGTCGAGCCGCAGCGGCCCCTGGAGCAGGACGCGCCGCCCCGTCCCGAACCGTTGATCCATATTCGTTGCCGCGTGCGCCATCACCCCCGCTCATAGACGCTCGGACGCGAATTGAAATGTCTTACTTGCGTTACTTCTTGGGCTCGGGCGCGACCGTCACCTTGATCTCCTCACCGGAATTGCCCGGAAAGTTGGTGAACATCGCGTCGATCAGGTTCGGCACCAGATAGGTCAGCTTGTTGGAAAGCGACTGCGCCCGCGCCGTACCCTCGAACAGCGCTCTGCCCTCGCCCGCCCGATCGATCCGGAGCTTCAGCATGCTGTTGTAAACCGTGTAGCTGCGGATGTCATAACCGGAGTCGAACAGGAACGGGTCGTAAAAGCCGTGAATGTATCGCCCGCGCCAACCGTGCCAGCCCCACGGCCGATGCCAGTAGGGAAAATGGGAAAATCCGGTGCTCTCGACCCGCTCATGCCCCTGGTCGACATGGTAATCGAGCCGGACGAGCAGCCGCGCCGAACCGGGATCGGCCGCGCGGACATAGCCATGGCGCGTCAGATGGCCGGCCACGAGATCCGCATAATGCGCGAATTCAAGACCGCCGGCATTGCGCGGATTCTCCGCCACGATCGTGAAGCTCTGCCCCTGCGCGGGCGGCAATTGCTGGAAGCGCGCCACATTGGCCTTGAACGGCGCCGCGCAGCCGCCGAGCGCGGTCAATGCCAGGGCCGACGCCGCGGCCAGTCGAGTGAATATGCTGCGTTTCATGATCCTGTCCCATCGCGACCAGGCGCATCGCGCCCATTACGCCTTGATGGGCGATATTGGCATTCATGATGTGAATATCAATTGAACGACACATGGGAACGGCTGGGCGCGCTTACGACCCTGGAAGCCATGCGGACGAGCCCGCTCCAGACCGACAAAAAGTGAGCGTTGTCATATAGTTGTAACAAATCACTAACGCCCTTTTAACCTCAACCGGCTTAAGCGTTCCATCATGCAGATGATGGATCGCCACCTTTACGATATATCGCCCTCGGACAAAATAATGGTCCCTGGAAGCGAAAAGCTGTTCGTTCATCGCAGCGCCAATCTCTCCGATGTCATCGATGTGCTGCAGAGCCACCAGGACCTTCGCATCCTGCCGGTCCTGGACAGCGATGATCGCCCGGTCGGCGCGATATTCGAGAAGGATGTCAGGCGCATACTCTTCAATCCCTACGGCCATGCGCTTCTCCAGAATCCTGGCTTTTGCAACGATCTCGAACCCCATCTGAAGCCCTGCCCTTCGGCAGAAGCCGTTCTCGACGTGACCCGCCTGCTCGACGTCTATGCGCGACAGGGCGGCCGCGATGGCATGATCCTGACCCGCGGCGGTCGGTTTGACGGGGTCGTGAGCAGCGAAACCTTGCTGCGTCTCGCCGCCGAGCGGGAGGGAAGGCGGCGCGCGGCCATGCGGCGTCTGTCGGCCCGGTTCGAGGTGGAAGCGACCAGCCTTGCGGCGGTCGTGCAATCGGCATCGGCCGGCCTCTCCGCGACCGCGTCGGAAACCGCCGACCGCGCCAGCACCAATCGGGATCATGCCGTGTCGGTCGCCGCCGCCGCGAGTCAGGTCAGCTCCAGCATGCATGCCATGGCGCGCGAGTGCGGCGACCTGGCGGTCGCCCTCGACGACCTGCATCGCGGCACAACGGAGGCGAAGACGACCGCCGAGGACGCGGTCGCGCTGGTCGCGGCGGGCAGCGTGCGCGCGGAAGAACTCGCCGACACCACCCGCTCCATCGAGCGGATACTGGACTTCATCCAGGCGCTGGCCGGCAAGATCAAGCTGCTCGCCCTCAACGCCCGGATCGAGGCCGCCCAGGCCGGCGAAAGCGGCAGGAGCTTCGCGGTCGTGGCGCAGGAGATCAAGGCGCTGGGCGACCAGACCCGAACCGCCGCCGCCGAGATTGCCGGCCACATCCGCAACATACAGTCGACGGTCAGTGGCGTCGTCGACGGCCATGGCGGCATCGAGCGGGTGATCAACAGCGTCGACATCATCTTCCATTCGGTCGAAAGCGCCGTCGAGCATCAGCGCCTGATCGGCCGCAAGCTGGCCCAGGACGCGCTTGAGGTCGCCAGAGCCGGCGAGGATATTTGCGGCAATATCGCGAACATCCAGGCCAATACGATAGCGGCCGCGCGGACATCCTCCAATGTGCGCGACCTCGCTTATTCCCTGTCCGACGGCTCGGCGAACCTGCAGCTCAAGATCGCGCAATATATCGGCGACATGCGCCAGGCCTGAGCGCGGGCATCGCCACGGCGGCTTCTGCCCCCTGCCAAGATTGTGCTGGCCGGGGCTGGCAAATCCCCATAGGCTGTGCCGCAATACCGCCAGAGGCGGATCATAGGAGATGGATAAATGGAAGCCAATGGAATTGTGCCGATGGCGCCGAGCGCAAAAATCGCCGCGCTCCTGGTTCTGGCAACCGTGCCTTTTGTCGGCCTGCTGCTGACGATTTACCACCTGCTCGGCATCACCACCGTCAATCTCGGCTTCCTGTTCATGCTCTACTGGATGGGCATATTGAACCAGTCGATGAAGGATTTCGTCCCCTCGCTCCTCGGCGGCCTCGGCGGGATCGGCATGGGCTGGGTCCTGCTGGGACTGCCCGTGATCGCGGGACCGCTGGCGACCTATGGCGGCGCGGCGGTGATGGCGCTCATCATCTTCTTCTTCATGCGCGGCCAGTTCCGCTTCATCATCAACAACGGGATGATGCTCTATCTGACCGTCGTGACCATCGCGGATGTCGGGATCGCGCGAAAGGCGCCCGAGATGGCCGCCGCGCTGCTGGTCGCGGCCGCCTATTGCTATGTGGCGACGCTGGCGATGGGCTGGTTCACCGCGCGCCGCGCCGCCGCCGGGGCGCAGGCATCGGTCGCAGCCACCTGATCTGCACCGGGTCGGCCGGTCAGGCAGCCTGTTCCTTCTGGGCGTCGGTGAAGATGTCCCAGATCGCGATGAACAGCGCCGCGATGACCGGCCCGACCACGATGCCGTTGAAGCCGAACAGCTCCAGCCCGCCAAGGGTGGAGATGAACACCACATAATCGGGCATCTGCGTGTCGCGTCCGACCAGCACCGGGCGCAGCAGATTGTCGATCAGCCCGATCACGAACAGGCCGCAGAAGACAAGGATCGCTCCTTTCACAAAGGCGCCGCTCAGGAACAGGTAGATGGCCACCGGAACCCAGATCAGGCCGGTGCCGATCGCGGGCAGCAGCGAGAAAAAGCCCATGGCGATGCCCCACAGCAGCGCCCCTCCGATGCCGAGCAGCGAAAAGATGACGCCGCCGATCACCCCCTGCACGATCGCGATCACAAAGCTGCCTTTCATCGTCGCCCGGATCACCGTCACGATCTTGGCGATGAGCGCGCGCCACATTTCGGGGCGCAGCGGTACGGCCCGTTCGATCCGCCGGCTGATCTGCTGGCCGTCGCGCAGCAGGAAGAAGCTGAGATAGAGCATCACGCCGAGCGCGATCAGGAAGCCGAAAGCGCTCTGGCTGAAGTCGATCGCCCGGGTCGCCAGCGCCTGGAAACCGCTGGCGATCGTCCCCGCCAACCGCTCGCGCAGGACGGCGAGGTCCGACAGGCCCGCCCGCTGCAGCAACTCCACCATCCATCGCGGCAGCACATCCTCGAAATGGGCGAAGATCTCGCCGACATTGATGCCGCCGGTCTGGATGCGCTCATAAATGCCGGCCACCTCGCGCACGATCGCGAAGCCGAGCGATATGGCGGGCATCACACCCAGCAGCACGATCGTCAGCACCGTGATGGACGCGGCGGTGTTGCGCCGTCCCCCCGTGACCTGAACCAGCCGCTCGAACAACGGCCCGAACAGCAGGGCGGCGATGACGGCCCACAGGATCGCGCCGAAGAACGGCCGGATGAGGAGCGCGAGCGCGATGCTGACGGCGGCGACAATCACCAGGAAAAAGCGGTCTTCTGGCCGTTTCATGTCTCTACCTTGCTGTCTCACGCCCTGTCCAATAGGAGGAGGATGGCCGCATGATCAAGCGCGACCGGGGAACGGCGCGGCTGCGTCCGATTATTTCGCCGGTCCAGGCGGATTATGCTTCTCCACAAAGGCGACGGCCGCCTCCAGCATGGCCAGGCGCGTCTCGCCGCGCGACAGATGATGATCTTCATTGGCCAATGTGACGAAATCCACCGGCTTGCCGGCCGCGCGCAGGGCCCGTGCCATGCTGGCGCTCTGTTCATAGAGCACGACGGTGTCGTCCTTGCCATGAATGAGCAGAATGGGCGCATCTGCATTTGAGGCGAAACGGATCGGCGACACCGCGGCCAGATCCTTGCCGGAACCCAGCTCTTCCTTGAGCGCCCGGCGCATGAGGGGGTTCCAGCCGCTTTCCGCTGCGTCCGTCCGGGCCATGCGGGCGACGTCGCTGACCCCGGCGACCGACACCGCGCAGCGGTACAGGCCCTTTTGCAGGGTCACGCCCGCAAGCGCCGCATAGCCGCCATAGCTGGCCCCCATGATGCAGGCGCGTTTCGGATCGGCGATGCCGTCCCTGACGAGCTGGGCAAGGCCGTCCGAGATGTCGGTCTGCATCTTGCGCCCCCATTCACCCTTCCCGGCCTTCTCAAAGGCGGCGCCATAGCCGGTGGAACCCCGGAAATTCGGTTGCAGGACGGCATAGCCGCGCACCGCGAAAGCCTGTGCCCACCAATCGAAGTCGGGATAATCGCGCGCCGCCGGACCGCCATGCGGAAAGACGACGATGGGCAGATTCTTCGCGGCCCCTGCTGGCGGCAGGGTCAGCACGGCCGCGATTTCCGTGCCGTCCTCTGCCTTGTACCGGATCATCTTCATCGGGGCCACATCGCGGCTCGCCACGGGATAGGAATAGCCCAGCGGCTCGGCATTTTTCGTCTTGATGTCGACCAACCACCAGGTCTGGGGATCGCCGGGGCCTTGGGTCATCACGATCAGTCGATCGAACCGGTCGTTCCAGTCGATCAGTCGCATGCTGACACCGGGAAAAGCCTTTTGCGCCGCTGTTATCACCTTCTGGCGATGGGCGTCACTGAGCCGGTAGGCCGGCGC
>DATJLC010000261.1:0-3447 GCA_035490755.1 Sphingobium sp.
GCGCATATGCGCGACGGCCCGCGAAAAACCTTTCTCTCGCCCACCGGGGGCGAGGCGGATTACATGGCGTTGGCTACGTTGGTCGCGTTGCCGGCCGCATTCGCCGCATTGTCCATGACGTTGCCGGCCGCGTTCATCGCGTTGGCGGCAGCCATGTTGGCATCCTCGGTGGCGTTGTTCATCGCGTCGGCGACGTTGGTCGTCTCAGTCTCGCCGCAGGCGGACAGACCGAGCGAAGCAGCAATAACAAGCGAAAGAGCGATAGTCTTGGACATGAGCAAACCCCTCTACAGGTAACAGAACCGAGCAGGCGGTTTGGAGAACCGCTCTCCCCCCCTTAGGCCTGCAGGCGGGATACGTATCGTGTTCGTTCCGTTAAGGCAATCCCTGCCTTTATCGCCGCTTTTCACCGCAAACGGACCGAAAGGGCAGGCCATTGACGGATATAAAGAAATCTTTATATGTCGTGCCCATGTCCGCGCCGCTCGATATTTTCCGTGCTTTGGCCGATCCGACGCGCCTGCGCATCTTCCGGCTGCTGCGCTCGATGGAGCTTGCCGTGGGCGAAATCGCGCAGGTCGTGGGGCAAAGCCAGCCGCGCGTGTCGCGCCATGTGCGCATCCTGGTCGAGGCCGAACTCGTTGATCGCAGGCGCGAAGGAAGCTGGGTTTTCCTCACGCCGGGCCAGAGCCAGGCGGCGCGCGCCATGCTGGACTGGTTCGACAGCGTGCCGCCATCGGAGGAGGAGCGGCTCTGGATGGATGCCGACCTGGCGCGTCTCGCGGCCGTGCGGGCCGACCGGGCTCGCGCCGCGGCGCAATATTTTGCCGATCATGCCGAGGAATGGGATGCGATCCGCTCGCTCCATGTCCCGGAGGCGGAGGTCGAATCCGCGATGGCGGCTCTTTTCGGTACGCGATCGCTCGGCCGCCTGCTGGACGTCGGCACTGGCACGGGCCGGATGGTGGAGCTGTTCGGCGGCCGCGCGACCAATGTGCTGGCGGTCGATCGCAGCGCCGACATGCTGCGCCTTGCCCGCGCCAAGCTGCCGGCGGAAGATGCCGACAAGTTCCGGCTGATGGTAGGCGATTTCAATGACTTGCCGCTGGAAGACGGAAGCGCCGACACCGCCATATTGCATCAGGTGCTGCATTATGCGCAGGCGCCCGAGCATGTCGTCGCCGAGGTGGCGCGGGTGCTCGCGCCCGGCGGCCTGTTCATGATCGTCGATTTCGCCTCGCATGATCTTGAGGAACTCCGGACCCGTGCGGCCCATGCGCGTCTCGGTTTCTCGGACGACCAGATGGCCGCCTGGTTCGCGCAGAGCGGGCTTGAGATGGTCGCGACCGAGGCCCTGTCCGGCACGGCGCTGACCGTCAAGATCTGGATGGGCTGCCGGCGCGAGACCAGCGTGCGGCCGATACGAGAAGCAACGGGAAAATTTTGATGACCAGCAGTTCGCCCCATCCTCTCATCGAGACATTGCCCGGTGATGCGGAGGTCTCCTTCGAATTCTTTCCGCCCAAGTCGGAGAAGATGGAGCTTGCCCTGTGGAACGCGATCGAGACGCTGGCGCCGCTCGCGCCCCGTTTCGTGTCCGTCACCTACGGCGCGGGTGGCTCGACGCGCGAGCGCACCCATGCGACCGTCGAGCGAATCGTGCGGGAGACCAGCATTCCGGCGGCGGCGCACCTGACCTGTGTCGAGGCATCGCGGGCGGAAATCGACGAAATCGCGCGTGCTTATTGGGCAGCGGGCGTGCGGCACATCGTCGCGCTGCGTGGCGACATGCCCAATGGCGCCGGCCCGTTCGTGGCCCATCCGGACGGCTATGATGGCGCGGTTGCGCTGGTGAAGGGGCTGCGCGCCATCGCGCCCTTCGAAATTTCCGTCGCTGCCTATCCGGAATCGCACCCTGATTCACCCGATCGGGCCGCCGACCTCGATAATCTCAAGCGCAAGATCGATGCCGGGGCCGAGCGCGCGATCACGCAGTTCTTCTTCGAGCCCGACACCTTCTTCCGCTTCCGCGACGACGCAGCCGCAGCGGGTATAGACGCGGAGATCGTGCCCGGCATCATGCCGGTCATGAACTTCGCGAGCGTCAAGCGCATGTCTGCCATGTGCGGCACCGCCATTCCGGCCTGGCTGGGCGACCTGTTCGAGGGGCTGGACGATCATCCCGAGGCGCGGCACCTGGTCGCGGCGACGGTGGCCGCGGAACTGTGCCGCCGCCTCTATGCCGGCGGCGTTCGCCAGTTTCATTTCTACACGCTCAACCGGGCCGAGCTCGCTTATGCGATCTGCCATATCTTGGGCAAAAGGCCGGTGGCCGCCGTGCAGGAGCAGACAGCATGACATTCCCCGTTTCCGAGGCGGAAACCGCCCTGCGCGCGGCGGCGGCCGAGCGCATCCTGATCTTCGACGGCGGCTATGGCACCTCGATCCAGAAATATGGCCTGACCGAGGCGGACTATCGCGGCGACCTCAACCTTGCCCACGACCAAAAGGGCAATAACGACCTTCTCTGCCTGACCCGGCCGGATGTCGTCGCGGCGATCCATGACGCCTATCTCGACAATGGCGCCGACATGATCGAGACCAACACCTTCAGCTCCACACGGATCGCGCTGTCCGATTATGGCTGCCAGCATCTGGTGCGGGAGGTCAATCTGGCCGCCGCCCGCATCGCCCGGGAATGTGCGAAGCGGGCCGAGGCGAAGGACGGGCGCCGCCGCTTCGTCGCCGGGTCGATCGGCCCGACCAACAAGACGCTGTCCATCAGCCCCCAGGTCAACGACCCGGGTTTTCGCGAGATCGACTTCGACAACCTGAAAGCGCAATATCGCGAGCAGTGCGACGCGCTGATCGAGGGTGGGGTCGATTTCCTGCTGGTGGAGACCTGCTTCGACACGCTCAACGCCAAGGCGGCCGGCATGGCGGCGCGCGAGGCGGAGGCGGCGGCGGGACGGGCCGTGCCGCTGATGCTGAGCTTCACCATCACCGACATGTCGGGCCGGAACCTGTCGGGCCACACCATCATCGCCTTCTGGTATACGCTCAGGCACCTGAAGCCGCTCACCATCGGCGTGAACTGCGCCTTTGGCGCGGACCTCCTCAGGCCCTATCTGACGGAACTGGCGAAGAGCGCGGACACGCTGATCCTTGCTTATCCCAATGCCGGCCTGCCCAATGAGCTGGGTCAGTATGACGAGCTGCCGGAAAAGACCGCCAGCCTGATCGCCGAATGGCAGCGCGAGGGGCTGGTCAACATGGTCGGCGGCTGCTGCGGCACGACGCCGGCGCATATCGGCGCGGTAGCCAAGGCCCTCAATGGCCACGCGCCGCGCCAGGTGCCAAAGGTGCCGGTGATGACGCGCCTTGCGGGCCTGGAGCCCATGCATATCGCCGCTTGATCCCCCTCCCGCTTGCGGGAGGGGTTAGGGG
>DATJLC010000262.1:0-2709 GCA_035490755.1 Sphingobium sp.
GAGCTCAAGACCGCGTTCCAGATCGGCTTCATGATCTTCCTGCCGTTCCTCATCATCGACCTGGTCGTCGCCTCGACCCTGATGGCGCTTGGCATGATGATGCTCTCGCCCACGATCATCTCCATGCCGTTCAAGCTGCTCCTGTTCGTGCTGGTCGACGGCTGGGCGCTCACCATGGGCTCGCTCGCCGGCTCGTTCGCGACATGACGGACGGGCAAGGGAGCTGAGCCATGGAAAATGGGGACTTTTTCGTCGGCATCGCGCAGCAGGCGCTCTGGGTCGCGGCGCTCGCCACCGCGCCGATCCTGCTGCCCGCGCTTGTCGCCGGCCTGGTGATCGGCATGATCCAGGCCGCGACCTCGATCAACGAGGCGACGGTCAGCTTCGTGCCCAAGCTCATCATCGTCGGCGCGACGCTGGCCCTGTTCGGCGGCTCGATCATGCTGCTGATCGCCGATTTCACGCGCGAGATATTCGAGCGCATTCCCGATCTTCTGAACTGACGTGATCAGCTTGGTTCCCGCGTCTTTTTCGTGCTCCTGCGCAAGCAGGAGCCCAGGGTCGTCCGGCACACCCCGTCTCTCTGGGCTCCTGCTTTCGCAGGAGCACGCTGCATGGAGCCGAGCCGGATGATCGCGCCCGGCTTTGCAGGTGTCGAAACCCAGCTCTGGATCTGGCTCATCGCAATGATCCGGCCGGGCGCCGCCTTCATCGCGGCGCCGGTTTTCGGCGCGCCCGCCGTTCCCCTGCAGGTCCGGCTCATTTTGTCGCTTGCGATCGGCATCGCCGCGCTCAACAGCGTGTCGATTCAGCTTCCCGCTGACGGCATCGCCTCCTTTGCCGGGATCGCCTTGGTCGCCGGCGAGGTGCTGGCTGGGCTCGCCCTCGGCTTCGCGCTCCAGATCGCCTATGCGGCGGCCTTTATCGGCGGCGAGACGATCGCCAACGCCATGGGCCTCGGCTTCGCGTCGATGGTCGATCCGCAGAGCGGCTCCCCCACGCCGGTGATCGGCCAGTTCCTGTCGATCCTCGCGACCTTCCTCCTGCTCGCGATGGACGGCCACCTCATGCTCGTCCAGTTTGTCGTCGACAGCTATCGCGCCCTGCCGCCCGGCGGCGGGCTGATGCCCAATGGCGCGATCCACGATCTTGTCTGGTTCGGCGGGTCGATGTTCGGCGCGGGCATGACGATCGCGCTGCCGGTCGCCTTCGCGCTGGTGCTGGTGCAGATCGTGATGGCCGTTCTGGCCCGTTCGGCGCCTGCGCTCAACCTGTTCGCCGTCGGCCTGCCCGCTACCCTCATCGCCGGGCTCGTCCTCCTTGCCATTGCCGCCCCGGTGCTGGCGGAAAGCATCACCGCCGCCATTGCCTCCGCGCTCGACGTGGCGCAGGCCCTGGCGGGAGGCTGAGCCATGGCGAGCGAAGCGCCGGGCGGCGAAAAGACCGAGAAACCGACAGCCAAGCGGCTGAAGGACGCGGCTGAGAAGGGCGACATCCTTCAGTCGCGGGAACTGGCTACCGCGATGGTGGTGATGGCGGGCATCGCCACCATGGCGGTCATGGGCCCCGATATCGTGGCGGCCATCCGCGAAATGCTGCGCGAGGGGCTTCGCATCGAGCCCGGTGACATCGCGACCTTCGCGCCGGAGAAGCGCGCCGCCAAGCTGCTCTCGCTCGTGCTGGTGCCGGTGGGCGCCATTCTCGTCGCGACCTTCGCGGCGGCGGTGGCGGCACCGGCTTTGCTCGGATCCTTGGGTTTCCGGCCCGGCGCCTTCGCGCTCAAACCGGCCAAGCTCAACCCGCTGACCGGCCTCAAGCGCATATTCGGCATGCAGGGCCTTGTCGAGCTGGTGAAGTCGCTCGCCAAGGTGCTGCTGCTGGGCGCGATCGGCGGCTATCTCGTCTGGGAACGGATCACCGCCATCCGCGAGATGGGCAAGGCGGGCATCGTGCCCGCGACCGACGAGGTCGGGCAGATCTTCATCCTTGTCGCCCTGACCCTGGCGGGCGTGCTGTTTCTGATCGCGGGCGTCGACGTGCCCGCCCAGATCATGCAGCGCGCCAAGCGCCTCAACATGACCAAGCAGGAGGTCAGGGACGAGCACAAGGAAACCGAAGGCTCGCCCGAATCCAAGGCCGCCGTCCGCCGCCGCCAGATGGAGACGATGAACGGCTCCATCCGCAAGGCGGTGAGCGAGGCGTCCGTCATCCTCACCAACCCGACCCACTTTGCCGTGGCGCTGCGCTATATGCCCGGCCGGGACATGGCGCCGGTCGTGCTGGCGCGCGGCGCGGACGAGATCGCGCGGGCCATCCGCGAATGCGGCAACGAGGTTTCCGTGCCGGTCCTCCAATATCCGGAGCTGACCCGCGCCATCTACTACACGTCGCGCGTCAATCAGGTGATCGACGAGCGGCTGTTCCTGGCGGTCGCGACCGTGCTCGCCTTCGTCTTCCGCGTCGAGAACCGGATGGCGAGCGAGATGGACCGGCCCCATATCGATCTGCCCGAGGCCCTTCGATTCGACGCGGACGGGCGCAATAGGGTAAATTAAACATTATCCGGGTCCGTCCGTCCTTTGTTGATGGGGACGCATCAGGGATGATGTCCCATGAACGAGTTCTTGCCCCGGACGGAACCGGCTGCCCCGGTCGGCAGCGCGGTTGATCGCGCGAGCGCACGGGCGATCGCGCCTGTCGCGCCCGCAG
>DATJLC010000263.1:0-7418 GCA_035490755.1 Sphingobium sp.
ACCTCCTTTCGCGCTGTTGAAGCCATTGAGCCCGGCGGTGCTGAAAGCCTGTTCTGCCGGTCTCTGAACATAGGTGTGAATCATTCGCGACTCGCGATCAAGCCTTGTAAAAATCTTTTTTCGAATCATAATTGAGTGCCCGGTCGCGAGCCGGACTTTCCATCAGCCTCGGCAATCCTCGATCACCCGGACGGGCTCGGCCCAGTTGGGCGCGACGATCGGCGGCGAGCCGGGGAGTTCCACCGCGAAGCGGCCGCGCGAAAAGGCGATCCAGTCGAGGCCGACGTCCCCGGCGGAACGCGCCGCCGCCGTCGCGGAACGCTCGCCGCTCGCCCGCCGGGCCGGCCATTGCAGCACGCCCTCGCTGGTCCTGAGCGTCATCATCGCCGATCCGTCGGGTGTCGCCACCACGCCGTTTCTGCCCAGCGTCACCGTCCGGCTGGCAAGGTCGCAGCGCAGCCACAGGCCGGCGTAGCGGGCGGTGGTGCCGCCGGCATCGCGCGCATAGGACCAGTTGCCCAGCGTCACCGGCCAGTCCTGCCAGTCCGGGGCCTGCGCGGGCGGCGGGGGCGCTGGCGGCGGGGTTGCAGTTGTCAGGCGCACCGGCATTTTGGGTTGCGGCACACAGCCGGCGAGCACCGCAAGTGAGAACAGCCCGGCAAGGCGCACGGCACATTTCACCGCTGGGCGAACAGCAAGAGCATCCCCCTCCCGCCTGCCGGAGGGGTTAGGGGAGGGTAGGCCGCCTGCAAAGGACACGCCCGTCGCAAGCCCTCCCCCGACCCCTCCCGCAAGCGGGAGGGGAGGAAAGCGGCGACCGATCGATGTGTGACAGCTCCCAGTCACGGGCGTGTCTGGCCGGTCCCGCGAACGACCCATTTATAGGAGGTCAGCCCCTCGAGCGCGACGGGGCCACGGGCATGGAGCCGGCCGGTCGAAATCCCGATCTCCGCGCCCAGGCCGAACTCGCCGCCATCGGCGAACTGGCTGGAGGCGTTCCACATCACGATCGCGCTGTCGCAGCGGCGCAGGAAATCCTCCGCCACGCCCGCGTCGCTGGCGATGATCGCATCGGTATGATGGCTGCCATGGGCGGCGATATGGTCGAGCGCCGCCTCCGGCCCGTCGACTATCCGCGCCGAGAGGATGGCGTCGAGATATTCGGTATCCCAGTCGCCGTCCTCCACCGGCTCGACACGGGGGTCGAGCGCGCGCACCGCCTTGTCACCACGCACCTCGCAGCGCGCGTCGAGCAGGGCGCTGACGACCGCGCCGGCGTCCGGGAACGCCTTGTCGATGAGCAGCGTCTCCATCGCCCCGCAAATGCCGGTGCGCCGCATCTTGGCATTCAGCGCGACCTCGCGCGCCATGGCGGGGTCGGCCGAGCCATGGACATAAGTGTGGCAGATGCCGTCGAGATGGGCGAGCACGGGCACCCGCGCCTCCTCCTGCACCCGCGCGACCAGGCTCTTGCCGCCGCGCGGGATGATGATGTCGATAAGGCCGCTGGCGCGCAGCATCGCGCCCACCACGGCCCGGTCGGCGACGGGGATGAGCTGCACCGCATCGGCGGGCAGGCCGGTGGAGGCAATGCCCTCCACTAGGGCGGCATGCAGCGCGCGATTGCTCTCCAGCGCTTCCGATCCGCCGCGCAAAATCACCGCATTGCCCGACCGCAGGCAGAGCGCGGCCGCGTCCGCCGTCACATTGGGCCGGCTTTCATAGATGATGCCGACGACGCCCAGCGGG
The DNA here is from genome assembly GCA_035490755.1 of Sphingobium sp. GTDB lineage: Bacteria > Pseudomonadota > Alphaproteobacteria > Sphingomonadales > Sphingomonadaceae > Sphingobium. The sequence goes on from DATJLC010000263.1 coordinate 1,750, forward strand.
ACCCGCACCCGCTGGAGGCGCAGGCCGTTGGGGCGCACCGTCTCGTCGATCACCGCCCCGACACAGTCGGGCAGGGCGGCGACCTGGGCGACCGCATCCGCGACAGCAGCCAGCCGGCCCTCGTCGAGCCGCAGCCGGTCGAGCATGGCAGGCGACAGGCCGTTGGCGGCGCCACGATCCATGTCGGCGGCGTTGGCCTTGAGGATGGCCGGCTTCGCCGCGCGCAACGCCTCGGCGGCGGCATGGAGCGCCCGCGCCTTGTCGGCATCGCTCGCATTGGCCAGCACGGTCGCGGCCTTGCGCGCGCGCGCCGCCATTGTCGCGATCAGCATTTCGGGCGTCTGGGTGAGGTCGTTCATTACTCTGCCTTCCTGTCGACGCGCCTCTTAGCATGGACCATGCGGACGGGGGAAGCTGATGGGAAGGCATTGTGCGGCAGGCCCGGGTCGGCTTATCTGAAGGCAAGGACCAGATGGGAAGGACAGCATGACCCCGCCCTCAAGCGAACAGGCCAAGGAATTTCCGGCGGAGATCGGCGCCACCTTGCCGCCCAGCAGCAAGCTGGTGCCGAAGCGGCCGCTGATCATGCGCTTCGGCAAGTGGATCCAGCCCAAGACCAACCGCTGGATCGCAAGGAGCTCGCGCATTCCGGACGTGCCGGTCTTCAAGGGCAGCGATTTCAAATGGGTCCAGAAGTTGGAGGACAATTGGGAGGTGATCCGCGCGGAAGCAGCCGCGGCCCTTGCCGACCTTGAAAGCGTGCCGCCACTCGCCAGTATATCGCCCGATCACCGCCGGATCGCGCCGGCGGGCCGGTGGCGTTCCTTCTTCCTCGTCGGCTATCGCTATCGCGACGAGAAGAATTGCAGCATCTGTCCACGCACCGCCGAACTCATATCGGAAGTGCCCGGGCTGAACTCGGCCTTCTTCTCGATCCTCGTGCCCGATACCCACCTGCCGACCCATACCGGCGTGTCCAAGGCGTTCCTCACCTGCCATCTCGGCCTCCAAATCCCGCGCGAGAGCGAAAAATGCAGGATGCGCGTGGTCGACCAGTGGCTGGAATGGCAGGAGGGCAAATGCCTCGTCTTCGACGATGTGTTCGAGCACGAGGTGCGCAACGACAGCGACGAGACGCGCATCGTGCTGCTGATCCAGTTCAAGCGGCCGGTCGGCCTGATCGGCTGGATCGTCGGCAACCTGTTCCTGGAGGGTGTCCGCCGCTCCCGCTTCGTGCAGGATGCCCGGCGCGGGGTGCAGAACTGGAACGCCGGCAAGATCGCCTGAAATGGCCCGCCTCGCGTTCCCACTTGTTCACATAGTTTACGTAAACAAGGCCCTTTTTGCCCGCGCCCAAACCCGACCGAGCCCTTATTTCGGCGACAGCACCATCAGCATCTGGCGGCCTTCCATGCGCGGATAGGCTTCCACCTTGGCGACTTCCTGGACATTTTCGGCAACCCGCTGGAGCAGGGCCATGCCGAGCTGCTGGTGCGACAGTTCACGGCCGCGGAAGCGCAGGGTGATCTTGACCTTATCGCCATCGCCGATGAAATCGTGGACCTTCTTCATCTTCGTATCATAGTCATGATCGTCGATGTTCGGACGCATTTTGATCTCCTTGATCTCCTGCGTCTTCTGGGTCTTGCGGGCGAGATTCGCCTTCTTCTGGGCCTCGTACTTGAACTTGCCGATGTCGAGGAACTTGCAGACCGGCGGGTCCGCATTGGGAGAAACCTCTACCAGGTCGAGCCCGACCTCAGCCGCCTGCTCGATCGCCTCCCGCGTGTACAGAACGCCCAGATTTTCGCCGTTCTCGTCGATCACCCGGACCTTGGGAACGGAAATGAACTCATTATAGCGCGGGCCGTTCATTGGCGGGGGCGGCGCCAGCGGGCGGCGCATCATCGGGGGACGTATGGCAGATTCTCCTGTGCTGATTTCACGAATGCGGGCGCCCTAATAGCCAAGAATGGAGATTCGGGAAAGGGGAACAGCCCTCGCCAGCCGCGCGTCGGCACGATATGGTGAAGCTGTTGCGTATCGGCAACCCCCGGAATCGCGATGTCGGATATAAGCTCCTTCCAGCTGGCGCGCGGCGTCGACCCGCGCGCCCTCACGACCGGTGCCCGGCAGGTCGTCGGCCTGCGGCTGGATGGAGCGCCGGCCGCCCTGGAAATGCGGGCGCTGCTGATCGGCGCGCGTATCGACACCCGGCAATTGGACGAGTTCATCGAGCCCGAAAGCCTGCCGCCCGGCTCCGGCGGAATGGTCTTTGTCTTCCGTTACGGCGTGGTCGTGCTGTTCGGCGCCTCCCCCGAGGCAGAGGCCGCGATTCTGGCCAGGCTGCGCGACCAGGTCGTGGAACCGGTCGAGGAAGCCGAGCTCGAGACCGCGACCATCGCGATCCGCCCTTCCGCCGAGGAACAGGTCGACGCGAACGGCCGTGTCGTGCTGCGCGATGCCGGTATCGAACGGCTGCTGCTGACCGCCACCGTCCTGGCCCAGAGCGTCGTCCTCGCGCGGGACGAGGTCCGCATTGCGGAGGCGTTCGACCGCATCGAGCCGCTGGTCCATGCCCTGCGCACCCAGGGCCGCGCCGGCCTGCCGATCCGGCGGGTGATGCAGCATATCGGCGACGTGCTGGCGACCCGCCACCGCATGCTCGGCCGCGCGCAGATCAGCGAAAAGCCCGACATGCTGTGGGAGCATCCCGAGCTTGAGCGTCTCTATGGGCGGCTCGAGGCCGAATATGAGCTCAATGACCGAGCCAGCGTGATCGCGCGCAAGCTGGACGCGATCGGCGACGCCAATGACGTGCTGCTCGATGTCGTCCAGGACAAGCGCATGGTGCGCCTCGAACTGGCCATCATCGCCCTCATCGCCTTCGAAATCGCGCTGACGCTGGTTGAGAAGGCGGGGATTTAGCATTCTAAGCATACCCGTTCGTCCTGAGTAGCCACTGAGCCCTTCGACTGCCTGCCAAGGCAGGCGCTCAGGACAGGCCCGTCGAAGTGGCGTATCGAAGGACCGAGGCCTGGCGCAGATGCTTCGATACGGGCCTTCGACAAGCTCAGTCCCTACTCAGCACGAACGGTGTTGGGTTAAACCGCCAAATCCGGCGGCAACGCCTCGGCCCGCAGCATGGGGACAAGATCGGCCAGCGCGATCACCTTCTGGTGCTCGTCGGAGCCCAGGCGGCGCAGGGCGACCGTCCCCTCTTCCGCCTCGCGCTTGCCGATGACGAGGAGGTTGGCAACCTTGGCGAGGCTGTGCTCGCGTATCTTGTAGTTGATCTTCTCGTTGCGCAGGTCCGTATCGACGCGCAGGCCCGCCGCCGCCAGCTGGGCCGCGACTTGCCTGGCATAATCGTCCGCATCGGACACGATCGTCGCGACCACCGCCTGCACCGGCGCCAGCCAGAGCGGCATCTTGCCCGCATAATGTTCGATCAATATGCCGATAAAGCGCTCATAGGAGCCGAAAATGGCGCGATGGAGCATCACCGGCCGGTGCCGCTCGCCATCTTCGCCCACATAGGACGCGTCGAGTCGCTCGGGCAGCACGCGGTCCGACTGGATCGTGCCGACCTGCCAGGTCCGCCCGATCGCGTCGGTCAGATGCCATTCCAGCTTGGGCGCGTAGAAGGCGCCTTCGCCCGGCAGCTCTTCCCAGCCATATTCGGGCGTGTTCAGCCCCGCCGCCGCCACCGCGTCGCGCAGCTCATTCTCGGCCTTGTCCCACATGTCATTGCTGCCGAAGCGCTTGTCCGGGCGGAGCGCCAGCTTGATCGCATAGGTAAAGCCGAAATCCTTGTAGATCCGGTCCGCGAGCGCGCAGAAGGCGCGCACTTCCTCGACGATCTGGTCCTCGCGGCAGAAGATATGGGCGTCGTCCTGTGTGAACTGGCGCACCCGCATCAGCCCATGCAGCGCGCCATGCGGCTCGTTGCGATGGCAGCAGCCATTTTCGTAGAAACGCAGCGGCAGGTCGCGATAGCTCTTGATCCCCTGGCGGAAGATCAGGACATGCGCGGGACAGTTCATGGGCTTCAAGGCCATCCAGTCGGCACTGTCCGACACCAGCGGCCCCTCATCCTCGACATTGGGCACTTCGTCGGGGATCACGAACATATTCTCGCGATATTTGCCCCAGTGGCCGGACTGCTCCCATTGGCGCGCGTCCATCACCTGCGGCGTCTTGACCTCGCGATAGCCAGCCGCGTCGATGGCGCGGCGCATATAGGCTTCGAGTTCGCGCCAGATCAGATAGCCCTTGGGGTGCCAGAAAACCGACCCATGCGCTTCCTGCTGGAGGTGGAACAGGTCCATCTCCGCGCCCAGCTTGCGATGGTCGCGCTTGGCCGCTTCCTCCAGGCGATGAAGATGCGCGTCGAGCTGCTTCTTGTTGAGCCAGCCGGTGCCATAGACACGGCTGAGCATCGCGTTCTTCTGGTCGCCGCGCCAATAGGCGCCGGAGACCCGCGTCAGCTTGAACGCTTGCGGGTCGAGCTTGCCGGTGGAGGGCATGTGCGGGCCCCGGCACATGTCGAGCCAGTCGCCGCCCGACCAATATACGGTCAAGGGCTCGCCTTCGGGCAGCTCGGCGGCCCATTCCGCCTTGAACGTCTCGCCCTGTTCGCGCCAGCGCGCGACCAGGTCCTCGCGCGCCCATTCCTCGCGGCGCAGCGGCTTGTCGGCGGCGATGATCGCCCGCATCGCCTGCTCGATCGCGGGCAGGTCCTCTTCGGTGAAGGGGCGCCCGGCCGGCGCGAAGTCGTAATAGAATCCATCGTCCGTGGACGGGCCGAACGTGATCTGGGTGCCGGGGAAGAGCTGCTGCACGGCTTCGGCCAGCACATGGGCATAATCGTGCCGGACCAGTTCGAGCGCGTCCGCCTCGTCCTTCGCCGTCACCAGTGCGAGGGCAGCGTCCGCCTCGAGCGGGCGCGAAAGGTCGCGCAGGTCGCCATCGACCTTGGCCGCGATCGCCGCCTTGGCGAGGCCCGGCCCGATCGCCGCCGCAATCTCCGCCGGCGTCGTACCGGGCGCGACTTCGCGAACGGAACCGTCAGGCAGGGTGATCTTGATCATCGCGGACACGGGGGTTTCCAGTCTCTGTAGCGGGGGCACGGCCATAAGAACCGCCTCCTGTGCCCCATAATGGGGGTGGACGGGGTGTCAATGCAGCAGAGCGATGCTGTCCATCCCACGCAATCCGTCATGCTGAACTTGGTTCAGCATCCATGGCTAAACTTGGTACGGACGCGTTGGCTGGAGAATGGATCCTGAAACAAGTTCAGGATGACGTCCTCCCTCAATGCGCCGCGCCCCAGCTCGGGCCAACGCCGATCTCGATCGCCAGCGGCACGGACAGGTGGACCAAAGGCTCGGCGGCATGGGCCATGACCTGCTCGATCACCGGCCTGGCCCGCCCGACATCGGCTTCGGGAACCTCGAACACCAGCTCGTCATGCACCTGCAGGAGCATGCGGACCTGGCTCAGGCCCGCCTTGTCCAGCGCGGGCCCCATGCGGGCCATGGCGCGCTTGATGATGTCGGCGCTGGTGCCCTGGATGGGGGCGTTGATCGCCGCGCGCTCGCTGCCCTGGCGCTCGGCCTGGTGCTTCGAGTTGATCCGCGGGAACCAGGTCTTGCGGCCGAAGAGGG
>DATJLC010000264.1:0-3871 GCA_035490755.1 Sphingobium sp.
GCCTCGTACCTCCACGCCCTGAAACCAGAGTAAGCTATTGCCGAGCCGCCGCCAGCTGCCATCGGGCAGGCCAACGGGGGAGTCCACAAGCCAGACGGGGCGGAGGAGGAGTGATGGACCTAACATACTAATTCATTTGGCGCTTGATCGGGCAGCCAACAACGCTGCAGTCGACAGCTGCACGGCGGCCGCGCTCCAGCAACCGGGATCATGAGGCGCTGTTGCTTCATGATTGTCCAAAGCAATATACATGGATGGTAGATAGTCCGGTGTGGGCGGCATATCGACGAAGAAAAGCCTCCGGCGACGCGCCGCTTTGTCCCGCACAATGCAGTAACGCGACTTCAGCCCATTGCCGATGGCAAACAGGGCCGTTTCCCTAAGCCCTTGCATCTGGACGTGATCAATCACGCCGGAATGCGCCTTCGCCACCTGACCCTGAGGTGTGGGACTTCCTCCCTCAGCTAGTTCAAATGCGCCGCTTCTCAGATTTATGCGCAGATCAAGATGGCCGCTCATCGTCCCGCCGACAGTATAGCGCAACAAGTCAGTCTCCCGCGCGCTAGCTGCAGCAGCCGAGGCAAAAGCGGCGGCAAAGCAAAGAGCCGCGCGGAGCCACCTTGCCATCAAGGCTGGGTGGCGAGCAGATAGGTCTGGCGCAAGCTGTCGATCGGGGTCAGGCCCTTTTCGCCGTCCATGTGCCAGAAGGTCCAGCCATTGCAGGACGGCGCGCCCTGGAGCGTGGCGCCGAGCTTGTGGATGGAACCAGCCTCCCCGCCTTCGCAGGCGAGCGACCCGTCCGCGCGCACCGCTGCGCGCCAGCGGCGCTTGGCGTCGGTCAGGAGGGTACCGGGCGCGACATAGCCCGTCTCCACCAGCGTGCCGAAGGCGACGCGCGGCTGGCTCTTGGCCGATTGCATGATGGTAAGCGCCGATTCATCGAGCGGCAGGGCGGAGGCGATGCGGTGTTCCGCGACGGCGCAATAGCTTTCCTCGCGCTCGATGCCGATCCAGTGTCGTCCAAGGCGCTTGGCGACAGCGCCAGTCGTGCCGGTACCGAAAAAAGGATCGAGCACGACATCGCCCGGCTTGGTGCAGGCGAGCAACACGCGGTAGAGCAGTGCCTCGGGCTTTTGCGTCGGGTGCGCCTTGTGCCCGTCATCGCCTTTGATGCGCTCGGGACCGCCGCAGATCGGCAGCACCCAGTCGGAGCGCATCTGCAGCTCGTCGTTCAGCGTTTTCATGGCGCGATAATTGAAAGTATAGCGCGCATCCTCGCCCTGACTGGCCCAGATCAGCGTCTCATGGGCGTTGGTGAAGCGGGTACCCTTGAAATTGGGCATGGGATTGGCCTTGCGCCAGACGATGTCGTTGAGGATCCAGAAACCCTGGTCCTGCAGCAGCGAGCCGACGCGGAAGATGTTGTGATAGCTGCCGATGACCCAGATGGTGCCGGTGGGCTTCAGAATGCGCCGCGCCTCGGTCAGCCAGGCACGGGTGAACGCATCATAGGCGGCCAAGGTGTCGAACTTGTCCCAGGCATCGTCGACCGCGTCGACGCGCCCCCCTTCCGGCCGGAACAGATCTCCACCAAGCTGAAGATTATAGGGCGGATCGGCGAAGATCATGTCGATGCAGGCATCGGGCAGACCCCGCATCGCCTCGATGCAGTCGCTCCTGATCAGGCGGTCAAAGGCCAGCTTAGGCTGCGTTAATGCTGCTTCCCTGGCCTGACCGGCGCTCCTGCCCCGCCGCACGCCGATCCGTTCGATAACACCCATGAAAGCTGCACCCCTGTTGTTCAGGGATACAGGCATGAATCCTCGCGACTCGCGCGTCAAGCCCGGTAATCTCGGTAAACAACTGGTTAATCGTGCAAGTTAATTCGGTGATAACCAGACTGGGGGCGATGCAGTGCCCCTCAGCCCGCCTCGCCCAACGCGAATTCCACCCCTGCCATGGCGTGGATCGTGGTGCCGTCATAGATCGGCAGGACATTGGCGCGCACGTCCACGATCATCTCCAGCTCGGTACAGGCGAGGATCGCGGCCTGCACATTTTCCTTGGCGATGTCGGTCAGTTCCGACTTCATGTAACGCTCGGCTTCGCGCGTCACCTTGCCGGTCGACAATTCCTCATAGACGATCTTGTCGATCCTGGCGGCCAACTCCGGATCGGCGGGGAGCAGCGACACACCATGGCTGACGAGGCGCTGGCGATAGCCCTTGTCGAGCATCACATTGCTGGTGCCGACCAGCGCCGCGTTCCTGATCCCGTCCTGCTTCAGGCGCGCGCCGATCACGTCGACGATGTGGATGACCGGCACGGAGACGGCATCCGCAACCTGGTCATAGACCTTGTGCATGCTGTTCGCGCAGATGAGGAGGCCATCCGATCCGCCTGCCTCCAGCCGTTTGGCGGCCTCCACCATGGTCGAGGCCGCGCAATCCCAGTCATCCGTGGTGACGCAGCGCGCGACATCCGCGAAATCGAGGCTCTCGACTGCGAGCCGGGCGCTGTGAAGGCCGCCGAGGCGACGCTGCACTGCGCTGTTGATAATCTCGTAATAGCGCGCGGTCGACGTCCAGCTAAGGCCGCCGATGAGGCCGATCTTGCGCATGCTATTCCCCCAATCTGACCCATGGCGTCCGCGCGGACGCCATGGGCAATCCCGTCAATGCCCGAGCGACTTGACGATGTCCTCGACCATTTTCTTGGCGTCGGCGAGGAGCATCATGGTGTTGTCCATGTAGAACACCTCGTTGTCGACGCCCGCATAGCCGGCGCCGCCCATGGAGCGCTTCACGAACAGTACGGTCTTGGCATTGGCGACGTCGAGGATCGGCATGCCGTAGATGGGCGATGTCTTGTCCGTCTTGGCCGCGGGGTTGGTGACGTCGTTGGCGCCGATGACAAAGGCGACGTCGGTCTGGGCGAATTCGCTGTTGATGTCCTCCAGCTCGAACACATCGTCATAGGGCACGGCCGCCTCGGCGAGCAGCACGTTCATATGGCCGGGCATGCGTCCCGCCACCGGATGGATGGCGAACTTGACCTTGACGCCCTCCTCCTTGAGCATGTCCGTCATTTCCCGCAGCGCATGCTGTGCCTGCGAAACGGCCATGCCATAGCCCGGCACGATGATGACGGTTTCGGCCTGCTGCATCAGGAACGCCGCGTCCTCGGCCGATCCACGCTTGTAGGGGCGATCGATCGCACCGCCGCCGCCAGTCACCGCCGCCTCGGCTCCGAAGCCGCCCGCGATCACGGAGATGAAGCCGCGATTCATCGCCTTGCACATGATGTAGGAGAGAATCGCACCTGAGGAGCCAACCAGAGCGCCGGTGATGATCATCGCCGTATTCTGGAGCGTGAAGCCCATCGCCGCCGCCGCCCAGCCGGAATAGCTGTTCAGCATGGAGACGACGACCGGCATGTCGGCGCCGCCGATCGGGATGATCAGCAGGAAACCGATGATGAAGCTGAGCACCGTCACCGTCCAGAAGATCCACGGGCTCTGGTCCTGCGTGAACCAGGCGATCAGGCCGAGGATTGCGGCGAGGGTGCCGAGATTGATGACATGGCGCGCGGGCAGCATGATCGGCTTGCCCGACATGTTGCCGTTGAGCTTGGCGAAAGCGATGACCGAGCCGCTGAACGTGATCGCGCCGATGGCGATGCCAAGGCCCATCTCGATCCGGCTGACCGCATGGATCATGCCGTCCGCGCCCAGAATGTTGAAGGCATGCGGGTTGAGGAAAGCCGCCGCGGCCACCAGCACCGCCGCCAAACCGACCAGCGAGTGGAAGGCCGCGACCAGCTGCGGCATGTCCGTCATCGCGATGCGGCGTGCGGTGGCGAGACCGATCAC
>DATJLC010000265.1:0-14749 GCA_035490755.1 Sphingobium sp.
GCGGTGACACTGGCGTCGTCGGCGACGTTCACCTTGACGAAGATCCCGCCGATCTCCCTGGCCGCCGCTTCGCCGGCCTCGTCATTAAGGTCGAAGATCGTGACCTTGGCGCCATTGGCGGCGAGCATCTTCGCCGTGGCATTGCCCAGGCCCGATGCGCCGCCGGTGACGATCGCTGCTATACCCTTGATATCCATTTACATGCTCTCCTGAAGGCGTTCAGACCAGTTCGAGCGCGACCGCCGTCGCCTCGCCGCCGCCGATGCACAGGCTGGCGACGCCGCGCTTGAGGCCACGGGTTTCGAGCGCGCCGAGCAGCGTCGCCATGATGCGCGCGCCGCTGGCGCCGATCGGATGGCCGAGCGCGGTCGCGCCGCCGTTGACGTTGAGCTTGTCGGCCGGGATGTCGAGGTCCTTGGCGGCGATCATGGCGACCACGGCGAAGGCTTCGTTGACTTCGAACAGGTCGACATCATCGATCGTCCAGCCCGCCTTGTCGAGCAGCTTGCGGATGGCGGGCACCGGCGCGGTCGTGAACTTGGCGGGCTCATGCGCGTGGGCGGCCGTCGCGACGACCCTGGCGACCACCGGCAGGCCGAGCTTCTCGGCAACGCTCTGGCGCGTCATGACAAGCGCGGCGGCGCCGTCCGAGATGGACGAGGCATTGGCCGGCGTGATCGTGCCGTCTTTGATGAAGGCGGGCTTCAGCGCGGGGATCTTGTCGGGCTTGGCATTGCCAGGCTGCTCGTCGGTGTCGACGACGACCGCGCCCTTGCGGCCGGTAACCGTGACCGGCGTGATTTCCCTGGCGAAGGCACCCGTCGCAATCGCTTCATTGGCGCGGCTGAGCGAGCGGATCGCATATTCGTCCTGGTCGGCGCGGGTGAACTGATAATCGCGCACCGCCTCCTCGGCGAAAACGCCCATCGCCTTGCCGGGCTCATAGGCGTCCTCGAGGCCGTCCATCATCATCGTGTCGATGACGCGGTCATGGCCGATGCGCGCGCCCGTGCGGTGCTTGGGCAGGGCATAGGGCGCGTTGGTCATGCTTTCCATGCCGCCGGCGATGGCGACGTCGATCGACCCGGCCGCGAGCGCGTCATAGGCCATGATCGCGGCCTGCATGCCCGACCCGCACATCTTGTTGACCGTGGTCGCCTCGACCGAGCGGGGAAGCCCGGCTCCCAGCGCCGCCTGGCGGGCGGGCGCCTGGCCGAGGCCGGCGGGCAGCACGCAGCCCATATAGATGCGCTCGATCGCGTCCGGCGAGACCTTGGACCGCTCGACCGCGGCCTTCACGGCGGCGGCGCCGAGTTCGGTCGATTTCGCGTCGGAGAGCACGCCCTGGAAACCGCCCATGGGGGTGCGGGCATAGCTGGCGATGACGACAGGATCAGTGGTCATGGATCGTTACCTCTCTGGGCATGCACGGGGGAGGGCCATGCGCCGGGTTGCGAAGTTTGGCTAGCTGGAATCACGTAAGCGTAGAATTTATACTGATGAGTAGACATGCCCGCAAGGAGGTGTCAAGCTCCCCTCATGAGCCAGCAGACCCTCAGTGACGATTCCCCCTTCCTGGACCAGGAAGCGCGCGCCGAGCTTCGGGCGCGCAAGTGCGAGGCGATCCTGGTCGCCGCCGTGCGCATGTTCAACGAACGCGGCTATCATGCGACCTCCCTGGACGATGTCGCCGCCAGTCTCGGCATATCCAAGCCCGTCGTCTATCATTATCTGGGCAACAAGGAGCAGGTTCTGTTCGAGTGCATGCAGCGCGGCCTGTCCGAGCTGCGGTCCGCACTTGACGAGGCGCGGATACAGCCAGGCTCGGGGCTCGACCGGCTGAAAAGCTTCCTGGTCCGTTATGCGCAGATCAACATGGCCGACTTCGGCCGCTGCGTCATCCGCACCGGCGACGAGGTGCTGTCGCCCGACAATCGCGCCCGCTTCCGCGCCTTGAAGCGCGAAATCGACTCCCAGCTGCGCGGGCTGGTCGAGGATGCGGCCGCGGACGGATCGGCGCATGTCGAGGATGTCCGGCTGGCAACGTTCGCCATCGCCGGCGCGCTCAACTGGCCGGCGCGCTGGCACGTCGAGGGTGGCGCGATGGCTCCCGAGCAGATCGCCGATGAGCTGGTCGGCTTTTTGGTTGCGGGATTGCAGCCTCGTCGCGAGGGCGAACGCGCGACCTAGGGCGGTCGCCCGTCAATCCGCGTCGAACAAGCCCGCGAGCTGCTCGACCATCGTCCCGCCGAGCTGCTCGGCATCCATGATGGTGACAGCGCGGCGATAATAGCGGGTCACGTCGTGGCCGATGCCGATCGCGACCAGCTGCACCGGCGAGCGGGTCTCGATCCACTCGATGACCTGGCGCAGATGCCGCTCCAGATAGGTGCCGCTATTGACCGAGAGGGTGGAGTCGTCGACCGGCGCTCCGTCGGAGATGACCATGAGGATGCGCCGCTCCTCGCCGCGCGCGATGAGGCGGTTATGCGCCCAGAGCAGCGCCTCGCCGTCAATATTCTCCTTGAGCAGCCCCTCGCGCATCATCAGCCCGAGCGCGGTGCGCGCGCGCCGCCACGGCTCGTCCGCCTGCTTGTAGATGACATGGCGCAGGTCGTTGAGACGGCCGGGATTGGCCGGGCGGTTCGCCGCCAGCCAATCCTCGCGGCTCTGCCCGCCTTTCCAGGCGCGGGTGGTGAAGCCCAGTATCTCCGTCTTGACGCCGCAGCGTTCCAGCGTGCGCGCGAGAATATCCGCGCTGATCGCCGCGATGCCGATCGGCCGCCCGCGCATCGAGCCGGAATTGTCGATCAGCAGCGTCACCACCGTATCCCGGAAATCCGTGTCGCGCTCCACCTTGTAGGACAGCGACTGGCCGGGGCTGACCACGACGCGGGCGAGCCGGGCGGCGTCGAGCAGCCCTTCCTCCTGGTCGAAGTCCCAGCTGCGCGCCTGCTGCGCCATCAGGCGGCGCTGCAGCCGGTTGGCAAGCTTGGTGACGGCGCCCTGGAGATGCGCGAGCTGCTGGTCGAGAAAGCCGCGCAGCCGGAGCAGCTCGTCCACATCGCACAGATCGGTCGCCGCGATCTCCTCGTCATGGGCGCGGGTGAAGACACGGTAGTCGATGGGCGGCCCATGCTCCATCTGCGGCCGGTTGGGCCGGACGGGGAGCATGCCCTCGTCGCTCGCATCGCCGGGATCGCCGTCCGCGTCGGGATCGTAATCCTCCTGGCTCTCCTGTTCCTGCTCCTCGCCGTCCGCCGGGCCGTCCTCGCTCCGCGCCTCGGTGCGCGCGTCGGACTCGCCCTCCTTTTCGCTGCTGTCGTCCTCCTGTGGCTCCTGGGACTCCTCGTCGCCTTCGCCGTCCTGGTCGTCCTCGTCCGTCTCTGGCTGGGAGTCGGGCGCCACCAGTTCGAGATGCTCCAGCATCGACAGCACCGACTTCTGGAACGCGGTCTGGTCGTCGAGGCACAGGGCAAGGGCCTCGAAGTCAGTGGCCGCTTTCTCGTCGATCCATTCGCGCAGGAAGGCGACACCCTTTTCCGCTGCTGGCGGGGGCGGCTCGCCGGTCAGCCGTTCGCGCAGCAGCAGCGCGAGGGCGCCCTGGATCGGCACTTCGTCGGCCGACTGGGCGCGGGTGATCGGGTCGGCGCCGGTGCGCAGGGCGAGCGCGGCCGCGAGATTGGCCCGCGTGCCCTCATAGCCGCGCGAGCCCAGCGCCTCGTAGCGCACCATCTCCACCGCGTCATAGACGGCCCGCGCGGCGGGTTCGGCGGGCATGCGCGCCATGTGCAGCGCCGGATCATGATGCCTGAGCTTGAGCGCCATGCTGTCGGCAAAGCCCCGCGCCAGCGCCACCTGGTCGGGTGCGAGCGCACGGCCGGGCGCCGGCACCTTGATCGTCTTGCCCACCATATGCGGCGCATCGGCGGTATAGCCGACATCCGCCTCCGCATCATGCGCCACGGCCCGCGCGGCGCCGGCCAGCACATTCTTGAGCTCGTCCAGGGGTGTGCGCGCAGTCATGCTTTGGGGCTGCGCGAGGGGCGCGGGGATGTCAAGGGGCGGCACCGCCAGCACAGCTGTGCGAGGGACCGGAATGCCAAAAGCGCAAAGTGACGTGCCTAAATAACGGCATTCATTACTATACCGATACTATCCCGCATGGATAGCGCGATCCCGAACCATGTCCGTTCATTTCCGGTCTGGCGGGCTGATCGATTCGATCGCGCAAGGGCCGCTTTCAGGTTCGATCCGGACGTTTTTTGCCAGCCGATGCATGGCATGGCACGGCGTGGAATGCAGGCATCTCGCCGGAAATTCCAGATAAGAGACAAAATTCAAAGCCTTATAGTTGGACGCCTAAAGTGATGCCCCGTCGGAGCGAATGATAGGGGTCGCCAAAACAGTTTCAATCTGGGACAAATCAGGTGACGGTATCAAAGCCCTGTTTTCCAGGCTGTTTCACGGCAGTAATTTAGATTAATAATCGGTTAAGAGATAAATATCCGAGTCGCGCACGAGATACAGGAGTTCCAAGGGAGTTACCCATGCGCAAGCTTATTACCGCAACTTTGCTGGCAGGCGCGGCTTTCGTCGCTCATCCCGCATCGGCCGCTATTATCTTCCACTTCGATGACCCGGGCGCGCTCATGCCGGACGAAGTGACCCAGGTCACAAACGACCAGACGGCCCTCACCGTCCTCGCCTACACGAACCAGACCAACCGCGAAGTGGCCGTGCGCTCGCTCGACGGTGGCACGCTGGAGACGTCCTCATCGGGCCAGGCGGTTTTCGCCGCGACGGACGGATCGCTCGACCTGGGCGAAATTTTCCTAACCGGTGCCGATAACGACTTCCGCGAGATCGAATTCCTGTTTTCGGGCGGCGCGCCCAAGGGAGCGACGCTGACATTCACCGTCGGCGGTTCCGATCCTCACACCGAGTCGATCACGCTGCCGAAGAAGGCGGAAGGCAATTACTGGTTCTCGGCCGAAGCCACTGGGGGCGACTTCTTCACGAAGGTCACCTATTACGTAACCGGCGCGACATTCACCGAGATCCAACAGCTGCGGATCGGCGGCTTCGGTGACACGCCCGCCATCCCGGAGCCGGCGACCTGGGCGATGATGATCGCGGGTCTTGGCACGGTCGGCTATGCGATGCGCCGCCGCCGCAACATGGCTATCAGCTTCGCCTGATCAGCGCCTTCTTCGACTGAACCGGGGCTGCGTCGACGACGCGGCCCCTTTTCATTTCGGCGCGTCCTGTGCCCCGGATAATCTGGTCCCCAAAGCCGGAGCCGCCAATATCGGCGCATCGCTCCCCGGAAAAGCGTCCCGGTCTGGCACAGGCGTGCCAGAGCCCTGAAGATGATGGTTAGCGCCCCTATTGCTGCACCGCAAATGCTGCTAGCAGCCCTTCAACTACAGAAGATGCGAGTTGCTGTTAGCCCATCCTCTTTGTCAGGGAAGTCATACCGTGCGCAAACTCTTCATTTCAATGATGCTCGCAGGCGCAGCCTTTGTCGCCCAGCCTGCCCAGGCCGCACTGCCACTTTGCGGGGCGGGCGACATCAGCCCCACGTCCCCGACATTCACCGCGTTCAACGCGTTTGACTGCAGTGGCTTCGTCTCCGGCCAGGCATTTGCCGACAGCGCGGCGTCGAAAACCATCCTGCAGGGTCTGCTGGATGATCTGTTCGGCGTCGGCGCAAAGGATGCCGCCACGATCAGCTATACCAAATTGTCTGGTCTCAATGGTGCGCCGAGCGTTGACTTCACGGCTTCGCCCTTCAACACGTCGCTCAACGGCATGACGTTGCTCGGCTTCCATTTTGGCGCCGGCAAGGGCTCGCCCGGCGACGGATCCGGCCTCAAGGGCCAGGCCGCGACCTCATCGGTCCTCTATTATTTCGACGCCGGCACCGACCTCAACACTGTCTTCCTGAAGTACAAGGCCAGCTCCGACGTTGTCCTGTTCTCGACCAATCCGCCAGCCATTCCGGAAGCCGCCACCTGGGCGATGATGATCGCCGGTTTCGGCGCGGTCGGATACGCCATGCGCCGCCGTCGCAAAGTGACAGTCAGCTTCGCCTGATCACCACGACGTTAACGGAAAAGAAAAAGGGCGGTCCGATCAGACCGCCCTTTTTTCATGGCATGCAGCGACATCTCCCGCCAGCCTTAACCATAGTCAAACCCCGATTTTGCTCCAAAACAGGACAATATCTCGTGACTTACCTGTTGGAATGCTTGTCATCAAAGGTTAATTTATATTAGCCATATGCGGCAATAATCCGAGCTGCTTACAGACCTTTGGTTCACAGGGAAATGGGAGATACGATGATGATCCGAAACCGGATGTTGCTGGCCGCGGCAGCGCCGCTGGCATTGTTCGCCGCGCCTGCCATCGCGGCCACGTCGCTGCTGACGTCGGATGCAAGCTATACCGGACCCGGTCTCGACCTGTCGGCGCATGCCAACGGCAACTACAACTTCACCTTCGGTCCGATCACGGTCGATCAGTACACCTTCACCGCAGCGCCCGGTGGCGGCGGCAATTCCGGCCAGGGTTCGGTCGTGGGCCAGGGCGGCTACGGGCTGGGCGCGAACGGATCCTTCGGCGGTGACGCGGTCTATATCGGCGTCGATTCGGGCACGGGCTATGGGCAGCTGATGCTGAACGGCGGCCCGGTCAACCAGATCGGTTTCTTCATGAACTACGCGCCGCGCGTCGGCAACAATGCGACGATCGAGGCGCTCGACATCAACGGCAATCCGTTCGCGTCCTACGACCTGACCGTGCTTGCGCCGATCTCGACCCCCGGCGGATTCAACCAGTTCGAGTTCCGCGGCATCTCGTCGGACGCGCAGGATATCTATGGCCTGCGGTTCGGTGGAAACTACATTCTGGTGACGGGCACCGCCGATGGCATCCCCACGCCCGCCGTGCCGGAGCCCGCCACCTGGGCGATGATGCTCCTCGGCTTCGGCGCGATGGGCTACACCATGCGCCGCCGCCGCAATGTGACGGTCAGCTTCGCCTGATCACCACTATCACCGAGAAAGAAAAAGGGCGGTCCGATCAGGCCGCCCTTTTTCCTTTGCGCGATGGCCGTCTGGTTCAGGCCGCCTTGCCAACAATGCTCTCCGGCAGGTCCTTGCCGAAGACGCGCTGGTAATATTCGGCCACCAGCGGCCGTTCCGCTTCGTCGCACTTGTTGAGGAAGGACAGGCGGAAGGCGAAGCCCACATCCTTGAAGATAAGCGTGTTCTGCGCCCAGCTGATGACCGTGCGCGGGCTCATCACGGTGGAGATGTCGCCGTTGATGAAGCCCTGTCGGGACAGTTCGGCGACGCGGATCATCTTGTCCACCTCCTCGCGGCCGCCCGGATGATCATATTCGCCGGACTTGGCGAGGACGATCTGCGCCTCGGTCGCGGCAGGCAGATAATTGAGCGTGACGACCAGGTTCCAGCGGTCCATCTGGCCCTGGTTGATCTGCTGGGTGCCGTGATAGAGACCGGTCGTATCGCCCAGGCCCACGGTGTTGGCCGTCGCGAACAGGCGGAACCAGCGATTGGGCCGGATGACCCGGTTCTGGTCGAGCAGGGTCATCTTGCCATCGGTCTCCAGCACGCGCTGGATGACGAACATGACGTCCGGGCGGCCCGCGTCATATTCATCGAAGACGAGCGCCACCGGCCGCTGCAGCGCCCAGGGCAGCAGCCCTTCCTTGAACTCCGTCACCTGCTGCCCGTCCTTGAGGACGATCGCGTCGCGGCCGATGAGGTCGATGCGGCTGATATGCGCGTCGAGATTGATGCGGATGCAGGGCCAGTGGAGCCGCGCGGCGACCTGCTCGATATGGGTCGACTTGCCGGTGCCGTGATAGCCCTGCACCATCACGCGGCGATTATGCGAAAAGCCGGCCAGGATCGCGAGCGTCGTGTCCGGATCGAACACATAAGCGGGGTCGAGGTCCGGCACGCGCTCGTCGGCCTCGGAAAAGGCCGGGATCTCCATGTCGATGTCGAGGCCGAACAGTTCGCGCGCCTTCACCATCCGGTCGGGCGCGTCCATCAGCGTCTCGTTGCGCATGTCGGGCAGGGTATTGGGAATATCAGTCATGTCTTGCCTATGAACACATCCATTCGGGCTGCACGAAACCAGGAACGAACGGAGACAGGTGAAGTCTACACGAACGCCGGCGCCTTGCGTAGGTGCGTATAGGCCGCGATCACCTCCTGCAAGGCTTTCTCATGCGCCCGGTCGCCGCCATTATGGTCGGGATGATAGCGCCGGACGAGCTCGGTATAGCGGCGGCGCAGTGCATGGCGGTCCGCATCCATTGCCAAGCCGAGGGTGCTGAGCGCCTTTCTGTCGTCGCCGGACAGCGGCTTGCCGTCGGACCGTTGCCGGGCCTCCGCCATGCGCTGGCGGAACCGCGCGCCGATGGCGTCGAGCGGATCGGTAAAGTCCGCCCAGCGCGGCGGCGGCGTGTGGGCACTGGCGGAAAAGGCCCGCGTCTCGCGTTCCCAGCCGGCATAAGGGCGCTGCGCATCGGTGATTTCCTCGGGGGTCATGCCCTGGAAATAATTGTAGCGGGCATTGAACGCGCGGACATGGTCGAGGCAGAGCCAGCGCCATTGCGGCGGCCCGTCCGGCGCGTGGCGACGGTCCTCGGGGGGCGCGCGGAACTCGCCGGGATTGCCGCATCCCTCGACCAGGCACGGCCGCGCCTCTCCCCCGGCCATGCGGCCGTGAAAGCGCTCATGCCGCTGCCTGTTCGCACTGTCCGTCAAAACCTCTCCCCGAATGCGCGCATGTCCCCCTATATAAGGCGCATGATGAATCAACCGCTAGGGCCCGTGGGCCGGGAAATCGAAACGCGGCTGCGCGCCGCCCTGTCGCCGCAACGCCTCGCCGTCATCAACGACAGCGCCCAGCATAGCGGCCATATGGGCGACGACGGATCGGGCGAAAGTCATTTTACGGTGGAGATCATTGCGGAGGCTTTTGCGGGCCAGTCGCGCGTTGCCCGGCAGCGCATGGTCAACGCGGCGGTCGGCGACCTGATGGCGGGCACGGTGCATGCGCTGGCGATCAAGGCGAAGGCGCCGGGGGAGTAGGCCCCCCTATTCGTGGCTCCGTCCGAAGTCGGGCGCGGCGTCGTCCTGTCCTTCCTCGATGATCGAGCGGCGGACGGCGCGGGTTCTGGTGAACAGGTTGAACAGCGTGTCGCCGTCGCCCCAGCGGATCGCGCGCTGAAGCTGCGAGAGGTCCTCCGAGAAACGCTGCAGCATCTCCAGCACCGCTTCCCTGTTCGCCAGGAACACGTCGCGCCACATGGTGGGGTCGGAAGCGGCGATGCGGGTGAAGTCGCGAAAACCGCCGGCCGAATATTTGATGACCTCGCTCCTGGTCACGTCCTCCAGGTCGCTGGCGGTGCCGACGATGGTATAGGCTATGAGGTGCGGCAGGTGGCTGGTGACGGCCAGCACCAGGTCATGATGGGCCGCGTCCATCATCTCCACATTGGCGCCGAGGCGCGCCCAGAAGTCGCTGACCCGCGCGACCGCCACCGGGTCGGCGCCCTCGGGCGGGGTGAGGATGCACCAGCGGTGCCTGAAGAGGGTGGCAAAGCCCGCCTCCGGCCCGCTATTCTCTGTGCCCGCGACCGGGTGGGCGGGGACCACGGCGCGTCCGGGAAGAGCCGCCGTCAGCGCCGCCATTATGCCCGCCTTGGACGAGCCGACATCGCTCACCACGCAGTCGGCCGGAACGTCGGCGGCGATCTCGGCCGCGACGGGGCCGATCGCGCCAACCGGCACGCACAGGATCACGAGGTCCGCGTCGGTGACGGCCGCGCCGGCCGTATCGGTGACATCGTCGGCGAGGTCGAGGCGCCGTGCCGTCTCGCGCACCTCCGGGTCCGCGTCATGGGCGGTGACGCGCACGGTCGGCATGGTCGAGCGGACCGCGCGGGCGATCGACGAGCCGATCAGGCCAAGGCCGATAATGGCGACGCGGGAGAAGGGCAGCATGGCCGTCACGCCCCCGCCGTCACCAAAGCGCGCACGCGGGCCGCGATGTCGCGCATGTGTGCTTCGGTTCCAATCGTGATGCGCAGGCCGTGCGGCAGCTGCTGACCCGGCAGCCAGCGCGTCGCATAGCCCGCCTCCATCAGCGCCTTGTACACCGTCTCAGCCACCACCGCGCCTTCGAACAGGATGAGGAGGAAATTGGCGCCGCTCGGCACCACGCGCACGCCATGATTGCCGAGCGCCTCCATCTCCGCCGCGAACCAGGCGCGCCACTTGCGGTTATGCTCACGGCTGTTCGCGACGAATTTCTGGTCGTCCAGCGCCGCGATCGCCGCCGCCTGGGCTGAAGTGGTCAGGTTGAAGGGCGCGCGGATGCGATGCAGGGCATCGATCACCGCCGCGCTGGCATAGCCCCAGCCGATACGCTCGGCGGCAAGGCCATAGATTTTGGAAAAGGTCCGGGTGACGAACACATTGGGCGCGGACATGGCCAGCATCAGGCCATGGTCATCTTCGTCCTCGCTCAGATATTCGGCATAGGCCTGGTCGAGCACGAACAGGATGTCCGGGCGCAGGCCGGCATGCAGCCGCGCAATCTCCCCGCGCGGGGTAAAGGTGCCCGTCGGGTTGTTGGGATTGGCCAGATATACGACACGCGTGCGCGCCGTGACGGCAGCCAGGATTGCGTCGACATCCGTGCCATAGTCCTTGTCCGGCACCACGATCGGCGTCGCGCCGACCCGCCGCGCGGCAATGTCGTAGACCGAGAAACCATAGCGGACATAGATGATCTCATCGCCCGGCCCGGCAAAGGCGCTGGCGGCGAGATGGAGGAGTTCGTCCGATCCGGTGCCGTAGATCACCCGAGCCGGATCGAGCCCGTGCCGGGCGGCGAGCGCATGGCGCAGCGCGGTCGCGCCGGGGTCTGGATAGGTGGCGAGATCGGCCAGCGCCTCCCTGACCGCCATGTGCGCCGCCGGGCTCGTGCCAAGCGGATTCTCGTTGGCTGACAGCTTGATCAGCGCGCGGCCATCGTCGCTCTTGGCCTTGCCCGGCACATAGGGGGCGATCGCCATGATCCAGTCCTTGGGGACCGGCGCCGTCTTTGCCTGATCATTGTCCATGTCGCTCTTCATGGCTGCGCCCTTTAGCGGCTGGGCCGCGATTTGGCAAAGCGCCCGTCCTGTGGCGACGAGCGGCGGAAACTTCGACCTGTTCACGGGTTCTTGAACAGAGGTCGGGTCGAAGGAGAATTGCAATGGAGACCCGCAAGAAGACCTTGCAGGGCGAAGGCAATTACGATGCCGCGCGCGAATATGACAAGGCCGTGCATGAGCATGCCAAGGACAAGGATGCCATTCAGCGCCAGGCGAAGGACGCCCGCAAGGCCGTGGAAAGCCAGGAAGGCGAAGAGCTCGAGAAGGCCGAGACCAAGGGCCGCAAGCCGGCGCGCCACTAAAAAAGGATGCACCTCATGACCGACGCAATAGGCAACACTCCGCCGGAACGCGGCAAGGGCCTGCGCGAGCAGACGAAACCGCTCGATGACGAGGACAAGCTGGAGGTGGGGCTGGAGGACAGCATGGATGCCTCCGATCCGCCGGCTGTCGTCGCACCGGGCGAGGACAAGTATCCCGGACCGTTGACGGGCGCCGAGGCCAAGGCGATGAAGGCACGACGGAAAGCCTAGCTCGGCGGCCCGCCGCCACCGGCCCGCTTGCCCCCGGCGGTCCTGCATCCAGCGCAGAACCTTACACCATCCGCGAGAAAATTGTTGCAATGCACAAAAGGATTGCGGCAGTATCTCCGCATGCCCCGGTTAAGCATGCATCAACCATCTGTGGCATAGGTTAGGAATAGCAGAGGCCGATTATACGGAGGCTGTTAATGACAAGCGGTGGAAGACCCTCGGACGGTGTGATCACTCTGGCGGAAATGCGGGAGTTTGCATCTTTTCCCGCCGCGACCCAGCGCTACATACGCCGCTCGCTCGATATCGCCCTGCATCGCGGCGACCCTTCCGAAACATGGAGCCGGGATCTTGTCGAAGAAGCCAGCATCCGCGCGCAGGCACGCATCTACAGCCGCCTCAACGAGATCAAGGCGCTGGTGCCCGACGACAGCGGCCTCGACCAGGTCGAACCGTTCATGGCGCCGCTGGTCGTTATTACCGCCTTCGACCTCGGCCAGAACCGGCTGCACAGCTTTTCGGCCTATCGCTTCCTCTATGAACGGCTGATCGGCGCGGGCAGCCGCCCGTGGCTGCCGGGCGCCTTCTGCGCGGCGGCAAGCCTGCCCCACCTTCACCCTGAAAAGCGCCGCGAACTGCTCCAGTCGATCAGCGAGGCGGCGGCGACAGCGGTCGGCTGGTCGAGCCGGGAACCCACTTTCTATCCTGAATGGGTGGAAAAGGTGGACATCAGCAAGGCGGCGAACTGACGCCAGGCATCATCGCGCCCCTTTGAGGCGCGCTTCCCCGTACCACTCCCTTCGCATACAATTGCGGGCTATTTCGGTAGCGCCACCCGCCGCGCTGTCAGGATCCTGACGGGCTTGGCCAGCATCTGCCCCTTCATCGCGCCGACGCCTTCAGTGGAGCTGCGTTCCATGGCCGCGACCGCGCGAACGACCTCCATGCCGCCAGTCACATGGCCGAAGACAGCATAGCCCTGATTGTCGCCGGGTGCTGACGGATTGGCGTCGAGCCCCGGCATGCCGCCCAGGATGATGAAGAAATCGCCGTTCGCGGTGCCCGGATTGCCGCGCGCCATGGAAATCGCGCCATCGTCATGGCTCAGTCCCGTCTGGCTGGTGGGTTCATGGGCGATCGGCTTCAGCACACGCTTCGGATCGCCTTTGGTGCCGCCCTGGATGAGGCCGGTCTTCGGATCGCCCGCATAAGTGAAGGCGCGGTAAATGGTGGTGCCGTCCAGCCGCTTCTGGTCGACATAGCGCAGGAAATTGGCGGCGGTGATGGGCGCGCGCTCGACCTCCAGGGACAAAGTGATGGTGCCCGCGCTTGTCGTCAGAGCGACCGGCACGGTTCGCGGCACCGGCTTTTCCGCCGTCGCCGGGGCGGGCGCTGCCGGTGCCTGGGCGGGCAGCGTTGCAGGCGCGAAGGTCAGGACGGCGGCCAGGGTCAGGCGAGTCAGCATGGCTGAAAACCTAAAGCATTTTCAACTGAGGTTGAATAAGCTGACGGCTTGAATGGAAATGGTTTATCCGGCTTTCGACCCGAGCCTCAGAATGACGGTCAGGCCCGCCTGTTCCTCGCCAAATGTGCCCCCCGCGTCGATCGACCGCCGCACCGCATCGGCGCGCGCGCGGTTGAGGATCGCCGGGGGCACCGCCGGATCATGCACGATCAGATCCGCCTCGCCCAGCAGCCGCGCGGCGCGCACGGTCAGATCGTCGGGATCATGAGAGACAAGTTCGATCGTCTCGACCCGTGCCGGCGCGACAGGCCCCGCCATGTCCAGCCAGCGGGCAACCGCCTCCGCCTCAGCGGCCATGGGGTCGAGCAACCCGCGTTCGGCCAGAGCGGCATCGAGCGCTGCGCGCCGGGCTCGGGCATCGGGCCAGCGCGCCCGCATCCGCTCCCGCGCGCCCTTAAAGGCGGACGCAAGCGCGCCAAGGCTGGCTGGCAGCAGGCGCTCGATCCGTTGCCGCAGCGCCTTGGCAAGGCCGGCCGAGGCGCCGCCCGTGCTGACCGCGATCAGCACCGGGTCGCGATCCACGATGGCGGGCAATGTGAAATCGCAAAGGTCCGGCCGGTCGGCGACGTTGACGAGGATACCGCGCAGCTTCAGGCGCGCCGCCGTCTGCTCGGCCTCGGTCCGATCGGCGCAGGCGACCAAAGCCAGCGACGCCGTGCCGTCCTCGCCCACGATCCGGGCGCCGGCGCGCTCGAGCAGGCGGCGCTTGGCGTCAGCCGCCGCGCCGGTGCCGATCAGCATCACCGGACGCCCCTTTACCTTCAGGAAGACCGGCAGACTGTGCATGAGCGGGTCAGTCCTTCAGAAAATCTGGGACATGCTCGGCGGCGATGATCGTCTCGGGCAGGATGCGCTCGGCGACGACCGCGAACCGGCTGCCGTCCACCATGACCTCCGGCACCAAGGCGCGGCTGTTATAGGTGCTGGCCATGGTCGCGCCATAGGCGCCGGCCGTGCGGAACACGGCGAGGTCGCCGGACTGCACCGCATCGATGTCGCGGCCCATCGCGAAAGTGTCGCCGCTCTCGCAGACTGGCCCCGCGATATTCGCGACCATCCGCTCGCCGGTCGGGCGCACCGCCTCGAAGTCGTGGAAGGCGTCGTACATGGCCGGGCGGGCGAGATCGTTCATCGCCGCATCGACAATGACATAGGGACGCGCGACACCGGGCTTGACCCAGATGACACGGGTCAGCAGCACGCCCGCATTGCCGACGATGACCCGGCCCGGCTCGAACATCAGGGTGACGTTCCAGCCCCTCGTCACCCGCTCCACCATCGCGCCATAGTCGGCGGGGCTTGGCGGCACCTTGGCGCGTTCATAGGGTACGCCGAGCCCGCCGCCGAGATCGATGCGGTCGATGACATGGCCCGCCGCGCGCAACTCTGCCGCGAGCGCGCCGATCCGCGCATAGGCGGCCTCCAGTGGCCCGAGGTCGAAGAGCTGGCTGCCGATATGGCAGGCGATGCCGCGCAGGTTAAGGC
>DATJLC010000266.1:0-8016 GCA_035490755.1 Sphingobium sp.
CGGTGCACCGCCTGCCTTATGGCGCCGCGATCCTGTTCGCCGATGGCGCGCAGGTGAAGCAGGGCGACCGGATTGCCGAATGGGATCCGTTCACCATGCCGGTCATCACCGAGAAGCCCGGCATTGTGAAGTATCAGGACCTGATCGACGGCAAGACCCTGGTCGAGCAGACCGACGAAGCGACCGGCATCGCGCAGCGCGTGGTGACCGAATATCGCGGCGCTGCCCGGTCAAAGGACGACCTGAGGCCCCGCCTCACCCTGCTCGACGACGCCAGCGGCGAAGCGGCGCGCTACATGCTCGCCATCGGCGCGACCCTGTCGGTCGAGGACGGACAGGCGGTGCAGGCAGGCGACGTCCTAGCCCGTGTCAGCCGCGAGGCCGCCAAGACCCGCGACATCACCGGCGGTCTGCCGCGCGTGGCCGAGCTGTTCGAGGCGCGCAAGCCCAAGGACAACGCGATCATCGCCAAGGTCTCCGGCCGCGTCGAGTTCCTCAAGGACTATAAGGCGAAGCGCAAGATCGCCATTCGTCCGGAGGATGGCAGCGAGCCCGTCGAATATCTGATCCCCAAGAGCAAGGTGATCGACGTCCAGGAAGGCGACTATGTCAAGCGCGGCGACAATCTGATCGGCGGCTCGCCGGATCCGCACGATATTCTCGAAGTGCTCGGCATCGAGCCGCTGGCGGAATATCTCGTGTCGGAAATCCAGGAAGTCTATCGACTGCAGGGCGTGAAGATCAACGACAAGCACATCGAGGTGATCGTTCGCCAGATGCTGCAGAAGGTCGAGATCACCGACGGCGGCGAGACCACGCTGCTGGCAGGCGAGCAGGTCGACGCCGAGGAAATGCACGAGCATAATGCGCGCCTCGAACCCGGCCAGTCGCCGGCGGTGGGCAAGCCGGTGCTGCTCGGCATCACCAAGGCCAGCCTGCAGACGCGCAGCTTCATCTCGGCCGCGTCTTTCCAGGAAACGACCCGCGTCCTCACCGAAGCGGCGGTCCAGGGCAAGAAGGACTCGCTCATCGGCCTCAAGGAGAATGTGATCGTCGGGCGCCTGATCCCGGCCGGCACCGGCTCCTCGATGAACCGGATGCGGATCGCCGCGAACAGCCGCGACGCCGCGCTGCGCGCAGCCATGCGCGCCGCCAACGAGGTCCATCTGGTGGCCCCGCAAACCGCAGACGAGGAGCATGCGGCTGAACTGCGCCAGCCCGCGGAAGCCGCCATTGGCGACGATCCGCTCGGCAACATCCAGGGCGAGGATTTCACGACCGAAGATCTGGATTGATCACGGCCGGCATCGGCTGAAAACAAGGACCCCGGAGAGCACAGGCTTCT
Organism: Sphingobium sp.; assembly: GCA_035490755.1. Classification (GTDB taxonomy): domain Bacteria; phylum Pseudomonadota; class Alphaproteobacteria; order Sphingomonadales; family Sphingomonadaceae; genus Sphingobium. Next base: position 1,346 of record DATJLC010000266.1, read on the forward strand.
CCGGGGTCTTTTTTTTCGTGAGCCTTCTGTTTTCCTGTCAGAATGCGGGCCATTATTTGGGTGAAAACTTCTCAGGCAGTTTCGTTAGGTTCATTCCGGTGTAGCTACGGCTCGGAATGTCGGCTTTTGACGTCCCATTTTCGGACAGTCGATCATTAATGGATCGTTCCGACTTGTTGCCCCCAAGCGAATCGGATAGAAACCTTAACAGAAAATAAACCATTGGGTTGCGGGGTTCCTTTCAGAAGCCGCAGCGCCGAAGTCGGCGCGTAAATCAGTTTGAGGGGTTAGAGTCCATGAAACTTGCAACCAAATTTCTCGTCGGCGCAGCCTTCAGCCTCGCCATGGCCTCCAGCGCACAGGCGGCTGTCGTCACCTATATCGGCGCGGATAACAATGTGGGCAACCTCGCGCAGATGACGAACTCGTCCGCTGCGGCTGCCGCGTTCGATGCCGTCACGGCCGGCGCCACCCTCGTCGACTTCGAGAGCGCCCTGCCTGCCAGCCTCTCCATCGCCGGCGGCAGCATTACCAACAATTCCGGTTGCGGCGCGCTTTGCGGCTTCAACACCACGTCCGGTGGACAGAACTTCCTGTCTCTGTTTGGCGGATCGGCGACGTTCAACTTCACGTCCGCCGTAAATGCCTTCGGCTTTTTCGTGAGCGGCCTGCAGACCAACCTAGTCGGCCAGCAGACGGTGACGTTCAGCGACGGCTCGCAGCAGGTCATCAACTTCCCGTCCGCGGTGCAGGGCGGCAATGGCGGTGGTGGCGCCTTCATCGGCTTCACCGACTTCGGCAAGAGCATCCTGAGCGTGACCGTCAATGTTTCGAACGACATCGTCGCGATCGACGATCTGCGCTTCGGCAACATTGGCGCTCCCGTGCCCGAACCCGCCACCTGGGCGATGATGATCGCTGGCCTGGGCGCCGTGGGCTACGCCATGCGCCGTCGCCGCAACATCGCGGTCAGCTTCGCCTGATCCACGGCATAGCGCAAGTTACCAAGGTCCCGCCGGAGCGATCCGGCGGGGCTTTGCGTTTATCGGATTGATAGGTTGTTGATACACCGCTTGATTGTCACGATGAGATGATCCAGCGTCGCGCCAGCATGGCTGGCGACGCCCTCCCTCCTCCTTCCATTCATCCGGACGCATCGTCTCCTGGTCCGGTCGTCCAGGCGCCCGGAACAACGGGCGGCTTTCCCGAGCGCCCGCCATGGCGTCGCCGCGGCTATATCGCCGCCTGGGTGATCGCGGCAATTCTTGGCATGACGATGGCCGCAAGCCTCTGGCTGGCAATAACCGCTCCCCTCTCCCGCTCGCTCCGGCCCAGTGCACCGCCCAGCATCACGCTGGAGACCGCCGACGGCAAGTTCATCACCCGCAAAGGCGCCAAGATCGAGGAGCCGGTGGCGATCGCCGCCTTGCCGCGCCATGTGCCAGAGGCATTTATCGCGATCGAGGACCGCCGTTTCTACAAGCATTGGGGCATTGATCCGCGCGGCATAGCGCGCGCCATGTGGCACAATCTGCGCGCCGGCGGTGTCCGCGAGGGCGGCAGCACCATCACCCAGCAACTTGCCAAGGGTGCGTTCCTGAGCGCCGACCGCACCGCCGCGCGCAAATTTCGCGAAGTGCTGATCGCCTTCTGGCTAGAAGCATGGCTGACCAAGGACCAGATCCTAGAGCGCTATCTCTCCAACGTCTATTTCGGCGACAATGTCTACGGACTGCGGGCGGCAGCGCAGCATTATTTCAGCCGGAGCCCCGAACGCCTGACGGTCCCGCAGGCAGCCATGCTCGCCGCATTGCTCAAGGCGCCGTCGCGGCTGGCGCCCACCGTCAACCTGAAGGGCGCGCAGGACCGCTCGCGCCTCGTCCTTGACGCCATGGCCGACGCCGGCTTTCTGACCGCGGCCGAACGGGCATCACTGAGGCCGCCCCGGTTAAAGGTGCAGCCGGTGCCGAGCTCGACCAGCGGCACCTATTTCAGTGACTGGGTCCTGCCCGAAGCGCGCGACCGCGCCGGCGGTGTCTATGGAGAGCAGGTCGTCCGAACCACGCTCGACAGCACCATACAGGCAATCGCCGCGCGGGCGATCCGGCGCGCGCCGCTCGGCAAGGCCCAGGCCGCCGTCATCGTCATGCGCCCCGATGGCGAGGTCGTTGCGATGGTAGGCGGCAAGAGCTATCGCCAGAGCGCCTTCAACCGCGCGACACAAGCGCGGCGGCAGCCCGGTTCGACGTTCAAGCTGTTCGTCTACCTCGCCGCCCTTCGCGCCGGCATGACACCCGACGACATGGTGGATGACACGCCGATCACAATTGGGGACTATCGTCCGGAGAACAGCGGCAAGCGTTACCGCGGCCGCATCACCCTGCGTCAGGCTTTTGCGGTGTCCAGTAACGTCGCGGCGGTGCGACTGGCGCAGAAGGTTGGCGTCGATGCCGTGATCCGGGCCGCCCGCGACCTCGGCGTGAAATCCCCGCTGTCCGACAATCTGTCGGTCGCGCTCGGATCATCCGGCATGTCCCTGATCGAATTGACCCAGGCCTATGCCGCCGTGGCTGGCAACAGCTATCCGGTCCTGGCCTATGGCCTACCCGAGCAGGAACGGAACTGGTTCACCCGCCTGCTCGATCGGCCGGCCCAATTCAGCCGTGGTCAGCTGGCGATGTTGCGGGATCTCCTGTCCGCCGCGGCCAATGGCGGCACCGGCCATCGCGCCGCGCTCCGGACCGCCACTTTCGGCAAGACTGGAACCACTCAGGACAATCGCGATGCCATTTTCGTTGGTTATGCCGGCGGCCTCGTGACGGCCGTATGGGTGGGCAATGACGACAACAGCCCGCTTCCCGGCGTTTCGGGCGGCGGCCTGCCTGCCCGTATCTGGCGCGACATCATGGTCAGTGCGGTAGAGAATGGCGAGGCGCGAACCGAGACGGGCGAAAATATCCCCGCAAATGCCATCGACGAGGCGACCAATGCGATCGCCAATGCATCGATCGACGCCCAGATCGGCAATGTCGGCATCGAAATCCGGCCGGACAGCGTGCGCTTGCGCGGCGCGGGCGATCTCAGCATCGACATACCGCTGGAGACCGCGCCCCCGGCCGAACCGGTGACCGACGCCATGCCACCGCCAGAAATGGACGAGCCCCTCGGCCAGTAGCCGTCCGGTTCGCGATTGTCGGTTGGCGTCGCCTCACCGCCACGATAGAAACATATGTTCGCCCCAGTTCTCGCCACGGGCAGTTCACGCATGATCATATCCACTCGTCGCCCCTTTATCGCCATCGCGCTGGCCGCGGTGTTCCTGGCTCTGTCGGCCTGTGGCAATCGGGACGACGAGGGACCCGTCGTGGTGGATGTGATCGGCAGTCCGGCCGAACTGACTGAGCCTCTGCGCAATGCCAGACGAGCGACCGGCGCGGTCCTGCTGGGCGCCACAGCGCAAGGGCTGGTCGCCTTTGACGCAAGCGGCGAAGTCGTCGGCGCTCTGGCCGAACGCTGGATCGTCGAGGACGACGGCAAAAGCTACATCTTTCGGATAAGAACCGCGCGTTGGGCCGATGGCAAGCTGGTGAAGGCCCAGCAGGTCGCCCGGATGCTTTCGGCGCGTATGACGGCCAATCCTGCGTTGCTCGCCGGCCTGCGGCCCCAGGTGCGCGGCATGACCGATCAGGTGGTGGAAATTCGCCTCGACGCCCCCGCCCCGAGCTTTCTACAACTGCTGGCACAGCCGGCCCTGGCGATTGCACAGCCTGGCGGCGGCACGGGACCGTTCCGCAAGACGTTGAACAACGGCCTGGTCTCCCTCAGCGCCGCCCGGGATGAAACCGCGGCGGCCGGCGTGGCCGAAATCGCCAAGCCCTCCACGCCGGTCTATGTGCGCGCCAGCCGGACCGCGATGGCCTTTGCCCTGTTCCGGGCCAGGCACAGTGATCTGGTACTCGGGGGACATTTCGACGACCTGCCGTTCATCGCGGTGGCGGACCTGCCGCCCGGCATCGTGCGGGCTGATCCGGTCAGCGGACTGTTCGGGCTGATGATCGAGGGAAGTTCCGATTTCCTGAAGAACCGCGACGCGCGCGAAGTCATCAGCATAGCGATAGATCGCGACCGGATCGTCCAGCTCCTGAACCTGAAGGGCTGGCAGACCGCCTCTACCATATTACCCGCTCCGCTGGACCTCGGGCGGCCGCCGACCGAGATGCCATGGATCGAACAAGCCATGGACCAGCGGCGCGGCTATGCTCGCTCCGTCGTTAATAACTGGACGGCCCAATATGGCGAGATCGCGCCGCTGCGCATCGCGCTGCCCCCCGGTCCGGGCGCCCGGATGCTCTATTTCTCGCTCGCCCGCGATCTGAGGGCAATCGGCCTGACATTGCGGTCAGTGGCCCCCGACGCGCCCGCCGACCTCAGGCTGATCGACGAGGTAGCGCCATTCGACAGCGCGCTCTGGTATCTGGCCCGGCTTGGCTGCAAGCAGAACCGGTTGTGCAGCGAGGAGGCGCAGGCCAGCCTGGACGCCGCTGTCCAGGCACAGAATGAACAGGAGAGAATGGCTGCGCTTGATGCGGCGGAACAACAGACCCTGGCCGTGTCCAATTTCATCCCGATCGGAACGCCCATCCGCTTTGCCCTGGTGCGCGGGCGATTGACGGGCTACCAACCTTCGCCGCGTGCGGTCCACCCGCTGAACGCTCTCATCCAGGTCCGCGAATAGTCCCTGCTATACGGCCGAGAAGTCGAGGCCGATGTCGGCGGCCGGCGCGGACTGGGTCAGCCGCCCGACGCTGATGAACGTTACGCCTGTCTCGGCAATGGCGCGGATGGTGTCGAGCTTGACACCGCCGGACGCTTCGGTCGGCACCCGCCCGCCGACCAGCGTGACTGCACCGCGCAGCACCGCCGGCTCCATATTGTCGAGGAGGAGATGGGTGGCCCCCGCCGCGATCGCCGGTTCGATCTGCTCAACGCGGTCGACCTCAACGATGATCTGCTCGACTCCGGCCGCGACGGCCCTGCGCACGGCTTCCTCCACGGACCCTGCGACAGCGACATGATTATCCTTGATCATCGCTGCGTCCCACAGGCCCATGCGATGGTTGCGCGCGCCGCCCTGCCGCGTCGCATATTTCTCCAGCAGACGAAGGCCGGGAATGGTCTTGCGGGTATCAAGCAGGGTCGTGCCGGTGCCCGCTATGCGCTTCACATATTCGCGGGTCATGGTCGCGATGCCGGTCAGATGCTGCACGGTGTTGAGCGCCGAACGCTCGGCGGTGAGCAAGGCGCGGGCATTGCCGGTGAGGCGCATCAGGTCCGCGCCCGGCTTCACGCTGGCGCCCTCCTCGACGAGGATTTCGATCTTGGCATCGGGATCGAGCGCCCGGAAGAAGGCGGCGGCGATCGGCAGGCCGGCGATGGTCGCCGTATCCCGGCTGTCCATGACGCCGGTGAAGACCGCATTGTCGGGAATGACGCTCTCCGACGTCAAATCGCGCCCGCCCGCGCCCGGCGGTCCGCCCATGTCCTCGGCCAAAGTCGCGGTGACAAAGGCGTCGAGATCGAAGCCGGGGAGTGCCCAAACTTCACTAAGCTCGCCCGTATCGCACATGGAAGTATCAGCCATCGTTGCTCGTCCGTTTCGGCAGAATCTTGCGCCGCAACCAAGTGTGACACAGTCGGGGTCAGTAGGACAGACGTCAGCGCCCTGCCATCTGCCACGCACAAAATCGAGACCTAATTGCCTTGGGTCAGAACTGCATCAGCTCGCCATTCACATGGCGTACCCAGTGATCGAGCTTGTTCCTCGACTGATCGGTGCAGAAGGCCGCGACATAATAATGCCCGCTATTATGTCCTTCCCAGGCCACCACGGCGAAATAGCATCCATTGCCGCCATGCCTGCACTGGCCGGCGCAGCGCGGCATCCCGGTGGGCGGACCGTCGCCCTGCCGCGGCGACTGGAACAGGTCGCAATCGCCGGCATAATCGTCGCCCGGCCACGGCTTCAACTGAACCGACGCGCCGATGATGGCTTCGGCAATCCTGGATCTTTCGATGTCGCGCAGGAACATGGCGCCTCTCCCAAGGCCGCCCCGCCCCGAAATTTATCGCATGATTGCGGGTCTGGAACAAGCTTGGGCGCACCTCTGGACTGTGCCAATGGTCATGGCTATATTTATGGCCATCCAAGGAGCGCGCCATGGCGAACTACAGCGTCGCAACGACCAAGGACCGGCTTTCCAGCCTCATCGAAAAGGCATTGGCCGGCGAAGAGGTTATCATCACCAACCGGGGCAAGCCGGCGGCACGGATCGTCCCGGCTGACAGGTTGTCGGCGACAGATATCGGCGCAGCCACGGCGCGGCTTCGCCAGCGCATCCGGCAAACCGGCAGCGGGGCCATCCCGGTCAGGCATTTCAGCGACTGGCTGTATGAGGGCGAGGCGGATTGAGCATCTATCTCGACGCCAGCATGCTTGTCGCCTTGCTCCAGGAGGAAAATGGCAGCAAGGCCGCTGTCGAACTTGTCGAAGCGGCTGATCGCATCCTGATCGTCAGCGAGTTTGCGCGCGGAGAGGTCGCATCGGCCATGTCACGGCTCGTGCGCATGAAGCAGATTGTCAAGGAAGCGGCGCTCGAACGCCTCGAGGCATG
>DATJLC010000267.1:0-7923 GCA_035490755.1 Sphingobium sp.
AGCAACCTGACCGGCAGCGCAGCTGCCGCGGTCCTCCTGATGCTGTTCGACGAGGATGAGGCGGCGCAGATCCTGTCGCGCCTCGAACCCGAGGAAGTGCGCGAGCTTGGCTACGCCATGTACGGGGTCGTCGACGTCGAGGTGGACGAGGTCAACCAGGCGCTCGACCATTTCGTGAACAAGGCCAAGGGCCGCACCACCATCGGCTATGGCGCCGCCCAGCACATCAAGGGCGCGATGCACAAGGCGCTGGGGCCGGTCCGCGCCGACAATATGCTGGCGCGCATCACGCCGCCCGAGAAATCGACCAAGCTCGCCATGCTGAAATGGATGGAGCCCAAGGACATCGCCGCCGCTATCGAGATGGAGCATCCGCAGATCATGGCGATCGTCCTCGCCCATTTGGAGGCGCCCGCCGCCGGAGCGGTGCTCCAGCTACTACCGGCCGAGAAGCAGGACGAGGTCGTCTATCGCGTCGCCACCCTCGGCCCGGTGAGCGCCGAGGCGCTGGACGATCTGGAACAGCTCCTCAACAGCCATGGCGGCGCCAGCCGGGGCGGCGGCACCAAGACACAGCGGGGCGGCACCAGCGAGGCCGCCGCGATCATGAACAACATCCGCAAGGATCATGAGCAGCGCATCATCAAGGCGCTGGCCAAGCGGGATCGCAACGTCGCCCAGTCGATCGAGGATGAAATGTTCGTCTTCGAGAATCTGCTGGGCCTCAGCGACAAGGATCTGGGGGCGCTGATGCGCACCGTCGACAACGACCAGCTCGTGGTCGCGCTCAAGGGCGCGCATGAGGGGCTGCGCGGCAAGATCCTCGGCTGCATGTCCTCGCGCGCCGCCCAGTCGATCCAGGACGAGATGGAAGAGCGCGGCCCGATGCGCCTCGCCGAGGTCATGGAGGCGCAGAAGGCGATCATCGCCAGCGCCCGCCGCATGGCCGAGCAGGGCGTCATCCAGCTCGGCGGCAAGGGGGACGATTTTGTCTAACATGTGGTCATCCATCAATCCGTCCGTCGCGACGCCGTTCACCGGCTGGGGCGACTTCGGCAGCACCGCCCCGCGCGGCGCGTTCCGGTCCCGCTTCGGTTCGCTCGGCGAAAGCGCCGGCTGGACCGCGGCAGGTGCCGAGATGCCGGAGGAACTGCCGCCGGAACCAGAAATCGACCTTGTCGAGCAGGCGAGCCGGGAAGGCTTTGTCGCCGGTTTCCAGGAAGGCGAGCGGCACGCTCGTGAAGCCATGGCGGCGGAGGATGCGGCGCGCCTCGCGCTTGCCGACGCTGTCACCCGGATCGCGTCCGCCGGCGAGGGTGCGCTTGCCTCCCTCCTCAGCGAAGCCGTGCTCCGGCTCGTCGGCCAGGTCGTCGGCGAGGTTGCCATAGACGAAGCGCGGCTGGCGGAACGCTGCGCGGAAGTCGCGGCATGCATCGATCCCGATGACGGCAAGGCGGTGCTGGAGGTCAATCCGGACGACCTGCCGCTCATCGACACCAGCGGCATCGGCGTTGCCCTTTCGCCCAATCCATTGCTTGCGCGCGGCTCCGTGCGCCTCGCCACGGCGGACGGCTGGATCGAGGACGGCCCGGATGTGCGCCTGTCTCGCCTGCGGGCGCTGATGGACGACATGGAGGGCCGGCTGTGATCGCCGCGCACGTCGAAAGCGCCGGGCGCCTGCTCGACCATTTCGCCATCACCAACACCGCGCCGCGCCATGTCGGCCGTCTGGTCGGCCATGATGGCGGCATGCTGGAGGTCACGGGCTTTTCCCGCCCGATCGGGGCAGGCGCGCGCATCCGCGCGGCCGACGGGACGGACGTGCGCGCGGAGGTCGTCGGCTTTCGCGGCAACCGCGCCATCCTCGTGCCCCTCGACCAGGACGCGCCGCTGGAAAATGGCGCGCGGGTCGAACCGGACAGCGCCGCCAATATGGTCCAGGTCGGCGACGGGCTCGTCGGGCGTGTCATCGACGCCATGGGCCAGCCGCTCGACCGCAAGGGGCCGGTGATCGCCAATGGCCAGTGGCCGCTCGCGGGCGTGCGTGGCAATGTCCTCGACCGGGGACGGGTGCTGGAGAAATTCGACCTCGGCGTGCGCGCGGTCAACGCGCTGCTCACCGCCGGACGGGGCCAGCGCATCGCCATCGTCGCCGGTTCCGGCGTCGGCAAGTCGGTCCTGATGGGCCAGATGATCGCCGGTGCCGAAGCCGATATCGTCGTCGCGGGCCTGATCGGCGAGCGCGGGCGAGAGGTCAGCGACTTTATCGAGACGAAGCTTTCCGGGTCGATGATGGCCAAGAGCGTGGTTGTCGCCGTGCCGGCCGACCATCCCCCGGTGCTGCGCCTGCGCGCCGCCGCGCGCGCCACCGCCATCGCCGAATATTTCCGCGCGCGGGGCAAGAATGTGCTGCTCCTCATCGACAGCCTGACCCGCTGCGCTCATGCCCAGCGCGAGATCGGCCTGTCGCTGGGCGAACCGCCCGCGCTCAAGGGCTATCCGCCCTCGGCCTTGTCCTTCGTGCCGCGCCTGGTTGAGCGCGCCGGCGTCGACAGCCGTTCGGGCGGATCGATCACCGCGCTCTATACCGTGCTTGCCGATGGCGATGATACCGACGATCCAATCGTCGACACCGCCCGCGCCATCGTCGATGGTCACATCGTCCTGTCCCGCCATCTGTCGGAGCAGGGCATCTTTCCGGCCATTGACATCGGCAAGTCCCTGTCGCGCGTCATGACCGACGTGGTGGACAGCGGGCATCAGCGCGCCGCCGCCGCCTATCGCCGCCTGTGGGCCGCCTATGAGGAGAATCGCGACCTCATCCTGATGGGCGCCTATCGTCCGGGCAATGATCCGGTGATCGACGAGGCGGTGGAGCGGCGCCAGGAGCTGCTCGAATTCCTGCGGCAGGACGTCAAGTCCTGCTCCCCGATTGACGAGAGCGTGGCGGCGCTGATCCAGCAATTCAAACCCGAGTTCGCTGCATGAGCCGGCTCGTCGCCCGGCGCGGACGCCTGCTGCGGGTGCGCCATGTCCAGCATGTGCTGGCCGCCGCCGACGCCGTGCAGGCGCGTGACCAGGCCGCCCAGATCGAGGGCAATGCCCGGCGCCTCGCGACCGTGCGGGCCGAGCTGTTCGGTCAGCCCGGCCCCACCACCGGCGCGGTCCTCGCCACGCATCGCGAGCTTGCCGGCCGGCTCGAACAGGCGGGACGGCAGCTCGACGGCGCGCTCTATGACGCGCAGCGCCGGATCGACCAGAGCGATGCCCGCCGCATCGCCGCCGATCGCGAGCGCGAAATCGCCGAACGACTCAAGGACAAGGCACGGCGCGCGGCCGATATGCGCGCGGAGGCACGGATGGCGGCGCTGCCGCTCTACCGGCGCCTGCAGACCAAAGGGGACAGCGAATGATGAACATGAACCCGGCACTTGCGATCCTCTCGACCGGTATCGTCCAGAGCCCGGCAAACGGCGCTGTCCTCGCCATTCCCGGCGTGGAGGGCTTTGCCGAAGTCATGGCGGGCGTTGCGGCGCCTGCCCTGCCGGCGCAGGCCGTCATCGGGACGGATGCGAAACTGCGTTTCGATGTCGCGCCGGGGGAAGCCGCACCGGTTTCTAAAGGGACCGATGGCACAGGCCGAGCAATCGTGGCGCCTGCAGGCAGCCACGCTGTAATGGCCGAGCCGAACTTGCCACAGGCCAAAGGGACGGCCATTCAGACGGACATAGCCCAGAGCGAAACTGCGGGATTGCGCAGTCCTGCGCCCTCGGATTCGGCGGGAGTCCTCGCACTGCCGACCGCCGTCGAAGGGGCAAAGGACGGGAACCCCGTCCGCCGCAAGCGCGAAACGAAAGAAACGCCGCCCGAGCTCACAACTAGCGCACCATCCAGCTCGCCGATGGTCGCGCCGGTCACTGTTGTGCCCGCATTGGCGGTGCCCGCCCCGGTCCCCTTGCCGCAGGCGCCGACCGCCGGGACCGAGTTCCCCAACCAGCGTCGCTCTGCGCGCGAGGTGGCCGTAGTCGACATGGCAGTCGCCGGGACAACGCCTCAGGGGGCCAAGGCAGGCGAGACCAATAGGCCCGTCATGGAATCTCCCGGCTTTCCGATCATAGAGCTCGACAAAACGGCCAGAGCGGGCGCAAACCCCGCCCAGGAAGTCCCCGACCGCAACATACCGGCACAGGCGCAGGCCCAGATCCACACGCCGCCACCGCAAGCGCCTGCATCCCCGGACAGCCGCAAGAGCGCCGAGCCAATGCCGCCAAGCCTTACCGCCGTCGCGGACATCGTCCAGAATCTGCCGCCACTCATCCAGAGCCAGGTCGGCGCGACGACAGTCGCCGCACCCTCCGCTGCCGTCCGGCCCGCCGTCGACGTGGGCGCGAGCCTGTCCAGCCAGGTCATCGACATGGGGGTCGGCGGCCAGTGGATCGACCGGGTGGCGAAGGAAATCACCGCGCTTGCCGAGGGCAACGGGCACAGCCGTTTCCAGCTTAGCCCGCCCAATCTCGGCCGGCTCCAGATCGATGTCTGGCAGGGCGAGGGCGGGGGACGTGTCCAGCTGCTGACGGAAACGGACGAGGCCGCGAGGCGCCTGCAGCAGGATCGCGCGAGCCTCCAGGCGGATGCGCGCCTGTCCGCGGTGTCGATCGACCAGATCGTCATAGAGCGCGCGCCCGGCGGCCTTGGCGCCTCGCCGGACCAGGGCGCGCAGGCGGGCACCGGACGGCAGCATCAGGCCGGCGGCGATACGACGGACCGGGGGAACAACAGCCCGTCCGGCAATCCGGCGGGACAGCAATCCGCCGCGCAGCAGAGCCATAATGGCGGCGGCACCACCGGGCAGGGTAAAGCCGCGCCCCGGCGGGACGTTTTCAATGACCACACGCAGCCAGATGTCGAGGATCGGGGGCCGTCCGGCCGCACCGACGACCGGCATGTGCGCTATGCTTGACGGAGACCGGCAATGAGTGACGAAAAGGCCGATGCGGCGCCCAAGAAGAAGGCGAAAACCAAGTCCCTGATCCTGATCCTGGGCGCGATTGGGCTGCTGGGCGGCGGCGGTGCGGCGGCCGGCTTCTACGCGGCCGGCTCCATCGGGCATGAGGCGGCGAAACAGGAAGATCCCAACATGCCGCGCCTGGTGCTGAAGGGCGAAAAGCCCGAGGATATCGCTGCCAAGTTCGCGGCCGAGGCCGGCGCTGCCGAGGCGGGGGGCGCTGGCGGGCACCACAAGCCCGTCGACCTGCCCAGGCCGCAAAATCCTTCCGCTTATCAGGCGACCTATTACCAGATCCCGTCGCCCTTCACCTCGAACATGGCCGACAGCGATGCCTTCGCCCAGCTCTCGATCGCGGTCGGGACCTATTATGACCAGCGGGTGATCACCGCGCTCCAGACCCATGAACTGGCGATCCGCTCGGCCATATTGATGATGCTCGCCCAGGAGCAGGAGATCGACCTCGCCACTCCCCAGGGCAAGGAGCGCCTGCAGGCCAAGCTGGCAAAGATCATTAACGGCGTTTTGAAGGACAAGACGGGTTATAGCGGCGTTGATAACGTTTATTTTACCAATTTCGTTATTCAATAGGGCTGGGTCCGACGGGGGTCGGATGGGGACAGACAGCCAATGCAAGAGCCGAAACCATATCAATTTGGTCGCGCCGCGGCACAGTCGCCGGCGCTGCTGAACGCTATCGAGCGTCTGGGCGAGCGCATGGCGCGTTCGCTGCGCGGGATATTGGAGCCATTGAGCGGCAGCCGTCCGCTGATCACGCCCAAGCCCATCGAGCAGACGCCGTTCATGCTGTGGGATTCCAGCGTGCCCCAGTTCACCGCGCTCAGCCTGTATCGGCTGCACCCGATCAAGGGGGTTGTCACGCTCCACATGGAGGCACCGCTGATCTCGTGCCTGGTCGATCGCTTCTACGGCGGCGCTGGCGGGAATGCGGCCGCGGGGGCGAGTGAATTCACGCCTACCGAGAACCGCATCATCGACCGGCTTTCGGGCAGGATCATGGACATGGTCACGGCCTGCTGGTCCGAGATCGCGCCGCTGGAGCCTGTCCAGGTCGCGCGGGAGACCAATGTCGCGCAGGCCGAAATCGCCGCCGCCGATGCCCAGGTCGTCGTCCAGAGCTTCTCCGTCAATATCGGCGAGAAGGACAGCTGGACGATCGAGCTCGTCTATCCGCTCGACGGCCTGACCGGCATAGAGGCGGCGGGCTCTTCGCGCGCCATAGAGGATCTGCGCCCGGCCGACCCGGTCTGGCGCCGCAAGCTCGCCGAGCGGATGGACGATGTCCGCCTGCCGGCCCGCACCGTGCTCGCCCGCCCCAATCTCAGCATGTCGGAACTGGTGGCGCTGAAGCCCGGCGACGTCATCAACATCCATATTGCCCGCAACCTGCCGCTCATCATCGGCAATCGCGTGTTCGCCCATGGCAGCATCGGCGAACAGGACGGGCGCGCCGCATTCCTGATCGAAAAACTGGCCTGAGGAACTGAACCGATGAGCGATTTGAACGAAGCGCCCAAGCTGGGCGAGGGCGCGGGCACGGTCCCGGCCGGTCAGAATTTCCGCCTCCTGGCGGATATTCCGGTGCGCATGTCGGTAGAGGTGGGGTCGACGTCCCTGCGCCTTGCCGAGATCATGGACCTTGCCGAAGGCAGCGTCGTCGAACTCGACCGGCAGGCGGACGAGCTGCTTGACATCATGGTCAACGGCACCCTGATCGCGCGCGGCGAGGTGGTGACGGTCAATGGCCGCTATGGCATCCGCGTTGTCGAGGTCGCCAATGGCGACAGCCGCATCGCCGGCCTCGAGCGGCGGAACTGACCGGCATGTTCTGGTATTTCCTGAAACTCCTGATTCTGCTGCCGATGATCGGCGGCATGGCCTTTGGCGCGCTTTGGCTGTGGCGCAAATATCAGCCCGGCCTGATGCAGGGCCAGGCGAATCGCGCGGTCCGGATCGTCGATGCGATCCCGATGGGCAGCTTCGGCAAGCTCGCGGTGGTCGAGTTCCAGGGGCGCACCTTGCTCCTGTCCGTCACGCGCGGCCGGATCGAGCGCCTTGCGGAAGGCGATCGCCGTGCGGACTGACCGCGTCCTGAAATTTGCAGGCGTTGCGGTTCTCGCGATCGGCGCCATCGCGCTCGCGGAACCGGCACTCGCGCAGGTCGCGACCGGCCCGGTCGCGCAGCAGGCGCCTGCGGCGGCCCAGGCCTCCGGTGCGCTGACCCAGGCGCTGAGCGAGGTGTCGGGCGAGGGACGCCCGCTGTCGCTGTCGCTCCAGATCCTCATCCTCATGAGCTTGCTGACGGTGCTGCCGTCGCTGGTGCTCATGATGACCAGCTTCACCCGCATCATCATCGTCCTGTCGATCCTGCGCCAGGCGCTGGGTCTTGCGCAGACGCCGCCCAATCAGGTGCTCGTCGGCCTCGCGCTGTTCCTCTCCCTGTTCATCATGCGCCCGGCGGTCGACGAGATCACCCGGTCCGCCTACACGCCCTATGGGCAGGGGCAGATCACGATCGAGGAGGCGGTGGGCCGCTCGGCCAAGGTCTTCCATGGCTTCATGGCCAAGCAGACGCGCGAGACCGACCTCAAGCTGTTCTCCGGCCTGGCCAGGGCGCCCGCCTTCCAGAGCCCGGACGATATTCCCTTCAGCATCCTGCTGCCGGCCTTCGTGACCAGCGAGCTCAAGACCGCGTTCCAGATCGGTTTCATGATCTTCCTGCCGTTCCTCATCATCGACCTCGTCGTCGCCTCGACCCTGATGGCGCTCGGCATGATGATGCTCTCGCCCACGATCATCTCGATGCCCTTCAAACTGCTCCTGTTCGTGCTGGTCGACGGCTGGGCACTCACCATGGGCTCGCTCGCCGGCTCGTTCGCGACATGACGGACGGGCAA
>DATJLC010000268.1:0-1585 GCA_035490755.1 Sphingobium sp.
GGCGGCCGCAATTTCGGCCGCGACCGGCGCTATCCGATCACAAACCATTTCCGCACCGCATGATCCGCATTGGACTGCCGGACCAATTCTGGCTATAATTCTGGCCAGAAAGGATCGGACATGCGTCATGTCGCCGTATCGGAGTTCAAGGACAAGGCGTCGGAACTGATCGCCGCGGCTGAGCGGGGCGAGGAAATCGTCATCACGCGCCACGGCCGGCCCGCGGTTCGGCTGGTCCCGGTAGAGGGTGGATTCGACATGGCAAAGCGGGTGGCTGCACTGGAGGGATTTCGCCAATTGCGCGAACAGATGCGGGCACGTGGCCAAAGCGTTTCGGTCGAGGAGGCCATTGCCTGGAAGAATGAAGGACGCCCGTGACGCAATTCGTGATCGACGCCTCGGCCGTCGCGCCGCTGACATTCTGGGACGAGGCCCATCGCCTGAGTGAAGAAGAGCAGACGCTGGTCGTAACGGCGAGCCTCTGGGCTCCCGGCCACTGGCCCTTCGAGGTTGCCAATATGCTGCTGGTCGCCTTGCGGCGCGGCCGTATCACCGATGCCGACCATGTTCGAGCCCTCGGTCTGCTCGCGGACCTTTCCGTCCAGTTTGATGATGAGAGCCGCGATCGCGCCTGGTCGGATGCCTTCGACCTCGCCGTCGCCGATGGGCTGACCCTCTATGATGCTGCCTATCTGGAGCTGGCACGCCGCACGGGCTCTGGGCTTTTGACCCTTGACGCTCCGCTCGCCGCCGCCGCCCGCGCCCGGGGCATCCACACGCCGCTCCTGTCATGACCGTCACCACCCGCTTCGCGCCGTCGCCCACCGGGCGTCTCCATGTCGGCAATATCCGCACCGCGCTCCACAACTGGCTGTGGGCACGGAAGAATGGCGGGCGCTTCTGCCTGCGCATCGACGATACCGACGCGGAGCGCAGTCGGGAGGAGCATGTCGCCGCCATCCGTGCCGATCTTGCATGGCTCGGCCTCGATCATGACGGCGAGGCGCGGCAGTCGGCGCGGTTCGAGCTCTACGAGGAGCGGTTCCGGGCCCTCGTCGAAAGCGGCCATATCTACCCTGCCTATGAGACCGCGCAGGAGCTCGACCTCAAGCGTAAGGTGCTGCTCGGCCGCGGTCTGCCGCCGGTCTATGACCGGG
This sequence comes from Sphingobium sp., assembly GCA_035490755.1. Lineage (GTDB taxonomy): Bacteria > Pseudomonadota > Alphaproteobacteria > Sphingomonadales > Sphingomonadaceae > Sphingobium. The sequence continues at coordinate 1,158 of DATJLC010000268.1, forward strand.
CCGCGCTGACCCTGACCAACGACCAGATCGCGGCCCTGCAAGCCGAGGGGCGCAAGCCGCACTGGCGCTTCCGGCTCGACCATGACGCGCCGATCGTCTGGCAGGACCTGATCCGGGGCGAGCAGCGCTTTGACCCCGCGCATCTGTCCGATCCGGTGATTCGGCGGGCCGATGGCAGCTGGCTCTACATGCTCCCCTCGGCGATCGACGACGTCGACATGGGCGTGACCCATGTCGTGCGGGGCGAGGACCATGTGTCCAATACCGCGACCCAGATCCAGATGTTCACCGCGCTCGGCGCAGCGCCGCCCGCCTTCGCCCATGAGGCGCTGCTGGTCGGGAGCGAGGGCAAGCTCTCCAAGCGGCTGGGCTCGCTCGGCTGCGACGCCTTTCGCGAGCAGGGCATCGAACCGATCGCCATCCTGGCG
>DATJLC010000269.1:0-2672 GCA_035490755.1 Sphingobium sp.
GGGCAGCGGCGCGTGGCCGGAGACGCCCGGATATTGGAGATCGGCTGCGGCACGGGGCTGCTGACCCGCCACATCCGCGCGCGCTGGCCCGCCGCCGAGCTGGTGGCCAGCGATCTGTCGCCCGACATGGTGGGTGCGGCGGCCAGGGGGGCGATGATTGCGGGCACATTCCTGCCCATGGACGGCGAAGCGCCGGCATTCGAGGGGCCGTGGTTCGACCTCATCCTCTCCAGCCTCGCCTTCCAGTGGTTCACGGACCTGCCCGGCGCGGTGGCCCGCCTCGCCGCGCTGCTGCGGCCCGGCGGCAGCCTCATCTTCTCGACCATGGGCGCGGACAGCTTCGCCGAATGGCGCGCGGCGCATGACGCGGCGGGCGCACATCCCGGCACCCCCGCCTATCCCAGCCTGGCGGAGTTGCGGGCGATGCTGGCGGTCTATCCGGACGCCTTCGCGTTCGAGGAGCATTGGCCGCATGATTTCGGCGATGCCCGCGCCTTCCTCGCCCATCTGAAGGCGATCGGCGCGACCATCCCTGCTAGTGGCCACGCCGCGCTCACGCCGGCCAGGCTGCGCGCGGTGATGCGCGCGTTCGACAAAAGCGGCGGCACCGCCACCTATCATGTGCTGTTCGGCCGCGTGACGCGGGCGGGATAGCCTGCGGTGGTTTTTCGCGCAGAGGCGCAGAGGGCGCAGAGATGTCGCGTCTGCGGCGAAGCCGCTATGATCGTCTGCCTTGCAGCACTCGATCACCGTTAAGCGTAAATGGCGCCTACGGCGCAGACCATGCTCTCTGCGGCCTTTGCGCCTCTGCGCGAAATAACTCCCTAACCCCGGATCAGACCTCGTTGGCCATCAGCGCGGGGAAGAAGCCCTCGTGCGCGGCGCGCAGGTCGTCGAGGCTCACCGCATGGTCGCTGGTGCTGAGTTCGAAGATGATGCGGCTGGCGATGGTGCGGCCGAGGCGTTCGACGCTGACGCCGGCTTCCTCGGCATGGACCAGCACGTCCATCAGCGCCGCGTCGCGCGCCGTCACGACATAGAGGCCCTGGTCCTCCGCGAAGAGCGCGCCGGCGACTGGCCCCTCGATCGGCGCGTCGATGATCGCACCGATGCCGGACGCCAGCGCCATTTCCGCCACCGCCACCGCGACGCCGCCGTCTGAGACGTCGTGCACAGCGGTCAGCGCGCCGCAGCGGATCGCCGCGCGGATGAAGTCGCCGGTGCGCTTTTCCGCGTCGAGGTCGACGCTGGGCGGTGGGCCGGCGTCCTTGCCTTCGATGCCGTGCAGCTCGCGCAGCCAGAGCGACTGGCCAAGCGCGCCCTTGCGCTCGCCCACCAGCAGAATGATGTCGCCCGTGCCCTTGAAGCCGATCGTCGTCATGCGATTGATGTCGGGCAGCAGGCCTACGCCGCCGATCGCGGGCGTGGGCAGGATCGCGCTGCCGCCGCCGGTCGCCTTGCTCTCATTGTAGAGCGAAACGTTGCCGGACACGATCGGGAATTCGAGCGCCGTGCAGGCCGCCGCCATGCCCTCGATGCAGCCGACGAACTGGCCCATGATCTCCGGCCGCTGCGGATTGGCGAAGTTCATGCAGTCGGTGGTGGCGAGCGGCGTCGCGCCGACGGCGGTGATGTTGCGCCAGCATTCGGCGATCGCCTGCTTGCCGCCCTCGACCGGATCGGCATAGCAGTAACGCGGCGTGCAGTCGGTGCTGATCGCCAGGCCCTTGTCCGTGCCGTGGACGCGCACGACGGCGGCGTCGCCGCCCGGCCGCTGGGCGGTATCGGCGCCGACCATATGGTCATATTGCTCCCAGATCCACCGGCGGCTGGCGAGGTCGGGCGAGCCGACGAGCTTCAGGAGATCGGCTGCGGGATTGCTGCATTCCGGCACGTTGGTGAGCGGCGGATTGGGCGGGGTCGGGACATGCGGCCGGTCGTAGAGCGGCGCGTCGTCGGCGAGCGGACCAAGCGGGATGTCGCACACCGTCTCGCCATGGTGGACGAGGACCATGCGGCCAGTATCCGTCACCTCGCCGATGATCGCGAAGTCCAGCTCCCATTTGTGGAAGATCGCCTCGGCAAAGGCCTCGCGGCCCGGCTTCAGCACCATCAGCATGCGCTCCTGCGATTCGGAGAGCATCATTTCATAGGCGGTCATGCCGGTTTCGCGCTGCGGCACCTTGTCCATGTCGAGCCGGATGCCGACGCCGCCCTTGCTCGCCATCTCGACGCTGGAGCTGGTCAGCCCGGCGGCGCCCATGTCCTGGATGGCGACGATGGCGTCGGAGGCCATCAGCTCCAGGCAGGCCTCGATCAGCAGCTTTTCGGTGAACGGATCGCCGACCTGCACGGTCGGGCGCTTTTCCTCGGAATCCTCGCCGAAGTCCGCGCTCGCCATGGTCGCGCCATGGATGCCGTCACGGCCCGTCTTGGAGCCGACATAGACGATCGGATTGCCGACGCCGGACGCGGCCGAATAGAAGATCTTGTCGGTGTCGGCGACGCCCACCGTCATCGCGTTGACCAGGATGTTGCCGTCATAGGCGGGATGGAAGTTCACTTCCCCGCCCACCGTCGGCACGCCCACGCAATTGCCATAGCCGCCGATGCCGTGGACGACGCCGGCGATGAGATGGCGCATCTTGGTATGGTCGGGCCGGCCGAAACGC
>DATJLC010000270.1:0-17497 GCA_035490755.1 Sphingobium sp.
TTGTCGGCGTCGGTGACGTTGGCGGGATTTGGCAGATTGGGCGGCGAGAGGAACTGGCGCGCAAAAAGCGGATTCAGCGTCCGCGTGTGCTGTTTGAAATAATAGAGCCCGGCGATGGCATCGATGATGTCGGAACGATAGCTGAGCTGCACCTCCTGACTGAACGATCGATCCCGCTCATGAGCGACAATGCCCAGGACTTCGTGATAGGATCGGCCCGGCGCGGGGGAGTAGTTCTCAAAGCCGCCGCCGGCGACGTCGGCCGAATATTGGTCGGTGAACCCCCGATAGCCGGTGATGCTCTTGAATTGCACCTCGTCGGAGAGATCGAGCGTGATGGTCAGGTTGTGACCGAAGACCTTGAGATGTTCCGGTGTGGTGAAGCCCATGGCAATGGCGTCCAGCCGGGTGGTCGTCGCCGGGATGGTGCGCGGAAAGCCAGTCGCCAGGTCCAGGAGGACCTGCTTGGGAAGATTGCTGTACTGCGCATCCGTCCAGTCAAACTTGTAATCCACCGTGAGCGGAATCGACTCCGGGGCGTAGCGGACTGATGCGAGCAACGATTCCGCATTGCGGTCGCCCAGCCGCTTCACGGACCTCCTGGTTCCGTTGAGAAAGCCGCCGGGCAATTGGCTGAAATCCCAGACCCTTCCAGCTTCTACATTCCGGACATAGCCGTTGCGTTCCTCGTGAAGGAACGTGCCCGAGACCGAGAACGCCCCGAATTTCGGCAGATCGATCCGCGTCTTTGTGCGCAGCAGGCCGAGATTGCCGACGGTCACTTCCTGTCTGGCGTAGAGCTTTCCCTTTGGCGCGGCGGTGATGTAGTTGATCGCGCCGCCGGTGGAGTTGCGGCCATACAGGGTCCCCTGGGGACCGCGCAGGATCTCCACCCGCTCAAGGTCGGCGACGTCGAACTGTGCGCCCGTGGTTCTTGGGATATATACGCCGTCGAGATACATGGCGACGCCATTGTCCCGTCCCGGTTCGACATTGCCGCCAACGATGCCACGCAGGGTGACGATCGGATTGGATCCGGAACCTGAGTTCACCGCCGTCAGATTGGGTGCCAGACCGGCAAGGTCGTTGAAGTTCTGGACCTGAAGATTCTCAAGCTTGCCTTTATCCAGCGCCGTAACCGCCACGGGCACCATCTGCAGACTTTCCTCCTTTTTCTGCGCGGTGACGATGATATCCTGCAATCCGATCTGGCTGGTCGCCGGGTCGCTCGCATTCCCCCCTTGCGCCAGGCCAACCGATGGCAAGAGCGAACACCCGCTCAAGATAGCGGCCAGAACCGCCTTGCGATGATCGATCATATCCTCTCCCTTCTGTTCTAGTTCGGAGAGAGTCGGTCCGGTTTCCCGGGGCAAATGGTCAGCAAGGTACGCTGCCCTTTATTGGGTGCTCCTGCCTCGCTCGCTCAAGACCTGGAGCGCAGCCCTTTCTGGCCTTCGGCCTGATCCTCCCCAGTGGGAAGGGTAGGTTCGGAACCATGATCAGGCAATAAATCAAACAATGTTTGAATTATATATCTACCCGTTGATGCAGGGGGTGTAGTCGGGTCGGCAAGCTGGCGCGCCTTCAGGCCGGCATATGTTGGTCGCCGGCCGCCCGGACCAGCGCATCCTGGAACGCGTCCAGCATCCAACTGGTGGCAGGCCCGGGCGGGCAGTCCTTTCGCCAGAGCGCATTCAGGCCATATTGCACCGTCGGCGCTTCCGGCATGGTCAGCGCGACAAGGCGGCCGGCGGCGAGATCGGCGGCCACCGCGTGGTGAGGCATATAGCCCCAGCCAATGCCTTCGAGCAGCAGCGCATGCTTGGCGCCAAGGTCGGCGAGGCGCCAGCTGCGCGGACTGGCGACAGAGAAGTCCCGCCCCTCCGTCAGTGGCGATCGGTCGGTCAACACCAGTTGGAGATGCTGCCGGGTCATTCCGGGCTCGACCCGCTCGGTACTGGCCAGGGGATGCGAGGGCGCGGCGACGGGCACGAGCTCGACGGCGCCAATGGCGATGCGTTCAAGTTCCGGTCGGTCGACAATTTCCGGGCCACCAATGGCAAGCTGGGCCTTATGATCCAGGACCAAAGCTGCAACGGCGCCCAGCGCTTCGACATGCAGGCGCAGGAAGACCGTGGGGAACATGCGCTGGAACTCGCGCAGCACAGCGGCGAGCAGGGCGCTTGGCATCATCACGTCCACGGCGAGGGCCAGCTCTGCCTCAAGGCCCTGATGCAGGCTGCGTACCTTGGCCATCAAACCGTCGACATCGTCCGCGACCGCTCGCGCCTCGGCAAGCAGCGCCTTGCCCGCCGCCGTGAGTGTCGGACGCCTGGAACCCTCGCGCGCAAAAAGGGTAACGCCGAGCTGCGCCTCCAGATTGTGGATGCCGTAGCTGATCACCGAAACAGCGCGGCCTAGCCGACGGGCAGCCCGGTTGAAGCTGCCTTCGTCAACCACGGCGAGGAAGATGCGAAGATGGTCTATGCTCGGCTGGCCGACGTCCATTGTTCAACTTTCCTGAACATTATGGAAAAACTTATCCCAGTTTTCCGGCAGGAAGGCCATGCCTATCTGTGGCGCATCGCACATGCTTGGCGAGACTATCGAGGAGAACGGACATGATCGAACTTCGCCCCTTTGCCAGCCTTGGCGCCGCCAATCACGGCTGGCTCGACGCCCACCATCATTTCTCCTTTGCCGGCTACCATGATCCCGCCCGGACCAATTGGGGAAGGCTCAGGGTATGGAATGACGACACCATCGCGCCGCAGACCGGTTTTCCCCCGCACCCCCATCATGACATGGAGATCATCACCTATGTTCGGTCCGGCGCGATCAGCCACAAGGACAATCTGGGCAATGCCGGCCGAACCCAGGCTGGCGACGTGCAGGTGATGAGCGCCGGCACTGGCATCCAGCATTCCGAATATAATCTGGAGGACGAGGCGACCCAGATCTTCCAGATTTGGATCCTGCCGGACAGCCGCGGCGAGGCCCCGAGCTGGGGTACGCGGCCCTTCCCCAAGGATGACCGCGCCGGGCGCTTCATCGCGCTGGCTTCCGGAATGGAAGGCGACACGGACGCCCTGCCGATCCGCAGCCATGCGCGTGTGCTCGGCGCAACCCTTTTGAGCGGGAAAAATGCGACCTACACGCTGACGCCGGACCGCCATGCCTATCTGGTTCCCGCGACCGGCAAGGTGCGGATCGGCGATACGGTGGTGAACGCCCGCGACGGCGCCGCCATCACCGGAGTCGACAGCATCACCATCACGGCAATCGAGGACAGCGAACTGGTTCTGGTGGACGCTGCCTGATCTCCTCTGGAGCCGGCCTAGTGTGTGGGCCGGCTCCAGATCCAGCTACCGGCGATGATCGCGGTCAGGATCGGGAGGAGAAACCAGGGCCAGGACATGAGCGCCAGCGCCAGCAGGATACTGACCATGAACGCCGCTGTCGCCGCCTGCTTTCCCCTCTTGCTGATGGCGCCCCGATCACGCCACAGGCGCAAATGCGGTCCGATGTCTGGGTGAGAGAGAAGCCTTTGCTCCAGGGCGGGATTGCTCCGCGCGAAACAGAAGGCGGCGAGAATGAAGAAGGGCACGGTCGGGAGCAGTGGTAGGACGAGCCCCACCAGGCCCAGTCCCACCGACAATATCCCCACGACCAGGTAGAACGGCCTCACCATGCGAACCTCCGTCACAGGATCGGATGAGAAGGCAAAAGCGGGCGCATCCCATTGACGCATCTATAGCCTGTCCCCAAATTCTGTCCAATCAAGGGCGACGACCGGGATAAGGGAGATCTGGTAGTGAACGGGTTCAGGACAGTCATGCTTCTGGCGGCGCTGACGGCGCTGTTCATGGGGCTGGGCTACATGTTCGGCGGTGCGGGCGGCGCGATTATCGCGCTGCTGATGGCGGCCGGGATGAATCTCTTCACCTTCTGGAACGCCGACAAGATCGTCCTGTCGATGCATGGCGCCCGCGAAGTGGACGCCAGCACGGCTCCTGAATTCCATGCCATGGTCGAGCGGCTGGCACGCAGGGCCAAGCTGCCCATGCCCAAAGTCTATATCATGGACAATCCTAACCCGAATGCCTTTGCGACCGGGCGTAATCCGCAGAACGCGGCGGTTGCGGCCACAACCGGCCTGTTGTCGATGCTGAGCGCTGAGGAGGTCGAAGCCGTGATGGCGCATGAACTCGGCCATGTCCGCAATCGCGACACGCTGGTGATGACGATGGTCGCGACCATCGCCGGCGCCATTTCGATGATCGCGAATTTCGGCCTGTTCTTTCGCGGCGATGGCGAGAACAGCCCCAGCCCGCTGGCGGCGATCCTTGCCGTCATCGTGGCGCCCTTTGCCGCGATGATCGTCCAAATGGCGATCAGCCGGACGAGGGAGTTCGGCGCCGACCGGGCGGGCGCGGAGATCTGCGGCAGTCCGCGTGCGCTGGCGTCGGCCCTCGCTCGCATTTCCGCCGCCGCGCAGGCTATTCCCAACCCCGTGTCGGAGCGCAATCCGGCGGCCGCGCAGCTCTATATCGTTCCAACCGCGGTTTCCAACCTGTTCTCGACCCACCCCTCGACCGACCAGCGGATCGCCGCCCTGCAGGCGATGGATGGCGGTTCGGCTGGCGGATCGCGACCGCCAAGGCGGTATCGCTCGGCGCTCAACCCGCACGGTTAAAGGGGCGGCGCTATCTCTGGACCATCAGCTCGTCTTGCGTGCGGTCAGCATGCCGGGCGCGATAAAGCCGATGGGGTCGGCTGATCGCGCCTTCTGCTTGAGCGTTGCCTCCATGGCCTCATATTCCTGCTCCATCTCCGGAGTCACGGACGCGCGGGTTTCCTGCAGGGCGGCATCGAAATCCGCCGCCGTGACAGCGCTCACCGACAGCGAGCTACGCAAAGCGTGCAGGCCGGCGCGGCGCACCAGGTCCTCCAGGTCAGCGCCCGTGAACCGGTCGGTCTGGTCCGCCAGATCGTCGAGATCGACATCCTCGCCCAGCGGCATCCGCGCGGTGTGGATGCCGAGGATGCGGCGCCGGCCGTCACGTTCGGGCACGCTCACATAGATAAGCTCGTCAAACCGTCCGGGACGGAGCAGGGCAGGGTCTATCAGGGTGGGCCGGTTGGTTGCGCCGATCACCGCCACTGACTGCAGGTCCTCGAGTCCGTCCATTTCGGCCAGTATCGTGTTGACGACGCGCTCCGTAACCTGCGGTTCACCCAGCCCGCCGCCGCGTGCGGGCACCAGGCTGTCGAGCTCGTCAATGAACAGCACGGTCGGCGCGACCTGACGGGCGCGGGCGAACAGTCGGGCGATCTGCTGCTCGCTCTCGCCATACCATTTGGACAGGAGGTCGCTTGACTTGGTGGCGATGAAATTGGCCTGCGCCTCACGCGCGACCGCCTTGGCGAGCAATGTCTTGCCGGTGCCGGGCGGGCCATAAAGCAGGAAACCCTTGGCCGGACGGATACCGATGCGGCGGAACGCATCGGGGTCCTTCAAGGGCAGTTCAATGCCATCGCGCAGCCGCTGCTGCGCTTCGTCAAGGCCGCCAATGTCGCTCCAGCCGATATTGGGAGCCTGCACCATGACCTCCCGCATCGCGGACGGCTGGACACGCTTGATCGCGGCAAGGAAATCCTCGCGGGTGACAGACAGCTCGTCCAGGATCTCCGGCGGGATTGTCCCGTCCTCCAGATTGAGGCGCGGCATGAAGCGGCGCACCGCCTCGATCGCGGCCTCCCGCGTGAGGGCGGCGAGATCGGCGCCCACGAAGCCGTACGTGGTCCGGGCCAGTTCCGACAGGTCGACCTTCTCGCCGAGCGGCATGCCGCGCGTGTGAATGCCGAGGATTTCGCGGCGGCCCCGCTCGTCGGGCACGCCGACGATGATCTCGCGGTCGAATCGGCCGGGCCGCCGCAGCGCCTCGTCAATGGCCTCCGGCCGATTGGTGGCGGCTATGACGACGAGATTGGCACGGGCCTCCAGGCCGTCCATCAGGGTCAGGAGCTGGGCGACCAGCCGCTTTTCGGTTTCGCCCTGCACCTGGCCACGCTTTGGCGCGATCGAGTCGATTTCGTCGATGAACAGGATGCTTGGCTGGGCCTTGGTCGCCTGCTCGAAAATCTCGCGCAACTTGCGCTCCGACTCGCCATAGGCCGATCCAACGATCTCCGGACCATTGATCAGGAAGAACTCGGCGCTGCTCTCGTTCGCAACCGCGCGGGCGAGGCGAGTCTTGCCGGTGCCCGGCGGGCCATGGAGCATCACGCCGCGCGGCGGATCGACGCCGAGGCGCTGGAACAGCTCCGGATAGCGCAATGGCAGCTCAACCATCTCGCGCAGCTGGTCGATGGCATCTGCCATGCCGCCCACATCGTCATAGGTCACGTCGGCGCGTCGGCTCTCGCGCGCCTCCTCATATTCCGGGCGCAGCTCGACCTCGGTCGACGCGTCGATATGGACGAAGCCGCGTGGCGTCGTGGAGACCACAGTCAGGCGGACTTCCTGAAGCGCATAGGCCGGCGCGGCGAACATGCGCCGCAGCTCCGGCGGCATGTTGCTCCTGTCGACCTGCTGCTGCCCGGCGGTCGCGACGACATCGCCGGCGGCCAGCGGACGGCCCGCGAACACCCGCTTCAGGGCATCGGGATTGCCCTGAAGCCGCAAATTCTGCTGGGCCGGGGCGAGGACCACGCGCTGGGCCGGGCGCGATTCGGTCTTGGCGATCATGACGAAATCGCCCGCGCCCACGCCGGCATTGGCGCGCTGAAGCCCGTCGAGACGGAGCACGTCCAGCCCCTCATCTTCCCGATAGGACAGAACGACTCGCGATGGCGTCGAGCGTTTGCCCATGATCTCGATCGGGTCGCCTTCGGAAAGGCCGAGTTCGGCCATAACTTGCGCTGGTATCCGGGCAAGGCCACTGCCGCTATCTTCCGGCCGGGCATTGGCAACCTGGATTCGGCGCCCTTTCGTTGTTTCCTCAGGCATCGAGACATCGTCCTGCTGCTGTTTTCACGCAAGAGATAGGGCACCATTTCATGAACGCAAATATCGGGCTAAGGGTCCCACCCTCGTTCACGCCAGATAAAGGCTGGCACAACGATAGAGAATGCGCGATAATTGTGCAGCGCAGCGAAACCGGGAGAAAGTTGAAGGTCATGCGGCGCCTGCCACCGCTAACAGCGCTCGAAGCGTTCCTGCAGGTCGCGCGTACCGGATCGGTGAAGGCGGCCGCGGCCGAACTTGCCCTCTCGACGCCCGCGCTCAGCCGCCGGGTGCAGTCGCTCGAGCGTTTTCTCGGCATGACCCTGTTCGAACGGCGCCATCAGCAGATGGAGCTGAACGCCGACGGCCAGCGGCTGATGGAGGAAATCGCGCCGGTGCTCGATGGGCTGGCCGCGGCTATCGAATCAGCGGTGAACGGACGCCGCGAGCTGCGGCTGCGACTGGGTGTCCTGTCCCTGTTCGCGGGCCAGCGGCTGATGCCCCGTCTTCCCGACCTGCGCCGGGTCCATCCTGAACTGCATCTCGACATCGACACCAGCCCGCTGGCCTTGTCGCGGCTTGGCGATAGCCTCGATGCGGCCATCATCCTGACCCAGGAGCCGGACAGCAGTCTCTATATGAAGGAGCTGGACCGGGACGAAATCTACTTGATCGCAGCCAGGGCACGCACGGAAGGGCCCGGCGCGATCACGCGGCCGCAGGACCTCAACGACGAGATCATCCTGATTCATCGCGACATGGCCAAGCTGCTGGACGTGTGGAGGGAGGCCGTCGGCCTGCCGGAACTCACGCCCAAGTCAATCGAGCACTACGACTCGGGCCAGCTCATGCTTGAAGCGGCCGCCCAGGGCCTTGGCGTCGCGCTCATGCATGGCCGCCACTTCGAATATGCGCATGATCCGCGTCTCGCCCGGCTTTTCGATACGCGGATCGAAAGCCCTTACCGCTATTTCTTTGTCTGCAGGCCTCGGGCGATGGAGAACAAGGCGGTCCGCCTCTTTCATGACTGGCTGATGTCGCCGGAAAGCTGAATTACCAGCAGGTTTCGCTGGGCTTACCGCCAGCGATCATCGCCGTTAACGCCTTCTTTCCATCTGCCGGCGCAAAAATGCCGGATGGTGTTCCGCGTCGCCGGCAGCGGTTCGCTCCAGACAGCAGGAAGGCGAGGGGTGTAATGACCATCAAGCAGCGGAAGCAGGCCTGTATTGTCGCTCGCGTCAATGCGATCGAGTCTGTCTGAGAACAGCGTGTTCGCCATCGAGGCAAGCTGAACATGTATATCGCCCCCCTCCATAATGACGGTTCCGTGCGTACCCGCATCACATTGCTTCAGGGTCTGGCGGAGGTTTCGTCCGATCCAGCGGTGCTGTTGACGACGGTGCTCGGCAGTTGCGTGGCGACCTGCCTGTTCGATCCGGTGGCGCGGGTCGGCGGGATGAATCATTTTCACCTCGCCCACGTCTGTGCGGAGACTCGTGGCGACGCGAATGTGCAGTACGGCACCCATATGATGGAGAGCCTGATCAGCGGCATGCTCGACCATGGGGCGGATAGGTTGCGGCTGCGCGCGCATGTCTATGGGGGCGCCGATCTGCATGCCGGCGGTTCGGCCAATACCGACTTCGTCAAGACCTTCCTGGACAGACAAGGCATCCTGATCTCGCGTCAGGACACCGGCGGTACACGCGCCCGCAAGGTCGAACTGCTCGCGGCGGCGGGAAAGGTGCGATGCCGTCATGTTGATCGCGAGGCCGCGCCAATCGTGCGCGGTACTAGTAAAATTTAAGACTTTGCCCGCTATGCACCCTTGAAAGGCCGATGGTTAACGGTCGCTGCGAAGGGTGTCGGGATGAAGCAGATATTGTGCCCGAAATCGTCCGATCGGGTGATGGAGACCTGCCGATGCGATCAACATGCGCGCGCGAACGAGGTTGTAGGGGCCCTGATCGCCAACGAACTGGACGCCGTTCGTGACGCGCTTGAACATATCGGCATGCACCTGTGCTCTGACATCACCATCGTCCAGCAATATGGCGAACTGCTGCAGAGCTTGGACGAATTGGCCCAGCGCAACGAAAATCTTGCGCGGCTCCTTCGTGCGCCGGCGATGGAATCAGCGATAGACACCATTTCTTTGGAAAGTCTGCGCAATCGCCTACTTGACGGCGTTGCTCAATATCTGGCGCAAAATCCTGACGATCCGATGGCGGGAACGCAGGGAGACTGGGTGCCGGTCTGACGCGCGGGTGCGGTTGCTCTATCGGTCCTGTCCATGACGGCTGGACGGGGTCAAACGGGCCGGATAGGCAACAGTGCCATGAACGAGACCTTTTTCGCGAACGATCACAGTCCTGCCGAGATACTGGCTGATTTCGAGCGCCGGGCGCAGCGCTTCGAGACGCCGTGCGGCGACGGCGCGATGGTCTGGCGTGCCTGGGGAAGCGGTCCGCCGCTGCTTGTCATCCATGGCGCGCATGGCGCATGGTCGCACTGGGTTCGCAATATCGACGCGCTGGCAGCCAGCCGTACCGTCTGGGCCATCGATCTGCCAGGCAATGGCGATTCAGCCATGCCGACCAGGGAGGATTTTGCGGCAATCTCCGAAGCCATCGGAGACGGCTTGCGCGCTCTGGTCGGCCCTGAGCTGCCGATCGACGTCGCCGGATTCTCGTTTGGTGGTGTTGCGGCCGGCTATCTTGCGTTTCACCAGCCCGATGTTGTCCGCCGGCTCATCCTGATCGGCACCGGCGGCCTGGGCACGCCAGGCGGCGCTATCCAGTTGCAACGCCTGCGCGGATTGGAGGGGGAGGAACGCCGCGCCGCTCAGCGTGCCAACCTGCTGGGCCTCATGCTGCATCATCCCGACAGTGTGGATGAACTGGCGCTGCACCTGCAGGCCGCCAACGGGCCGCGCGGGCGATTGAACCCGAGATCGCTCGTGCTGCCGGACAGGCTGCTGGAGGTGCTGCCACGCCTGACCGTGCGGGTGGACGCGATCTGGGGTGAGCATGACCGGCCACATCCCGATCCCGCCCTCCAGGAAGCGGTGATGCGGCGCTCCCATCCCGACATGGAATTCCACGTCATCCCCGGCGCGGGCCATTGGGTGATGTACGAGAGACCCCAGGCGTTCAATCGAGTCCTGCTCGACCTTCTCGGCCGTCACTGACTATGGGGCGGAGAGGCCGCGGCCTTACTCTGAATCGCCGCCCTTGATCCGATCGCCAGGATGCGCGCCGGTTGCGGCATAGTAAACCATCTCCGCGGCGTTCGTCGCGTGGTCGCCGACGCGCTCGAGATTCTTGGCCACGAACAGCAGATGCGCGCAAGCCGTGATATTGTGAGGGTTCTCCATCATATAGGTGAGGAGTGCACGGAAGATGCCGTTGTAGAAGGTATCAAGCGCGGTATCCCGTTCGACCACGGCCTTGGCCTTTTCGGGACTGCGCGTGATAAAGGCATCGAGCGCCCCTCGCACCATATCACCGGCCATCTTGCCCATTTCGGGCAGGAGCGCGAGCGGGCCGATGTCCCTGGCTTCGGTGATCTGGGGAACCCGCTTGGCTATATTCTTGGCATAATCGCCGATCCGCTCGACCACGCTCGAAATCTTCATCGCGGCCAGGATTTCGCGCAGGTCATCGGCCATCGGCGCGCGCAAGGCGATCAGCCGAACGGCAAGCTGCTCGACGGCCATCTCCAGCGCGTCGATCCGCCGATCCTGCTCGATCACCCGCATTGCCGCATCATTGTCGCGGTGGGCCAGCGCCTTCATCGCCCGGCCGACCGCCTTCTCCGCCAGGTCGCCCATCTCCGATATGAGTGCGCGAAGCTGGTCCAGATCCTCGTCAAACGCCTTGACGGTATGTCCTGTTGTCCCGCTCATCGCATCGCTCCTCAACCGTAACGGCCGGTGATGTAGTCTTTCGTGCGTTCTTCCCGCGGATTGGTGAAAATGTCCGAGGTTTCGCCATATTCCACCAGCGTGCCGAGGTGGAAAAAGGCTGTCTGCTGCGACACGCGCGCCGCCTGTTGCATGTTATGGGTGACGATCACGATGGCGTAGCGGCCGCGCAGCTCGTGGATCAACTCCTCGATCTTGGCGGTGGCGATCGGGTCGAGCGCCGAGCATGGCTCGTCCATCAGGATCACTTCGGGGTCCACCGCGATAGCTCTGGCGATGCACAGGCGCTGTTGCTGACCGCCGGACAGGGCAGTGCCGCTGTCCTGCAGGCGATCCTTGACCTCATCCCAGAGGCTGGCACGTCGGAGCGACTGCTCGACAATCTGGTCCATCTCTGCCTTGCCATTAGCCAGCCCATGAATGCGCGGGCCATAGGCGACGTTCTCATAGATGGACTTGGGGAAGGGGTTCGGCTTCTGGAAGACCATGCCGACACGGGCGCGCAGCTGCACCACGTCCATCGAAGGGGAGTAGATGTCTTCCCCGTCCAGGCGGATATCGCCGGTCACGCGTGCCGAAGCGATCGTGTCGTTCATGCGGTTCAGCGTCCGCAGGAAGGTCGACTTGCCGCAGCCCGACGGGCCGATGAATGCCGTCACCTTGTCCATCGAAATGTCGATCGAGACGTTCTTGATCGCCTGCTTCTCGCCATAGAAGATGTCGACATTGTGCGCCGTCATCTTGAACGGAAAATCCTTTTTGATGCTGGACATGTTCTGGGTCACCACCGGGTTTCGAAACGGTTGCGCAGGTAAATGGCAAGGCCATTCATCGCGAGGAGGAAAACGAGCAGGACGATGATCGCCGCAGAGGTCTTCTCGACGAAGCCCCGGCTAACCTCGTCCGACCACAGGAAGATCTGCACGGGCAATACGGTGGCAGGCTCTGTGAAGCTGCCAGGCGGCGACGAGATGAAGGCGCGCATTCCCACCATCAGCAACGGCGCGGTCTCACCCAGTGCACGCGCCATGCCGATGATCGTGCCCGTCAATATGCCGGGCAGCGCCAGAGGCAGTACGTGATGGAAAACGACCTGCACCGGGGAAGCACCGATGCCCAGTGCTGCGTCACGGATCGAAGGCGGCACCGACTTGATGGCGTTTCGCCCTGCGATGACGATCACCGGCATGGTCATGAGCGCCAGTGTCATGCCGCCGATTACCGGAGCCGACCGAAGATTGGGGAAGAGGGTGAGGAACACCGCCAGGCCGAGCAGTCCGAAGATAATCGACGGCACCGCCGCAAGGTTGTTGATCGACACCTCGATGATGTCGGTCCACCTGTTCCGCGGCGCATATTCCTCCAAGTATATGGCGGAAAAAACGCCGACCGGAAAGGCGAGGAGCAGTGTGACGATCATGGTCAGCAACGAACCCTTGAAGGCGCCCCAGATGCCGACCATGGTCGGATCGGTCGCATCGGCGCCGGTCAGGAATGTCAGGTTGAAGCTGGACCTGACCTGGTTGGCAGCTTTCATGGCGCCGATGCGCTGGAGTTGTGCGTCCTCGCCCTCGCCCTTGTAGGCGCTGTCGACCTCATCGGACGCGGGAACCCAGAATTCCGTCTTGCGGGAAAGGATGCCCGGGTCCGCCTGGACCGCATCGCGAACCACGATCCATGCGGTTTCGGACAGAAGCGCGGCGCCATCGGCGCCATATGCCTGTCCAGCGGCTTCCAGCACGGGCCCTTCGAAATCGGTCTCCGCCAGCTTCTGCTCGATTTCCTCCGCGGAGCCCTTGAAGATGGCCGGGTCGATCATCAGCGACGAGGCGGGAAAATCGATCGGAAGCTTGATCTCGGTACGCATGAAGCCGCGCGCGCCGCTGCTCGCCATCGACAGCAGGAGAAATGCCAGGAAAGCGACCGAGATCAGGACCGCGATCGCACCCATCGCCTTGAAGCGCCGCTCGGCGGCATAGCGGCGCTTTATGCGCTTCATCATGTCGGCCGACTGCCAGTCGGTCGGCTGGCGCGACAGGGTCATGTGCTTAGTCATATGCTTCCCGATATTTCTTCACAACCCTGAGGGCGATGATGTTGAGCGCAAGCGTGATCAGGAACAGCACCAGGCCGAGGGCGAAGGCGGCAAGCGTCTTGGGGCTGTCGAACTCGGTATCGCCTGTCAGCAACTGGACGATCTGCGTGGTCACGGTGGTCACGCTGGCAAAGGGATTGAGCGTGAGGTTCGCAGCGAGGCCCGCCGCCATCACGACGATCATGGTCTCGCCGATTGCGCGGCTGACAGCCAGCAGGACGCCCCCGACGATGCCCGGCAGCGCGGCCGGAATGAGCACGCGCTTGATCGTTTCGGAAGGCGTGGCGCCCATCGCCAGCGATCCGTCGCGCATGGACTGGGGCACCGCGGCAATGCTGTCGTCGGCCATTGAGGAGACGAAGGGAATGATCATCACGCCCATGACCAGACCGGCGGCAAGCGCGCTTTCCGAGGAGGCGCTGGAGATGCCGATCGCGACCGCGAAGTCGCGCATGGGCGGCGCGATCGTCAGCGCGGCGAAATAGCCGTACACCACGGTTGGCACGCCGGCGAGAAGCTCGAGCGCCGGCTTCATCCAGGCGCGCAAGGTCGGGGCGGCATATTGGGTTAGATAGATCGCGCTCATCAAGCCAAAGGGTATTGCGATCAGCATGGCGATGATTGCGCCAATGAAGATGGTTCCCCAGTAGAGCGGAACCGCGCCGAAGGAACCCGAGGACCCGACCTGGTCGGCGCGCATGGCGGTCTGGGGACTCCATTCGGTCCCGAACAGGAACTCGACCGGCGAAACCATGCCGAAAAAACGGATGGACTCGAACAGGAGCGAGCCGACAATGCCGATCGTCGTGAGAATGGCGATCAGCGAGGCGAGCAACAGCACGGCCATGGTCAGGCGCTCGACCTGGGAGCGGGCGCGGAAGTCGGGCTTCACCCGCGAAAAGGCAAAAAGGGCGCCAATGATGGCGACCAGCACGGCGACGGCAATGGCAATGCCGCCGAACCGGGTGTTTGCGGCCTTGTAAACCGGGACCAGGCTCTCGCTCGCTTCGATGAATCCGCCCATGCTGTCGCCCTTGGCGATCGAGCGCACCTCGTCAAGCAACGCGGCGCGGTCCATGGCCGTGGCCGGCTGCTGACCGGCCGGCACGGCGGAAAGCACCGCTTCATCGACGAGCGCGGGCACCACCAGCACGGAAGAGGCGGCGATAAGCAGGGCGGGGCCGAGAGCCCATAGCAGGACATAGGCGCCATGATAATTGGGGCGGCTGTGCGGCCGCACTGCGGCTGCGGTACGTCCCTTGGAGAAGGCTGTCGAACGGGCACGGCCAGCGACAAAGCCCATCAGGCCGAGGCCGATCACCAGGAATATAGCGATCTGGATCATGGAAACTTTTTGCCTTTTTTACCCGACTCTCCCGATGCGAGAGCCAACGGGAAATGTCTCTGTCTCACAGATGGCTCTTGCACAACTGAAGACTGCGCCTCGGGTGGAGCGAAATTTGGCGGCACGAGCCGGAGCCCGTGCCGCCCTGAGAGGGATCAGAAGTCGAATGCGAAGCGCATGGCGAAGGTATCGACGCCATAGTCACGCTCGTTGTTCGGCACTGTCGCCGTGGGCTTGACAGCCCCGGCGAAGGGGCCGCCCTCGATCTCGGCATGGGCATATTGGGCCGTGATGCGGACATAATCGATAGGCTGCCAGATCAGGCTTGCGAGATAGCCGGTCTGCGATCCGCCGCGCGATGTGCTGGTGCCAGACCCGCCGCTGCGCAGGACCGCCCTGTTGAGGTCGAGATAGTCGTAGCGCAGGTTGACGCCAATCGCGCCGATGCCGCCCTCGTTAATCGGCTTGAGGACCTTGGTGCGGTCCCACTCACCCTTCTTGTACCCACGCGTTTCACCCGTCAGCCAATAGCCGGCTTCGGCATAAAAGCTCCAGAACTCCGGGTCGCTGAGCAGACGGTTGGTCGTGCCAGCCGAGTCTCCCGCAGCCAGAACGTCGGTTGGGGTGAGGACGTTGGGCTTTACCCACTGACCTTCGGCAACGACATGGAACGAACCGAACACGCCGGCGGCTTCAACCCCGATCACGTCATCGCTCTTGGCGTCGAACGTGTTGGTGTCGACAAATCGGACGTCGGTGGTCGTCACGAAGGGACGGGCGCGATAGCGGAAGTTCAGCGCCTGCGAGTTGAACTCGCGGTGCTGGTAGTTGACGCCGAAGTGCAGCTGATTGCTGCCCATCATCGGCGCATAGACCAGGCGCGCGCCGAACAGCCACTCGTCATTGTTCACGTCCGAGTTGATGGTGTCGTTGAAAACACCCGCGCGGAACAGCAGGTCACCGCTGTCGACGCCAACCGCGAGGCCGAGGCGACGCGCATGGCCGAATGCGTCGTTCATCTGCGCCCGCTCCATGAAGGTGATGTGGCGAGAGCTGGTGATCTGTTCGAGCGACTGAAAGGTTTCGAAATGACCGGCGCGGACACTGAGCGGGCCCTTGCCCTTCCATTCAAGGAAGACATCGGCCCAGCTGACGGCGCTATTGGCGAAATCGGCTTCGGCCTTGTAGTTGAAACCGCCCGGCAGAGCACCCTCGACACCCAGGCGTGCCCGGCGGACGCGGCTGTTGAAGCCGAGCGCCTTGCTCGGCGATGCTGCCAGATAGTCCGCTTCGGTCAGGAACGGATTGCTGACATAGCCGGCGTCATACATCAGGCGACCACGGATCTTGAACTTGAAGCCCTTGTCCTTGTCGGCCCATTCCGGAGCACCCTTCCAGGTCGGCGACGCGGAAGCAACGCCCTTCTTGAGCTGCTCGATCTGCGCCTGCAGGGCGTCGACCTGAGCCTGGAGCAGGCTGAGATCAGCGTTCTGAGCGGCGTTGATTTCCTCCTCGGGAACCACCTCGCTGGTGACTTCCGGCTGGGCGGCTTCGGGCTGGTTCGCCAGGGCGGGCGTCGATGCGCACAGCGCAATGATGCCCACGCCCAGCAACATGCTGAGTTTGTTAGTTCTCACGATTTTTCCCCCTTCAGGTGTGGAGTGCTTACTTCAGCGCGGCAAAGTTCATCGGCGTCAGCGTCGTGGCGGCCCTGGCTGCCTGCGCGCGTTCGGCGGGCTTGGAAGGAACCAGGCCGAGGCGCTGGAGATAGCCACCATTCCCGAAGGTGGTTTCCTTGACATATTCGGCCATGAACTGACGCAGGCCGGGGATCGCCCTGGCATGGGCGTTCTTCACGTACACGTACATCGCGCGCGCGCCGGGATATTTGAAGCTGGTGATCGTCTCGTTGGTGGGTTCCACGCCGTTGAGCGCGACGCCCTTGAGCGAGCGCTGGTTCTCTTCGAGATAGGAATAGCCGAAGGCGCCCATGCTGTTGGGGTTGGCGGCCAGCTTCTGGACGATAAGATTGTCGTTCTCGCCCGCTTCGATGAACGCGCCGTCTTCACGTAGACCCGTGCAGATGGCCTTGTGCTTGTTGGCGTTCGTCTTGGCCAGCGCCTTCATCGCGGGGTTGGTTTCGCAACCCGCCGTCATCAGCAGTTCGTTGAAGGAGTCGCGCGTGCCGGAGGTCGGCGGTGGACCATAGACGCGGATCGGCAGGGCCGGCAGCTTGGGATTGACGTCTTTCCAGGTCCTGGCGGTGTTGGGCTTGCCCCAGGGTGTCTTGGCGAGCGCGGCATAGAGGTCCCGGAGCGTGATGCCGTTGATCTGCGAATTCTTGGCGGTCGCGAGCGCAAGGCCGTCCATGCCGACCTGGACCTCGGTAACCTGGCCGACGCCATTGGCGGCGCAGGACTTCGCTTCCGATGCCTTCATGCGGCGCGACGCATTGGTCACGTCGGGGTGGCTGGCGCCGACGCCAGCGCAGAACAGCTTCATGCCGCCGCCGGTGCCGGTGGATTCGATGATCGGAGCGGGCAGGCGCGGATTGGCCCGGGCGAAGCGCTCGGCCACGGCCTTGGTGAAGGGATATACGGTCGACGACCCGACCACGCGGATTCCGTTGCGGGCGAGGGCGGGCTGAGCCACCATCGCGACTCCGGCCATCAACAGCACAGTTGCAAACTTTTTCAAGACGATATTCCTTCCCTGTCTTTGGGGCAGCATTTGGCATGCCCGGCCGTTCATAGGTGGTCCGGGCAGCTGACAGGCGCGCTGATAGGGATGGAACGTGATGCTTAGATGACAGCGATGTTACAGAACTGTGACAACGGGCGATTGATGTGCATAAGTGATCAGATCAGGACAGGCGCCGTTGTTCCGGCCCGGCTGCGGGCGCCAGGCGGACGCGTGACCGATCGTTCGAAAAGGAGATCCGTGAGGCGCAGTGCAGCGATCGCCCTGGCTTGGAAATGGTGACCCCTACGGGAATCGAACCCGTGTTTCAGCCGTGAGAGGGCCGCGTCCTGACCGCTAGACGAAGGGGCCTTGTTCTGCCGTTGCTCGCGTGCGCCGATGGTGACCCCTACGGGAATCGAACCCGTGTTTCAGCCGTGAAAG
>DATJLC010000271.1:0-5833 GCA_035490755.1 Sphingobium sp.
GTATAGCAATAATCAGCCGCACGCCTTGGCACGCGCCACATCCCGACAAGGCCGGAAACGGGGATGTTCGCGACCGGAGCTGGAAGATCGGCGGTGGACATGGAGGGGAACAGGAATGGCGCTGATCAGCACCTTCTCGACGGCGACGAGTCCTGACGGGCTCCGACTCGATAGCTGGAACGCCTTTTTGCAGTCGGCCTTTCCCGGAATTGTGGTGGACGGATCGCGCGACATCCGGTGCCACAGCAAGACCTTTCTGCTCGGCGACATCAGCGTTTCGAAGATCCGGTCCGAACGCGCGACCATCCGCCGATGGACCACCGGATCGGCGATCACATCCCGCGGCCGTGCCAAGCTCCACATCCAGTCCGCAGGCATCAGCACGTCGACCCAGCGCGAACGGACCGTCTCGCTTTCGGCCGGCGACGCGACATGCGTGCTGAGCGACGAGCCATATGAGCTTGAAATCTCGGACCGCAACGTGATGCTGGTAATCGAGTTCCCCCTTTCCATCCTGCACGGGCGGACGATCCAGCCCGGCGCTGCGATTGACCGATCGGCCCCGGTCAGTGGCGTGTTGCGCGCCATGGCCGGTTCCCTGTTCGACCAGCACTGGCCAGACGATATCGCCGGCGAGGAAGCCCAGGGGCTGGGCGCCAGCATCGCGCAGCTCATCTCGCTCGTCGTCACCAACATAGGCGCGCCGCTCGAACAGGACAGTTCCGATCTGCGTCGCCGGATCTTCGCGTTCATAGACGGCAACATTTCGGACAGCGCCATGCGTACCGGAAGGATCGCCGATGCGCTGGGCATCCAGGCGCGCGACGTTCAGGCCGTTTTCGCCGAGCTCGCCACGACGCCCACGGCCTATATCATCGACCGGCGCCTCTCGCTCGCGGCACAACGCCTCACCGGAACGATGACCGGTCAGCCAGGCTTGACCGATCTTGCCTATGATCTTGGCTTTTCGGACGCCGCCCATTTCTGCCGCCGGTTCAAGTCGCGCTTCGGCGTCTCGCCGGGTGCTTTTGCCCGGCAGCGTGACTGGCATTGAACGACAGCGAAGGAGCCCCGAACGATCGTTCAATGCCATCCTTCCGCGCATTCAAGACCGGGTGCCAGGTCCTCTCTAAATTCCCCCGATATCGATAATCAGGCAATAGCCACAATCGGGGGAGAATGTCATGAAATCTGCCGTTTACGGCGCGGTCAGCGTTTTCGCGCTCAGCTTCTGCATGGCGGCTCAGGCTCAGGAGGTGACGCAGGAAGACAATGGCGGTATCCAGGATATCGTCGTCACCGCACAAAAGCGCAGCGAAAGCGCGCAAAAGGTTCCGATCGCGATCAGCGCCTTTTCCGCCGAAGCGATTGGCGAACGCGCCGTCGGCAACGTCGCGCAGCTTTCCGGGCTTTCTCCCAACGTCAACCTTGATGCAGGCACGCCCTTCTCCGGTTCGACCGCTGTTATCTCTGCCTTCATCCGCGGCATCGGCTCGGACGACTTCGCCTTCAACATCGATCCCGGCGTGGGGATCTACCTTGACGGCGTCTATCTGGCGCGAACCGTCGGCGCCAATCAGGATCTGCTCGATGTCGAGCGCGTCGAAATATTGAAGGGGCCGCAGGGCACCCTGTTCGGCCGCAACACGATCGGCGGCGCGATCTCGATCGTCACGCGCAATCCTGGGGACGAGTTCAAGTTTATTGGGAATCTCACCACCGGCAGCTTCAACTTGCTGCAGGCGCGCGGCAGCGTCGACCTGCCGATCGCCAAGGATCTTGCAGCGTCGGTCACCTTCGGCATCAAGAGCCGCGACGGCTATGTCCGCCGCATCCCCTTCCCCGATCCGCTGGTGGCCAACAGCCCCAGCTACACCACCTTCCCCAGCTCAAGCTTTGGCAATTCCAATCGCGAAGGCGGCAACAACGACTGGAGCCTGCGCGGCAAGCTGCGCTGGAAGGGTGACCTTGTTTCGCTGACCCTCACCGGCGACTATTCGCGAGAGAATTCGACCGGCCTGCCGAACAGGCTGCTGACCACCGTGCCCACCGTGCCGGGACCGTTCGCGGGCACCGCCAACCTGCCGGGCACCGCCTTTGATCCGACCAGCACCACCGGCTTCCTGTTTGCCGGGCTCTACAACTTCTGCATCGGCGCCACCCCGGCGGAGATCGCGGCGCGCAATGCCCAGGCGCTGTGCGGCGTGCGCGGCACGCAGTTCAACACCACCCTGCGTCAGCCGCCGCTGGCCAGCGTCAATGTCGACGCCAATCCGAACAACAATCTGCTGCCTTATGACAACCGCTTCGTCACCGGCGACATCGACAGCACCTATGCCAGCGGCAACAGCTTCTCGCGCCTCACCAACTGGGGCCTTGCCGGCACGCTCGAATGGGAGCTGGCGCCCGATGTGACCATGAAATCGATCAGCGCCTATCGCCAGCTCAACTGGAAGTCGGGCATGGATGCCGACGGCACGCCGCTCAATTTCCTCCAGCTCAGCTTCGCGATGAACCAGTGGCAGATCAGTCAGGAACTCCAGCTGCTCGGTTCGCTGATGGACGACAAGCTGAAGTTCGTGGCCGGGGGCTACTACTTCAAGGAAAAGGGCGACCTTCACGACTATGTGACCTTCGCCGAAGGCCTGTTGCAGGTCGACGGCCCCAACCAGCTCGAAACACAGAACTACGCCTTCTTTGGCCAGATCGATTACCGCCCGATCGACCTCATCGGCATCACCATCGGTGGCCGCTACACGCATGAATTGAAGCTCTTCGAAGGTGGCC
Organism: Sphingobium sp.; assembly: GCA_035490755.1. Lineage (GTDB taxonomy): Bacteria > Pseudomonadota > Alphaproteobacteria > Sphingomonadales > Sphingomonadaceae > Sphingobium. Next base: position 2,788 of record DATJLC010000271.1, read on the forward strand.
AGCAGGACCTGAACGGCTTCAACTACAAGCTTTTCGGCTGCAGCGACGACCAGGGTAATATCACACCGAATGGCCCGTTCCCGCTCGCGCCGGTTACATGCCAGCAAGGCCTGAGCTATCCCGATCCGACAAATCCGCTGCGCGTGTATGCGCCGGGGATGAACAGGCAGGTGTTCAACAACTTCTCGCCCAAGGTCGGCATCCAGCTTCACCCCGCCGACAAGGTCATGATCTATGGCAGCTGGTCAAAGGGATACAAGACCGGCGGCTGGACCACGCGCCTGACCAATCCTCAGCTATTGGCGCAGCCCTTCGGGCCGGAAAAGGCCACGACCTGGGAACTTGGACTGAAGTCGACCCTCCTCGACAACAAGCTCCAGTTCAACATGGCTGCCTTCACCACCGATTACAAAGGCATCCAGCTCAACTTCCAGCAGGGCACCTCGCCTACCATCCGCAATGCGGGTGACGCGCGGATCAAGGGCGTGGAGATGGAGCTGGTCGCTGCGCCGGTGCGTGGCCTGACGCTCAATGGCTCAGTGGGCTATATCGATGCCCACTACACCTCGGTTCTGCCGGGTGTGCTGGCGGTCAGCGGCCCCAGCCCTCTGCAGGCCGGCACTTTCGCGGGCGCCAGCCTGCCCAAGACACCGTCGTGGAAGATCAACTTTTCGCCACGCTATCAGATTGAACTCGCCAATAACGGCTCAATCGTTCTGGTGGCCGACTGGACGCATACCACCAGCGTTTGGAACAACGCGCAGCGCACCCTGCTGCTCAAGCGTCCTTCGACCGACGTGGTCAACGCCTCCGTCACCTATCGCACGCCTGACGATAATTGGTCGCTCACCGTGGGCGGGACGAACCTGACCGACGATCGCTATCTCACCACCGGCAATGCCAATATCTCGGCAGGTACGATCTACGGCACCTACAACCGTCCGACCGAATGGTATGCCCGTATTGGTGTGAAGTTCTGATCCATGCCCCGCAATATCCGTGCCGCAGTGACGCGCGCCGGTGGCCGGACCGCCATCGAAACGCTGACCATCGACGATCCAAGGCCGGACGAAGTGCTGGTCGAGCTGGTCGCCACCGGAATCTGCCACACGGATATTGTGATGCGCGATGGCCTGCTTCCCGTGCCCACACCAGTGGTGCTCGGACATGAGGGAGCAGGCCGCGTGCTATCGGTGGGAGAAGCGGTCAGCGGACTGAAGCCGGGCGATCCGGTGGTCCTGAGCTTCGCCAGTTGCGGCCACTGCCGTAGTTGCGAAGACCATCAACCCGCTTATTGTCACGCCTTCGTGCCCCGCAATTTCCTGGCGACGCGTTCCGACGGATCAACCGCCCTCAGTGATGCTGACGGTCCGATCCACAGCCATGTCTTCGGTCAGTCGTCCTTCGCCACCCACGCCCTGGTATCCGCACGCAATGCCGTGCGCGTGCCGGATCACGCCCCGCTCGAACTGCTCGGCCCATTGGGCTGCGGCCTGTTGACGGGCGCGGGCGCGGTATGGAACGCGCTGGGCGTGCGCGCGGGCGACAGTCTCCTGGTCATTGGCGTCGGCGCGGTCGGACTGGCGGCGGTCATGGCAGCGCGGATCAGCGGCGCAGCCCGCATTGTCGCGGTTGACCGCTCGCCCGGACGCGTCGCCCTGGCGCGCGAGCTTGGCGCCACCGAAGCCCATGTCGCCGACGGTCGCCCGCTCGGAGATTTCGGGATTCGCGATCTCGATCACGCCATTGACACAACTGGCCAGGCGGTGCTGATCGAACAGGCAATCGCCCTGCTCGCCCCGCGCGGGCAGATGGGCCTGGTTGCGGCCTTTGCACCGGAAACCTCCATCCGCTTCGACGGCGCGCACCTGATGAGCGCCGGACGCGTGGTGCGCGGGATCGTCGAAGGCTCAGCCGATCCGCACGAGATCATCCCCCGCATGATCGAGCACTGGCGGACAGGCGATTTCCCAATCGAGAAGCTGGTCGAGTTCTATGCGTTCGATCAGCTGGAACAGGCAATAGCAGCGGCCGAAAGCGGGCGCGCCATCAAACCGATTTTGAGGATGCAGTGACCATGGACCACTTTCGCCTTCTGATCGACGGAACGCTTGTCGCCGGAGCCTCGGCGCTTCCCGTCATCAATCCCGCGACCGGCCAGCCCTTTGCCACTGCCGCGCGGGCGGATGCCTCGCAGCTTGATGAGGCCGTGGCCGCCGCCCGGCGTGCCTTCCCCGCCTGGGCGGCGCTTGGTTGGGACGAGAGGCGCGCCAGGCTGGAGGCCGTGGCCGACGCAATGGAGGCGCGCTTCCAGGATTTCGTCCGGCTGCTCACACTCGAACAGGGCAAGCCGCTGGATCAGGCGAGTTTCGAGGTTGGCGGATCGATCGCGGCGCTGCGCTATTTCGCAAACCTGGAACTGCACGACAGGGTGCTGCGCGAAACGGATGAGGAGCGCATCGTCGAGTTCCATACGCCGCTCGGTGTCGTCGCGGCCATCACGCCATGGAACTTTCCGATCCTGCTGCTGATGCTGAAGTTCGCGCCCGCACTGATCGCTGGCAATGTGGTGATCGCCAAGCCAGCGCCAACAACGCCGCTCACGACCCTGCTGCTCGGCGAGGTTGCCGCCCCGATCCTGCCCGCCGGCGTGTTCCAGACCATTGTCGACGCGAACGATCTCGGCTCGGTGCTTGCCTCGCACCCGGGCGTTGCCCATGTCAGCTTCACAGGCTCGACCGCGACAGGCAAGAAGGTGCTGGCCAGCACCGCCGATACGCTCAAACGCTCAACGCTCGAACTGGGCGGCAACGACGCCGCGCTGGTGCTCGAGGATGCCGATATCGCCTCGGTGGCGCCCGCGATTTTCCAGGCCGCGACGCTCAATGCCGGGCAGATCTGCCTTGCTGCCAAGCGCATCTATGTGCCTTCCGGCAAATATGATGCGCTCTGCGGGGCGCTCGCTGACCTTGCCGGCAAGTCCGTGGTCGGCGACGGTCTTCAGCAGGGCACCCAGATCGGCCCGATCCAGAACCGCGTGCAGTTT
>DATJLC010000272.1:0-3036 GCA_035490755.1 Sphingobium sp.
CGTTGTAAAATTCTTCAATGGTCAGAAGGGTTTCGGGTTCATCGTCCGCGATGATGGCGGCGAGGACGTGTTCGTTCACATCAGCGCTGTCGAGCAGGCCGGCCTGACCGGCCTTGCCGAAGGACAGCCGCTCAAGTTCACCCTGGTCGATCGCGGCGGCAAGGTGTCGGCCAGCGACCTCGTCATAGAGGGCGATCCGCTGCCGGTGCCGGAGCGGGCCGGTGGCGGCTTTGGCGCCGAACCGCGCGAACGCGGACCCCAGCGGCAGCTGACGGGTGAGCGGGCCAGCGGCACGGTCAAGTTCTTCAACGCGATGAAGGGCTTCGGCTTCATCCAGCGCGATGACGGTCAGCCCGACGCCTTCGTGCACATCAGCGCGGTCGAACGCGCCGGCATGTCGTCGCTCAACGAAGGCGACCGCCTCGACTTCGAGCTCGAGGTCGACCGTCGCGGCAAATATGCCGCGGTCAACCTTCAGCCCAAGTCGAGCTGATTGGCGGCCGCCGAGTCGCGCGGTATCATCGCTAGATAAAGGAAGCCGGGATGCACATGCGTTCCGGCTTTCTTGTTGTGTCGGAAGCCGTTAACCGCGGGGCGGCAGGCGCGCTCAGGCCCCGAGGCGCAGCGAAAGGGCGGCGGTGTAGACGGTGCACGCCTCCGGCCCCTGCGCCTCGCTCTCGGTCGCGTCGCGCATGAGGTCGAGATAGGACATGATGACGGGTCCGTGCCCGTTATAGGCGATCGCCGATTCCATCAGGCTGGCGAGCCGTTCGACGGCATCGAGCGCATGGGCGCGGGCAATGCTGCGGATCGCGTCCACCTGTTCGCACAGAGCCGCGAGGCTGATCTGCCCGCTGGCGGCGGCTATGCCGTCGATCCGGCTGGCAAGGTCGCTACGGACGATCATCATGGCATCGTGCGGCATCAGCGCTTCTCCCACTCTCCACCAGCGAACATGCGCGCAAAAGGTTAATGGCCTGTTACCCTTGTGGGTGCGCGCGGAAGGCGGCGCCAAAGTGCCCAAAGGCGCTTGACTCGGCGGGCGCCATCGCGCATGTGCGCCCATCTGAGACAGGCGGCGTTGCAGCGCCGCTTTTTGTTTTCGTGCGAATTCGAAGAAGGATGGGTCATGGCCAAGCCAGCCACCGTGAAGATCAGACTTGTCAGCACTGCTGACACCGGCTTTTTCTATGTGACCAAGAAGAATCCGCGGACCCAGACCGAAAAGCTGAGCTTCCGCAAATATGACCCGGTCGTGCGCAAGCATGTCGAGTTCAAGGAAGCGAAGATCAAGTAATCCGGACCGTGGCGGAGCGAACAGGCTTCGCCGGGCTCCATTTCGGAGCGGTTGAGGGGCGGGCGCGTTGCGCTCGCCTTTTGTCGTGGGAGCGGCCGCATGGATGATTCGCAGGCAAACGGACCGGTCGCGGCGATCATTGCGCGGCTTGGCCTGGAACCCCATCCCGAAGGCGGCTGGTATCGCGAGACCTGGCGTGCCGAAGCGCCGGCTGGACAACGGGCGAGCGCGACCGCCATCCATTTCCTGCTGGAGGGCGGCCAGCGGTCGCATTGGCACCGGGTCGACGCGGCCGAGCTGTGGCTGTGGCATGCCGGCCATCCGCTGCGCCTGATGACGGCGGTGGATGCGCAGGGGCCGGTGGTCGATGTAACGCTGGGCGGCGACGTGCTCGCCGGCGAGTCGCCGCAGCACCTCATTCCTGCCAACCACTGGCAGGCGGCCGAGGCCGGCCGGGGCTGGGCCCTGGTCAGCTGCATGGTCTCGCCCGGCTTCGAATTCGCAGGCTTCACGCTGGCCCCTGAGGGCTGGCGGCCGGGTGGCCGGGACGAGACATCGCACTAACGCCGCGCCCGGAGCGCCAGCGCCCCCTCGACCGTGAAGGCCACTTCCTGCCCGTAGGACAGTTCCAGCGTGTTGCCGTCGGGATCGGCGAGATAGCACCAGTAGCCGACCGGCGGACCCGCATCCGCCTGCGGCCGGCGCAGACAGCCGTCGGCAAGGGCGAGCGCGGCGCGGCGGTCGACCTCCGCACGGCTGGCGCAGGCGATGCCGATATGACCGAACGGGCCGAGCGGCGTATCCTCCCCGAAATGATCGCCCTGGATCAGCACGATCACAAAGGGGCGGGTGAGATCGGACAGCCAGGCCACCTCGGTCTGCGGGTTGGGGGCGTCGGGATCGCCGGGGCCGGGCTCGTCATGGCCATGATGGCGGTGGATCACCTGCATGCCGGCATAGCGCTCGTAAAAGGCGATGCTCCGCGCCAGGTCCCGCACCAGGAAAGCGATGTGGGTAATGCCTAGGTCAGACATGGCGATGGCCGTGCATCACTTCCTCTCCTGTCATGGCTGCCGACTGTGGATCATGGCACGGAACGCGGTCAAGCATTGTCGCGGGGCGCATTTGGGCGGGCGGGAAACGAAAGCCGCGCTCGCTGGTTGGACAGGCTGCTTCTTCCCTCCGGCGCAAAGGACATGCCCATGACGGTGAACACTGCATCCGCCCGCTACGAAGGCCTCGGCAAGGAGGGCAAAGGCAGCATCTCGACCAGATCGGGCGTGCTGGCCGGCCAGCCCTATGGATTTGGCACGCGCTTTGAAGGGGCGCCCGGCACCAATCCCGAGGAGCTGATCGCGGCGGCGCATGCGAGCTGCTTCACCATGGCGACGAGCTTTGCCCTGGCGAATGCCGGGCACAAGGATGGCACGCTGGAGACCGAGTGTACCGTGACGCTGGACAAGGACAGCGAAGGCTTTGCCGTGACGCGATCTGCGCTGGTGCTGAAGGCGAAGGTGCCCGGCATCACCGAGGCGGACTTCAACCGCATCGCCGACGAGGCGAAGGCCAATTGCCCCATCTCCAGGCTGCTGAAATGCGAGATCAGCCTGGAAAAGACACTGGAGGGTTGAGCCGGCGAAAGTTCACGCCGATGCGATACGGGTGCGGAACCAGTCGGCGAGCTCTTCCTCCGGGAGGTCGCCGGCGGCGAGGGCGAGGACCGCCTGTGTGGCGTCGAC
>DATJLC010000273.1:0-8068 GCA_035490755.1 Sphingobium sp.
CGAGAGCGGTCTTGCCACCTTTCGCGGGCCGGACGGGCTGTGGGAGGAAAGGTCGATGCCGCGTCCGGCCGCCGCCGCCTCGCCCAGCAGCAGGGCGGTGCCGGAGGGAGCGTCCACCTTGTGCCGGTGGTGCATCTCGACGATCTCGATGTCCCAGTCCGGCCCCAGCCGGCTGGCGGCATCGCTGACCAAAGCGGCGATGAGGTTGACGCCGAGCGAGGTGTTGCCGGTCTGGAGGACAGGGATCTGGCGGGCGGCGGCGTCGATGGCGGCATGGTGCGATGGCTCGAGGCCGGTGGTGCCGATCACGATCGGCTTGGCCGCGGCGATGCAGGCGTCGAGATTGGCGGCGAGCGCGGCGGGCGTGGAAAAGTCGATGAGGACGTCGCTGGCCGCCGCGAGCGGTGCCGGATCGCTGCCGATGGCGCGCCCGTCGCCGAGCGCCGCATCCGTGCCCGCCCGGTCGGTACCGCCCGCCAGCACGAGCCCGCGCGCGGCGATCTCCTCCGCGATGGCGCGGCCCATCCGTCCCGCCGCCCCGAATATGCCGATCCCCGTCATGCGCCTTGCACCTTTTGCCGATCTGATGTGTTGTCGGCCGATGCCAGAGTTTCAGAGCATTGTCATCCTGACCGGCGCGGGCATTTCCGCCGAGAGCGGTCTTGCCACCTTTCGCGGGCCGGACGGGCTGTGGGAGGGGCACCGGGTCGAGGATGTGTGCACGCCCGAGGCGCTGGAGCGCGACGAGGCGCTGGTCCATCGCTTCTATGACGAGCGCCGGGCGAAGCTCGCGGCGGCGGAGCCAAATGCGGCCCATGCGGCGCTGGCGCGGCTCGATGCCGAATGGCCGGGCGACCTGTTGATCGTGACGCAGAATGTCGATGACCTGCACGAGCGCGCGGGCGCCAGGCGGCTCATCCACATGCATGGCGAGCTGAAGAGCGCGCTCTGCGCCGCTTGCGGGGGGCGCCTGGGCTGGGAGGACAGCCTGCCGCCGGGCAGCGTCTGCCCGGGCTGCGACGCGCCCGCGCTTCGGCCCGACATCGTCTTCTTCGGGGAGATGCCCTACAAGATGGACAGGATCGACAATGCCTTGCGGCGGGCGGACCTGTTCGTCTCGATCGGCACGTCGGGCGCGGTCTATCCGGCGGCGGGTTTCGTCGAGACGGCGCGCTATGTCCGTGCGCATACGGTGGAGCTGAATCTGGAGCGGTCGGCGGGGAGCGGCTATTTCCACGAGACGCGCCTTGGTCCGGCGGGCGCGCTGGTGCCGGATTTTGTTGGGGAGCTGCTGGATAGGTAGTGAGTGGGAAGGGGGTGTGGCTGTCTATTCTGGTACGGCTGGCCAATCGGCCCCTGCTGCGATATGGGGCCAGCATGACTTCGCGCCCCGACGAACGCCCGTTTCTCGCGGTGCTGCCCCGAGCCCTGGCGGGACGCTGTCCGGCTTGCGGGGCGGCGCCGCTATTTGGCCGCTTCCTGAAGCCGGTGGACCATTGCCGGGCGTGCGGGCAGGACTGGTCGCACCAGCAGGCCGATGATTTTCCCGCCTATATCGTGATCCTGCTGCTGGGCCATGTGCTGGTGCCGATGGTGATCTCGGTCAACCTGGCCTTCAGCCCCTCGCTGGTCGGGCAGATGCTGCTCTGGCCCACGCTCACCGCGATCCTCGCGCTCCTGATGATCCAGCCGGTCAAGGGGGGCGTCATCGCCTGGCAATGGGCAAAGCGGATGCACGGATTCTGAGCCGCCGCTTGCACGCCGCCTTGCCGCACGCCAAATGGGGCGCATGACCGACCAGACCAATACCCCGCCGATGCGCGTCGCCATCATCCCCGTGACGCCATTGCAGCAGAACTGCTCGCTGATCTGGTGCACAGAGACGATGCGCGGCGCCTTTGTCGATCCGGGCGGCGATCTCGACCGGCTCAAGGCGGCGGCCAAGAAGATGGGCGTCACCATCGAGAAGCTGCTCGTGACCCATGGCCATCTCGACCATTGCGGGCAGACGGGCGTTCTGGCCCAGGAGCTTGGCGTGCCGGTCGAGGGGCCGCAGGAGGAGGACCGCTTCTGGATCTCGCAGCTCGATGACGACGGCGCGCGCTGGGGCATGGCCGCCGAGAGCTTCGAGCCCGACCGCTGGCTGGCCGACGGCGACACGGTGCGGGTAGGCAATCTGGAACTGGATGTGATCCATTGTCCCGGCCATACGCCGGGCCATATCGTCTTCTACCATGCGCCGTCACAACTGGCGATCGTGGGCGACGTGCTGTTCAAGGGTTCGATCGGGCGCACCGATTTCCCGCGCGGCGATCATGCGACGCTGATCCGCTCGATCACGCAGAAGCTCTGGCCGCTCGGCGGCGACACCATGTTCGTGCCGGGCCATGGCGAGATGAGCCGCTTTTCCCATGAGCGCGCGACCAATCCCTTTGTCGCCGACGCGGTGCTGTCCGGTTGAAGGCAGGCGCGGGATGTTGCGCCAATGAATCTGTTGCGTCCCCGCGAAAAAACGCTATAGGCGCACTCTCTCGCGAAAGCCCGGGCTGCCCCGGCGGGCGGCCAGGAAGCGGTCCGTCTGCCAACATGCAATCGCTGTGCTGCGCGAAAACGGATCGATTTTTGGACAAACGGAATAGGTGCCGACATGGCTGTCCCCAAGAGAAAAACTTCGCCCTCACGGCGTGGCATGCGCCGCAGCCATGACTCGCTCCGGGTCGAGGCATTCCAGGAATGCTCGAACTGCGGCGAACTGAAGCGCCCGCACAATCTTTGCCCGGCATGCGGTCATTATAACGGCCGGGAAGTCGTCGCGATCGGGGCCTGACGGCAACTATCGGGGGGGACAGAATCAGCGTGTCGAATCAGCCGCGGATCGCCATTGACGCGATGGGCGGCGATGAGGGCGTCCGCGTCATGGTCGCGGGCGCCGCGCTGGCGCAGCGCCAGAACGCCAGGCTCAACTTCCTTCTGGTCGGCGACGAGCCGGCAATCCGGTCCGCGCTGGCGGAATACCCCGCGCTCGCCGCCGTTTCCGAAATCATCCATACCGAGCTGACGGTCGCGGCGACCGACAAGCCGAGCCAGGCGATTCGCGCCGGGCGCGGCAGTTCCATGGCGCTGGCGATTGACGCGGTGAAATCCGGCCGGGCCGGCGCCGCCGTTTCCGCTGGCAATACCGGCGCGCTCATGGCCATGGCCAAGCTGTCGCTGCGCACCATGCCGGGCATTGATCGCCCGGCGCTGGCCGCGCTCCTGCCCACGCTGGGCGAGAATGACGTGGTCATGCTCGACCTTGGCGCCAACACCGAATGCGACGCGCGCAATCTGGTCCAGTTCTCGATCATGGGCGCCGCCTATTCCCGCGCCGTGCTCGACCTCCCGATGCCGCGCGTGCGCCTGCTCAACATTGGCACCGAGGAGCTGAAGGGCACGGACGAGATTCGCGAGGCGGCTGCGCTGCTGCGTGCAAGCGGCGACTTGCCGTTCCGGTTCGATGGCTTCATCGAAGGGGACAAGCTGGGCGCGGGCGATACCGATGTGATCGTGGCCGAAGGCTTTGCCGGCAATATCGCGCTGAAAACGGCCGAAGGCACCGCCCGCATGGTGACCGAGTTGCTGCGCCGGGCGTTCACCAGTTCCACAAGATCAAAGGCTGGATTTCTTTTGTCCAAGCCCGCCTTGCACCTTTTGAAAGTGCATCTTGATCCCAATAATCATAATGGCGCCGTCTTTCTCGGGCTGAACGGCATCGTTGTCAAAAGCCACGGCAGCGCCGACGCCAAGGGTGTTGCCAATGCGATCTACGTGGCGGCCCGCCTTCTGGAGGACGATGTGACCCGGCATATTGCTGACGATATCGCGCGTGTGGGCGCGTCGCCAGACTCCAAGAGCGCCGCCGCGCGATGACTGTCCGCTCGGTTCTTTGCGGCACGGGTTCGGCCCTGCCAGCGCAGTGCGTCACCAACGCCCAGCTCGCCGAGCGCGTGGACACGAGCGACGAATGGATCGTCGAGCGCACCGGCATTCGGACACGCTATATCGCAGGGGAAAGCGAAACCACGTCAACACTGGCGGCGGACGCCGCGCGGCGCGCATTGGAGGCGGCGGGGCTGGTGCCTTCCGATATCGACCTCATCGTGCTGGCGACGGCGACCCCCGACCAGACCTTTCCGGCGACGGCGACCAAGGTGCAGGCATTGCTCGGCATCGATGATTGCGTTGCCTTTGACGTGGCCGCTGTCTGCTCGGGTTTCCTCTACGCCCTGACCGTCGCCGACAATATGCTGCGCGGCGGCGGGGCGCGGCGGGCGCTGGTGATCGGTGCTGAAACCTTCAGCCGAATCCTCGACTGGGAGGATCGCACGACCTGTGTCCTGTTCGGCGACGGCGCGGGCGCGGTGGTCCTGGAGCGGCGGGAGGTCGACGAAGTCGATGGGCCCGGCATATTGTCCAACCAGCTCCATGCCGATGGGCGGCATAATGGCCTGCTCTATGTGGACGGCGGACCGTCAACGACCGGCACCGTCGGCAAGCTGCGCATGAAAGGCCAGGAAGTGTTCCGGCACGCGGTCACGAACCTTGCCTCCGTGCTGCTGGAGGCGCTGGAGTCCGCCGGTCTTGGCGTGGATCAGATCGACTGGGTCGTTCCCCATCAGGCCAATGCACGCATCCTTGATGCAACGGCCCGCAAGCTGGGCCTTGACCGCAGCCGTATCGTCGTGACCGTGGAGCAGCATGCCAATACCTCCGCGGCATCCGTTCCGCTCGCGCTGGACGCGGCCTTGCGCGACGGACGGATCGCGCGCGGCGACATTGTGGCGCTGGAGGCCATGGGCGGCGGCTTCACCTGGGGCGCTTCGATACTTCGCGTCTAGAGCGCGGACCCATTTTAGGAGAGCCCAGACAAGTCGTCTCATTCCAAGACGAAAATTTCGCAAATTTAACCATTATTGCAATGCGCCCGGAATTCTCGCACATTAGCACATGCGGGTTGTGGGGGTATGGTGCTGCTGGTTGATTGGGGGAATGATGTCGGGTGACAACACATTGACGCGGGCGGAAATCGCCGAAATGCTCAATCGTCAAATCGGGCTTTCGAGATCGGAATCCGCAACGCTTGTCGAATCTCTTCTGGGCCATATCGCCAAGGCGTTGGAGCAGGGCCAGAACGTCAAAATCTCCGGGTTCGGGACATTCACGTTGCGCGACAAGCGCGAAAGGATCGGCCGCAATCCAAAGACGGGTGTCGAGGTTCCGATCTCACCACGTCGGGTACTGACCTTTCGGCCCAGCCAGACGATGCGGGAACGGATTGGCAGGCCTGAGCGCGTCTAGCCGGTATATTCCGGGGTCATGCCCGGAGTCGTTTGGAGAACACGCGATCAATTCGGGCTGACTGGGACCGGACGGATCACCCGAAATCCACGATCCACCCGGATTGACCGCCGACGATCCATCGCTAATGTCCCGTCCGATGGAAAAAGCCGATGGAGCCTTTCTCACGATCGGGGAGTTGGCGCGGGAGCTGGGCGTCGCGCAACATATTCTGCGTTACTGGGAAACGCGGTTCCCGCAGCTCCGGCCGTTGCAGCGGTCCGGCAACAGGCGCTATTACCGCCCGCGCGATGTGGCGGTAGCACGCAGAATCCATCATCTGCTGAACGTCGAGGGGTTTACGATCAAGGGTGCCGCCAAGGCTCTGAACGGTCGCGCGGAGGCCGCGCGGCCTGCTGCCCTGGCGCAAAAGGTCGGCAACGGCGCTGCGCCGCAGGCGGATGGCACCGATCGGTTGATCGACAGGTTGCGGTCGATCCGGGCCGAATTGGCTGACGCAATCAATCAGCCCGGTTGAGCCGGCACACATTCATCGGCCTGGGGCGTCGTCAGCGGTCCTAATGGAGATCCGGCCCGAGCGCGGGATCTAGATCGCGCGGGCGGATGAAAGTGGTCAGCTGGGCAGGCTTGCCGACATTGCTCCAGCTGTCCGCCGCAAAGCGGAGCACGGCCATGCTCGCCGTCGGATATTTGGCTTCGACCTTTTCCCGGAGCTGGTCGAGGCCGTCCTCCGGCACGGTGTCGAGGACGAGGTCCTCAAGGCCGGGATTGTGCCCGACCATGAGAACGGAGCCGAACACGTCGGGAAGATCGCGCAGCACGTCGAGCAGTGTGACCGAGGACGCCAGATAGATGCGGCGGTCCCACCGCGTGTCCACGCCCTGCTGATAGCCTTCGAGGAAATGGTCGATCGTCTCCGTCACGCGCACCGCCGGCGAGGCGACGATGGTGTCGAAGGTCAGTCCGTTGCCGCGCGCCCACCGGCCCATCAGTTTGGCCGCGCGCTTGCCCCGTTCGTTGAGCGGACGGTCGAAATCCCGCGATACGCTGTCGCTCCAATCGGACTTGGCGTGGCGCAAGAGGGTCACCGTCTTCATTGATTATCTGTTCCCCGGCATTCGGACCTGCTGTTGCCATGCCGCAATTTCACGACGGAACCAAGTCGGCGCCAGCAAGAAATTTAGGGCAGCGTAACGCTTGCCACCGGCAGCCCCAACGGTGGGGAGGGCGACCCCAGGAACGCCCGGACCGATTGCACCGCGTCATCCAGCGTGACGCGCTCGACCGCGATGCCTGGCGGAAAGGCGCTCAGCATGCGGCTGGGAACGGCGGAGGAGAGGATCACGAAGACGCCCTTGTCCCCGCGCCGGCGGATGAGACGGCCAAAGGCCTGGGACAATCGCGCCCGGACGATGCGGTCATTATAGGCGTTGCCGTCCCAGGCGAGCTTGCGCGCTGCGTGGAGGACCGACGGCTTTGCCCAGGGCACGCCCTCCATTACGACAAGCCGCAAGGTGTCGCCCGGCACGTCGATGCCGTCGCGCAGCGCGTCAGTGCCAAGGATCGAGGCATGGCTGTCGGCCCGGAACAGGTCGACAAGCGTGCCTATGTCGACCGGGTCCACATGCTGGGCAAACAGCGGCAGTCCCGATCGGGCCAGCCGGTCGGCGATGCGCGCATGAACGGCGCGCAGGCGCTTGATCGCCGTGAACAGGCCGAGTGCGCCGCCCTGCGACGCTTCGATCAGGCGGGTATAGGCGCCGGACAGCGCGGCGATGTCTCCGCGCCGGATGTCGGTCACGATCAATATCCTGGCCTGGCTGGCATAGTCGAACGGGCTTTCGGCGCTGAATGTGCCGGGGCTGCGCGCCAGATGGGACGCGCCGGTCAGCGCCTTGGCCTGGTTCCAGTCGCCGCCCGATCGAAGCGTCGCCGAGGTGATGAGGACGCCATGCGCGGGTTTGAGGACGTGCTGCGCAAGCGGCAGGGTCGGGTCGAGCCAGTGGCGCCGGATCGCGATGTCGGTTTCGCGCCCGTCGTACCGATCGATCGCCAGCCAGTCGACGAATTCCGGCACCGCCGGGCCGCCGATCCGGGCGAGGAGCGCGATCCAGCCCGCCAGGGTGTCGCAGCGCCGGGCAAGCGCGCCGCGGCTGCCCTCGACCCGGTTGCGGGCGGTGGCGTCCATCCAGTCCGGCGGATCGGCGATGATGTCCTCCAGCCGCCGGTCCAGTCGCCGCAGCGGGTCGAGCAGCGCCGCCAGTGCGCCGCTCGCAATCTGCGCGGCATCCACCAGGGCGCCGCCCGGGTCGGCCAACTCGGCCTCGAGGCCATAGCCGGGATCGACATCGCTGGCGCGGCGACCCTCTTCGGCGCGGGCCAGCACCATGTCGCGCACCGCCACCAGCAGTGCCTCGATCGCGCCGCCGGGCTGGCCACCAGCGATTCGGCCCAGCCAGTCGTCGGCTGGTAAAGCACGGGCTGCGAGCAGCGCCGCCTCGATCGCGCCGCCGGCCGCTTCGTCATAGCTCGCGACATCGGAGAGGCGCGCGGCAAGTCCCTTGCGGCGGCCGCGCCGCGATCCCTCCGGCCCGATGACCCAGCGCCGCAGCTCAATGGTCTCGGCGCCCGACAGAGCCGTGGAAAAGGTCGAGTCGGCCGCATGGAACAGGTGATGGCCCTCGTCGAACACATAGCGCGCCGGGCTTTCCCCGCGTCCGCGCACGGCCTC
>DATJLC010000274.1:0-5738 GCA_035490755.1 Sphingobium sp.
TCGCTGCGCCCCGGTCGAAATAGGCCGTGATGCTGTCGATCCCGGAGGCATCATTGCCGTCGCCATGGCCATAGGTCTGCGCGACGATCAGCGAGACCAGCATCCGGTTATGCTCGGCGATGAACTGTTGCAGTTCGGTGATGTAGAGCCGCGCCCGTTCGCGCAGGTCCGGCGCGGCTGCGCCGTCGGCCCGGTGCTTGTCGTGAAATTCGGCGAAATGGCGGTTGAGCGGTTCGAATATGGCGGCGCGGAACAAGGCGGACTTCGAGCCGAAGCAGCGGAACAGCTGCGCCTCCGTCACGTCCGCGCGCCTAGCGATGGCCGCAGTGGTCGCGCCGGAAAAGCCGTTGCCGTTGAACTCCTCCCGCGCCGCCTGGAGGAGCGCATCGGTGATTTCCGCGCGTGATCTGCGCCTGCGCCGATTGGCGGCCGAACCAGCGCCAGCGGGTTCCGCCGAAACCATTTCCGTTTCTGAAGCGCCGCTTTTGCCCATGCCTTGTACATTTACGCGCGCGCCGCCGGATTGTCCATTATAGATAGCGCTCACTATCTTCATGGAATTGCGAGAGGGACTGGCGCCGATCTGCCGCGCAGGCTACGAGACGCCGACAAGATAGAGCGGGGACGATGGAGAAGGATGCATCGCCGCCCGCCGCGCAGCCAGCGAGGGGTGGTTGAAAATGACGTATCTGTCGGAATTTCGCATCAGCTGGCGGCCCTTGGCGGCGGCCGCGCTGGGGCTCGGCTCGGCGCTTGCAATCAACGGCTATGTTCACAGCATCCTTGGCCCGCATCTGCTGGCGGAATTCCACTGGAGCAAGTCGAGCTTCGCGCTGCTGGGTTCGATCTACATTCTCGCCATGGTGTTCGTGCCGCTGTCCGGGCGGCTGGCCGATGTGTTCGGCGTGCGCCGGGTGGCGATGGTCGGCGTCGTCTTCTATCCGATCAGCTTCGTCGCGCTCAGCATGATGAGCGGCGAAATCTGGGTCTATTACGTCATCAATGTCCTGCAGATCATGTTCTGCGCCTCGACCACCGGCACGGTCTATTGCCGCGTCGTCGCCGAGCGGTTCACGCTCGCGCGCGGCCTTGCGCTCGGCCTGTTGGCGAGCGGTCCGGCGATCGCGGGCGCGATCGGCAGTCCGCTCCTCACCACCTATATCGACGCCCATGGCTGGCGCGCGGGATGCCTGGCGGTGGCTGCCTTCTCGGCGCTGGCCGGCGGCATGGCGATGCTGCTCATGCCGTCCATGCGGCGCCAGGCGCAGGAGGGGCGGCAGCAGCGCAGGGCCGGTCAGGATTATCGCGCGGTGCTGCGCAGCCGCACCTTCTGGATCATCTTCTCCAGCATCTTCCTGTGCAGCATTCCCTATGCGCTGGCGCAGTCGCAGCTCAACGTCATGCTGCTCGACCGCCAGCTTTCGCCCGCCGCCGCTGGCTTCATCATCTCCACCTTCGCGGCGGGGGTGATGGCGGGGCGGTTTATATTGGGGCTGGCGCTGGATCGCTTCCCGACCCATTGGGTCGCGGCGGTGGGCATGGCGCTGTCCGCTATCGGCCTGTGCATCATGGCGGCGCCGGTGACGCATATTGGCGTGCTTGTGTTCGCCATCGCGCTGTTCGGGCTCTCCTATGGCGCCGAGGCGGACATATTGGGTTATGCGGTGGTGCGCTATTTCGGGATGGAGCTTTACGGGACCGTACTTGGCCTGCTGACCGCGGCGGCGGGTGGCGCGATGACCTTTGGCTCGCTGATGCTCAGCCTGATTCTGGCGAAGACCGACAACAGCTACAGCCTGTTCATGCTGCTGACCGCGGGCGCGGTGTTTGTCGGCAGCGCGAATTTCCTGAGGCTTCGCAACATCGCGCCGGCCCCGGCCAAGGCACCCGCGACCCACGGGCTGGAAGTCGCGCAACAGGCGCGCGCATGAGTAACCCCACAGGCGAATGGTCGCCCAGATACTGAGACCGAATTTGCAGAAGACATCATCGATCCTGACGCCCAGTCTGTTCGCGCTCGGCCTTGCCCTGGGGGCGGCGCCCCTGCATGCCGAGGATGCGAGTCCGCCGCCGATCATCGTCCTGGGCGGCGGCATCGACCTGCCGCCCGGCACGCCCGCTTATGGGCAGACGATCATCGATCAGGACCGCCTGCAATCCAATGCGGCGGGCCGGGTGGAGGACCTGCTGAAGGATGTCGCGGGCTTTTCGCAGTTCCGCAGGTCCGACAGCCGCTCCGCCAATCCCTCGGCGCAGGGCGCCAATCTGCGCGGCATAGGCGGCAATGCGTCGAGCCGGACCCTGCTGCTGCTCGACGGCGTGCCGATGGCCGATCCCTTCTTCGGCTATATGCCCTACAGCGCGATCGTGCCCGAGCGCCTCTCCGCGATACGGGTGACGCGCGGCGGCGGCACCGGCGCCTTTGGTGCTGGCGCCGTGGCGGGCACGGTGGAGATGGTGAGCGCGACGCGCGCCGATCTGCCGCTCGTATCCGCCTCGGCCTTTTACGGCAGCCGGGATGCCAGCGAGCTTTCGGCGACGCTGTCGCCCAACCTTGGCGCCGGCTTCGTGTCGATCTCCGGCCGGTGGGACCGGGGCGACGGCTTCCTCACGACCCCGCCAAGCCAGCGCGGGCCTGCCACGGTACCGGCGCGCTATGACAGCTGGAGCGGCGGGCTGCGCGCGGTCGCGCCGGTGGGCGACGCCGCCGAGGTGCAGGCGCGCCTGCTGCTGTTTCGCGACAATCGCACGCTGCGCTTTGCGGGCGCCGACAGCCACAGCGAAGGACAGGATGCGAGCCTGCGCCTGATCTCGCGTGGGCCCTGGCAGGTGGACGCGCTCGCTTATGTGCAGGCGCGCAATTTCTCCAATGTCGTGATCAGCGCCTCCAGCTTCCGCAAGTCGCTCGACCAGCGCGACACGCCCGCGCTCGGGATCGGCGGCAAGATCGAGCTGCGCCCGCCGGTGGGTGGCGGCCATCTGCTGCGGTTCGGTGTGGATGCGCGCCGGGCGAGCGGCGACATGTTCGAGGATGCCTATAATGCCAATCAGCCCGCCAATCCGCTGAACGAGCGCCGCCATGCCAGCGGCCGGCAGCTGACCATTGGCGGCTTCGTCGAGGATGACTGGACGCTGGGATCGCTCGTGCTGACGGCGGGCGGACGCATCGACCACTGGACCATCACCGGCGGCCGCTTCCAGCGCCGCGACCCGGCAGGCGCGCTGACGGAGGATAGGCGCTTTGCGGACCGCTCCGGCTGGGAGGCGGGCGGGCGCGTCGGCGCATTGTGGCAGGCGAACGAGGCCATCGCCCTGCGCGCGGCGGCCTATACCGGCTTTCGCCTGCCGACCCTCAACGAGCTCTATCGCGGTTTCACCGTCTTTCCGGTGACGACGCGGGCCAATGCCAACCTGACGCCCGAGCGCCTGCGCGGGTTTGAGGCGGGCGTTGACCTCACCCCAATGAAGGGCGTGCGCATCGGCATCACTGTGTTCGACAATCGGCTGGATGACGCCATTGCCAATGTGACCATCGCCACCAACACGCGCGAGCGCCGCAATGTGGACGCGATCGAGGCGCAGGGCGTGGAGCTGAGCGGGGATGCCCGGATTGGCGCCTTCTCTCTCTCCGCATCCTACACCTACAGCCATGCCAAGGTCCGCGATTCCGTGCCGCCGGCCAACCCCTTGCAGCATATCGACGGCCGCGACCCCGCCCAGACCCCGCGCCATGCCGCTTCGGCGACGCTCGCCTGGGCGCCGGAGGGCGGGGTGCGGCTGGCCGCGACCCTGCGCTATGTCGGGCGGCAATATGAGGATGACCTCAATGTGGACAGCCTGCCCGGCGCCCTCACCGTCGACGGTTTTGCCAGCGTGCCGGTCGGCCGCGGCGTGAGCGTCGTGGGGCGGGTCGAGAACCTCTTCGACAAGACGGTGATCACCCGCAATGCCGGTGGATCGATGGACCTCGGCACGCCCCAGACCTTCTGGATCGGGCTCCGCTTTGCGGGGGGAGGGCCGGGCTAGCAGCTCGTTTCGCGCAGAGGCGCAGAGGGGATTTCGCCGCCGCAGGCGCCTTTACCCACCGGCACCCGCGCCCGGCAGCGCCGGTGGCGAATAGCGGCTTCGCCGCGGGCGTGCCTCTCTGCGACCTCTGCGCCTCTGCGCGAACCGATCAATTCTACTATGGCCTATCCGGCGTGCCGGTCTCGATTCTGGCGACGGAATGCGCCTGTAGGCCGCTCAGCGCCTCCCGAATGCCCTTGCAGGCTCCGGCATAAGCAAGAGCGATGACGGCGGGCCGTTCGACGTGGAAGCCGATCCGCTCCGCGCCGTCCTGGGCAAAGCGCTCGAGCACCGCGCGCGCCGGCGCCGGATCGGCCGACCAGGCGCCGCGATAGCCGAACTGCACCGGGCCATATTGCGTCGCCTCCAGCGCGAATATGACGGCGAGTTCGCGGGCGCGGTCGCCGTTGCGGGCGATCAGCCGGCAGTCCTTGCGCCAGGCGCGGACCGCCGTGGCCGGCGTGTTCCGGTCGATGGTGGTGCTGAAGCCCAGGGCCTTCAGCCGGTCCATGATGTCGTGGTTCAGGCGATCGGTATCGACCTGCGCCGAGCGACGCTGAAGCCACAGCTTCGGTCCCGCCGAGGCGATCACGAGCGCTGCCGCGACCAGTCCGCTAGCGAGCCAGCCGGGCATGATGGACACCCCAGGCGATGATCGCGCCGGCCGCGATGAAGCTGAGCGCGCCGAACAGGGAGCCGCCCCAGCCGGTGTGGAACAGGTCGAAATGCTCCGGGAAGCGGGCAAGGGTGGCCAGCCGCAATATGTTGACCACCGCCATGGCCAGCACAGCGGTGAGGCCGGTCAGCAGCAGCATCGGCGTCAGGCGCAGGGCGAGCGCCTGCGTCACGGCGGCAAAGAGCAGCACCGCCAGCGACATGTTGTGCACCGAGGAGCAGCCGAGCGCGACATAGAGACTGCCATGATTACGCGGCAGGCTGACGACATTGCCCTGCACCGGCGTGCCCGCGATCAGCCCGGCAATGCTGGCATCGAGCTCCAGCAGCAATGGCCCCATGAACGCCAGCAAGAACCGGCCCCAGATCAGCGGCCCGGTCAGTGCGAGCATGATGATGGCGATACGACGGTCGGCGCTTCCCCCGGCCGAGGTCAGCACGAGCCAGGCACCGCACAGCAGGAGAGCCACCGCCGCCGCGAAATTCAGGGGGACGAAGCTCATCGCCAGGGTCAAGCCCAGCACGGCCTTGTCGGCCGGCCGCGCCGGCGCGCCGCCGGGCGCTTCGGCCGCGATCATGAAGAGCATGCCGATCGCGAACCAGACGATGGCGCTCACCCCGCCAAGATCGAGGATGGTGACGAGCAAGGGCTGGCTGTAGAACGCCGTTGCAATCTGTCCGGCAAAGCCGTTCACCGCGGCCACGCATCCGACGATCGCGAACGCGCCAGTGCGCGAGACGATCGACGAATGCCAGAGACCCGATGCCTGTTGTCCCGCGTCGAGCGCGGAAGCGACGGTCATCCTTGCTTGTTCTTCTGCTTCTGCAGCCTGCGCGTACCATAACCGATCGCGCCAAGCGCCATTATGCCGAGCCCGGCGATCGGCGCAGGCGTGCCCTTGGCACCGCCGCCGCCATTGCCCTTGCCGCCGCCGCTATTGCCGCCGCCTTTTCCGTGACCCTGACCCTGACCCTGACCCTGACCTTGGCCGCCATTC
>DATJLC010000275.1:0-1868 GCA_035490755.1 Sphingobium sp.
TGCCCCGACCGGCTCGATCCCGGCGGCGATCCGTGGAACGCCTTTGCCGAGGCGGTCGCGCCCCTGGTCGCCGACTATCCCGACCGCGCGCTCTGGGGGACGGATTGGCCGCATCCCAACATGCAGGACGCAATCCCCGACGATGGCCATCTCGTCGACATGATCCCCCGCATCGCTCCGACGGCGGAACTTCAGGACAAGCTACTGGTCAGTAACCCGTCCCGGTTGTACTGGGCGGATTGAGACCAACAGCGTGGGGCAGGCGCAGACGCATAAGCGGGCGCGCTGTTCCGGAAGGGAGATGCGGATTGCGCGACGTACTTGCGAACTTGCCCGGCTATGCGCTGCGCAGGGCGGCCAACGCCATGATGAGCGAACTCGCAAACCGCCTGGCCGTGGTCGACATGCGGGTTTCCGACGCGTCGGTCATGATGATGCTGGGCGCGACACCCGGCATTACCGCGAGTGAGGTGGGCCGCGCCCTGGACATAGAGCGGGCCAACATGGTGCCCCTTCTGAACCGCATCGAGGAGGCCGGCCTGATCGAACGGCAGCCGCTGGACCGCAAGTCGCTCGGCATCCTCCTGACGCGCGAAGGGGAGGAAAGGCTGGCGAGGATCCGCGAGATCGTCGAAAGGTTCGAACAGGATCTGATCGACCGCATCCCGAAGGAGCATCGTGACCATTTCCTGCCTGCGCTGAACGCCCTCTGGCACCACAGGGCGGTCAAGTCATGACAGGCCGAGCAGGCTGGCGGCGTTCTCCTTCATGATGCCGGGGAGCACCGCCTCCCGGAACCCGGCTTGCTGCGCGGCCTCGATCCACCTGTCAGGATGGATCAGGGGGAAATCACTGCCGAACAGCATTTTGCTGGCGAGCTGCGAATTGGCGTAGCGGATGATCTGCGGCTGGAAATATTTGGGGCTCCAGCCGGACAGGTCGATGAAGACATTGTCCTTGTGCAGCGCCATGGAGAGGCTTTCGTCCACCCAGGGCCAGCTGGGGTGGGCCAGGATGATCTTCATGTCGGGAAAGTCCACCGCGACATCGTCGACCAGCATCGGCTGACCATATTTCAGGCGGACACCGCCGCCGCCGCGCATACCGGTGCCCATGCCGGAATGGCCGGTGTGAAAGATGGCTGGCAGCTTGTGCTCGGCGATCACCTCGTAGATCGGATAGCCCACCCGGTCGGACGGATCGATGTCCTGCATGATGTGGTGGAACTTGAAGCCGCGCACGCCGTGGTTCTCGACCAGATCGCGCGCCTCGCGTGCGCCCAGCTTGCCTTTGTGCGGGTCGATGGATGCGAAGGGAATGCAGATGTCGTCATGCCGCGCCGCGAACTCGGCAACTTCATAGTTCGAGATGCGGCGCGCCCCGATGCCGCTTTCGCAGTCGACGGTGAACAGGCAGAAGGCAATCCCCAGATCGCGGTAGATCTCCACGATCTCGGGCATCCTGGGCCGCTCACGCGGCGCCTTGAAATAGGCGGACGCGGCGTCGAAGAACTGCCCCATCACCGGATCTTCCGGATCGTGGCAGGACACGTCGGCGTGGACATGAACGTCGATTGCGCGGATCTTGCTCAGGTCGATCGGCATTCCCGTTCCTCCTGTTTTCTTCAGATCGGGAAATGTCCGGGCTGGGTTTCGACGGTGATCCAGCGGGTTTCGGTGAAGCTGTCGATGCCCTGCCTGCCGCCGAAGCGGCCATAGCCCGATGCACCGGTGCCGCCAAAGGGCATCTGCGCCTCGTCATGCACGGTCGGCCCGTTGACATGGCAGATGCCGGACTGGATGCGCCGCGCGATGGTCAGGCCGCGGGCGATGTCCTTTGTGAACACGGCGGCCGAGAGGCCATATTGC
>DATJLC010000276.1:0-3605 GCA_035490755.1 Sphingobium sp.
GCTTTCCGGCAGCCAGCCGATCTGGCCGACATTGGCGGCGGTGAGGCGCAGGCAGTCGGGCACGAAGGCGCGGCGCTGGCGATAATTGCCGCAGCGGGCGGTCTCGCGGTCGAGCAAGCGGCAGGCGACATTGGTCGGGAATATCTCGCCCGTGTCGGCATCCTCGACCTTGTGCAGGCAGCATTTGCCGCAGCCGTCGCACAGCGCCTCCCACTCTGCCCGGTCGAGCGTCGCCAGCGGCCGCTCCCAGAAGTTCACTTCACCCATTGGTCGAGAAAGGCGGCGACCGCATCCGGCCCGCCCTCGTCATCAGGCGTGCCGGGCTCGTCCACCGGCACCAACGCGATCGGCTTGCCGTCCGGCCCGAACAGATAGGGCGTGCGGCTGTGGCTGACGAGATAGTCCTTGGTCGCCTTGGCATCGCCCTCCTTGCCGGACACCACCGCGAAATCCCGCGATACCTTCGCGATCTGCTCGGGCGTGCCGGTCAGGCCGATGAGGCGGGGGTGGAAGGCCGCGACCCAGGGCTTGATCACGGCCGGGGTGTCGCGCTCCGGATCGACGGTGATGAAGAGGGGCTGCACCCGCGCCGCCCGGTCGGGCGCCTGCTTCTCGAACCGGCGCAGGCCCGCGATGATCTTCTGCATGTCGACCGGGCAGACATCCGGGCAATAGGTGTAGCCGAAATAGACGAGGCGGTACTTGCCGGCGAAGTCCGCCCACGTCTCCGGCTTGCCGTCCTGGTCGACAAGGGTGAAATCACCGCCGATGCGCGCGCCTTCGAGCGGCGCCGACTGGCCGGCCGCATTGCCGCCGCCGGGCGTGGCATCACAGCTGGCGAGGGTCGCGGCGCCGGTCAGCAGCGCGAGAAAGCCGAAGAGAATCCGGGCATTGTTCATGGCGCCGCCAGCAATGCACTGCTAAGGGGATTTTGGCAATTGCCGGCTCGGCAAGGCGATCGGACGGTGCAAGGACAGGGGGGTTGGGATGAACGGCAGGACAGGAGTCCGGCGGTGGCGGATGATGGGAGCGCTGGCGCTCGCCATGCCCGTCCTGGCCTTCAATGTGCCGGCGCCGGCCCTTGCCCAGTTCTCCGACAGCTACAAATTCCTCGAGGCGGTCCGCAAGAAGGATGGCGAGACCGTCGTCAAATATGTGGAGGCGCCAGGCACGACCCTCATCAATGCGCGCGATCGCGGCACCGGCGAAACCGCGCTCCTCATCACCATCGCGCGCAAGGACGTGACCTGGATGTCCTATCTTCTAGGTCGCGGCGCGCGCACCGACATCGCCGCCAATAATGGCCGCTTCCCGCTCATGCTGGCGGTCGAGACGCGCTTTGTGGAGGGCGTCGACCTGCTGCTGGCGAACGGCGCCAATGTCAATCAGGCGAACAGCAGCGGCGAGACCGCCCTCATCCGTGCCGTGCAGCTGAAGGACCTGGGGCTGGTGCGCAGGCTGGTCGCCAAGGGCGCCAACCCCGACAAGCATGACAGCCTCGCCGGCATGTCCGCCCGCGACTATGCCAAGCGCGATGCGCGCGACACCGGCATATTGGAGGCGCTTGCCGCCGCGAAGCCGGCAACGCCCGCGAAGCCCGTGCAGGGGCCGGTTTTCTGACGTCCGTGCGTGCCCTTGCGCAGGCAGAAGCTGAGCGCTGCGCCTTGATACCCTGAATTCCTGCTTTCGCAGGAACACGACATTGAAGGTTACCCGACGCCTGGCGCCGGCGGATGGAAGCTGTGGTCCGCGCGGGGACGAAAGTTGAGGAGGCGGGCGCCTTCGGGGCCCGTTCGGAAGCTGTAAACGCTGTTTCCGGCGATGAACATCGAGCCGCCGGCTTCGAGCACGGATGCGCCCCAATGCAGCGATCCCTCGATAACGTAGACGATCTCGCACTCGTCATGGCTATGCGGCGCAATGACCGTGTTTGGCTTCAATCGTATCTCCATGAGCTGCGGCATGTCCATGTCGCCAGGCTCGTGGAAGGCGAGATGCCCCTCCAATTCGGACGGATCGACATGGTCGCGCATGGCGCCCATCGGGATGTCACCAATCTGACGCCACGGCAGTTGCGCAGCATGATGGACACGTATCGTCATCAAAGCTCCTTTATGATCGGCTACCCCTCCTCCGACCCAAAGCCCGCGTCCATCGCCGCGCTGTGGCGGCGCGCGGCGCGACGGGCGAAGCGCAGGGTTTCGGCCTTGCGGCGGGCGGCGGCCAAGGGCTCGGCGGGGGCGGGGCGAAGAATTTCGGCGTCATAGGGGTCGGCTATGATGAGGCCGGTGCGCTGTGGCCAGAGCGCCGGCGCATCGAACAGCATGAGGTCGAAGCCCGACGGCACCGCCCAGAAATAGCGGTCGCAATAATCGAAATAGTCCTGCCATTTCGAATCGCCGAGGAGGTCCGTGCGGCTGCACTTGATCTCCACCGCTATCAGCTCGCCGCGCGCGTCGATCGCCATGACATCGAGGCGCCGGCCGTTGGGCAGCGGCACCTCGGTCATGCCGAAAATGTCGTGGCGGGCGAACAGCCGCAATATGCCCCGCGCCACCCCCGCGGCGATGGCGCGCCCTTCCAGAGCCAGGTCGCCGTCAATGTCCGGTCGGGATGCCATGCACCCAGACTAGAACATTGGCGGAACGGATGGAAGATGGATCAGCGGTAGAAGAGGTGGTTGTCGACCCGCGCGAGCAGCGGACGGCCCCAGCCGGGCGATACATGGCGGGCGTGGAAGAAGAGCGCGCCTTCGGCCTTGCTCTCCCAGCCGTCGTTCAACGCGATCTTGGCGATGGCGGCTGATTGGACCCATTGCCGGCCCTTTTCTGGGGCGGCGGGAATCTGGCCGCCGCGCACGAAACTGAACTGTCCCCGCTGGGCGACGACGCCGCAGAGGCTGGAGGGAAAACGGCCCGAACGCGCGCGGTTTATGACGACGCGGGCGACGGCGAGCTTGCCGGCCAGGCTTTCGGCGCGCGCTTCGTAGAATACGGCGGTGGCGAGGCACCGCGCCTCGCTGTCGAGATCGCTGATGTCGGCGGATTCGCGCTCCACCAGCACATTGAGGCTGGGAGCGGGGGCGTCATCGGCTTCACTTTTGGGAAGCGGATCGGCGCGATCGGCCATTTGCGTGTCGAAGGAAGGAGCCTCAACCGGCGCGACGTCCTGCATCGGCAGCTGCGGAGAGGGCTGAACGGCGGAGTCGGGCAGGATGACCATCTGGTCACGGCTGGCCAGGTTGGACCCGGCGGCGTTCGTAACGTCCGTCGCAACGACCAGCGCGGCGGACACAAAAGCGGTGGCGGCCATCAGCACGGCCGAAACGGAAAAACGCATTATCTCTCAAACAAGTGCGGTTGGTCGATCGAACGCGCGGTGCCGTTTGCCGGTCTTCATTCGCGTCGAACGCCCCCCGTCTGCGTGTTTGCTGCCTACCCCTACCGGCTGGGCAACCACGTGCGCATGGATTGCGCGCGCCTTGCATTGTGCAGGTGCAGCATGTCAACCATCGCACATTGTTTCAGCGGCGAACCGTTCCGCTTCTGCGATGTCGAGTTCGACGATCCACAGGTCCGCATCAGCGGCGCGGCGGCGATCAAGAT
>DATJLC010000277.1:0-27331 GCA_035490755.1 Sphingobium sp.
CTCACGACTAGTCCTGATGTTCCCTTATACCGGCGAGAAGCATCTTGAGGATGCCCCAAGCCACGAGACCGAGCACAATTGTTGCCGCAATGCTTCTCAGTCGCCTCGGCTCCAGCGCATCATCCGGCAAATTGGGTTCCACGATCCGTTCGACATAGGCCTGCTTTCTGCGCGCCTCGTTCATGGCATCCTCCAAAGAGGCCATGGCCGCAGCAAGATTCTTGTCGGCGAACTGGCTTTCCAGCCAAAGGCGCTGATATTGGGCTGCCGTCGCCGCCAAAGACGCCCGGTCACCCGCAACCCTGCCCAACTGCTCATCAATCTCATGGGACAATGCCTTCACACGGACTTCGAGAACCTCGATCTGGGGATTCTCGGGCGTGAAGGCACGCAGTTGCGATAGCTGCGCCTTGGTAGTGATCAGGCTATCCTGCAGCTTCGAAATCATCTGCAGCTGCGTCGTCGCTTGCTTCTCCGGATCAACCACCCCTTCCCGGTTGCGATATGCCGAAAGGGCCAGCGCTGCGTTCCGCGCCTTTTCTTTAGCCAGGTTCACCTCTGCGGTCGCGAAGCGGATTAGATCCTGACGACCACGTTCATTAAGGCGATTGACCGTCGCCTCAGCCATTTCCAGCAGCTTCTCATTGAACGAACGTGCCGCCTCAGGCGAATAGGCTCGGACAGTCATGGTCGTAATCGAGGACGCAGTCTCGTGATCAACCCTTATCTTCTTTTCGTAATATTTGAAAAGATCTTCGAACGTATCACCCAACTTAAAACCATTGAATCGATCGAAAATCGATATGGATGGATCACTGTAGTGACGCGTAAAGGCGCCATTCTTGTTCAGAGCCTGCAATGCATCACGCGAAAGGACATAATTTTGCGCCGCGTAGATCTCATCACCGGCGTTCGAGAAACCTGCACTCTTCAACAGAACGCCCAAGCCTGACGTTGAAGGCTTGTCGGGACTACGCACCACGAAACGCGATTCTGATACATACACATCGGACGCGAAGAACCCGAAATATAGTATAGCCAGGGTAGTCGGCACCACCACGGTAGCGATGAAGAGCCACCCAAAGCCGAGAAACTTCTCGATGAGGCGTTTCGATAAGGACGCGCGGTGGCCAGAAGCCCGTGATGGTGCCAACTCGCGGTCCAAAAACTGGTCCGTTCTTTTGAGCATGCAATCTCCAAGTTAGGGCGGCCCTTTGCCGCGGCGCATCTAATGCCGCCGCGCCGACATGCCGCCATCGCCCCTGAATTGCAATGCACAAAAGGGTGAGTTTGGGAGGGCATGAAAGCTCAAACAAGCACCTAAACCGCAGATTTGATGCGTTGTTCCAGACAGGGTGCTCAATCATCTCTTCGGTTGGGCGAGGCTTAATGGCATGATCCATGTGAACGTCGCCGCAAAAATCCCTTGCCTGTACAAGAACGGCACACGCGCCGAAATCATTTGGCTGGCCGAGGAGATCAAACGTTTCTGCGCTGCAGCGCCGCGGCCGTTGCCGATGGATGCGCCTTGCCGCAAAGACGGGTCTGCCCCGCGCCGACCTGATCGGCCTGACATGGACAGAAGTCGAACCGCTGCGCATCAAGAGTGTCACGCTCAAGAGTGGACGCCGTCGCAATTCGCGATGACCCCGGTGACGCCGGACCTGCGTTCCCTGCTCGACGAACTTGCGACACGTCCACGAAGGGCGGACGCCAACACCGTGCTCGTCAATAGCCGGGGCAAGGGAGCGGCGATGGTTCCCCCGTTGACGTGCCCCTTCCCCCGTGGCACTTCCCACCTCACGCGCGGGTGTAGCTCAATGGTAGAGCAGCAGCTTCCCAAGCTGACGACGGGGGTTCGATTCCCCTCACCCGCTCCAGGCTATCGCGGCGGGTCTATCCCTCCGCCGACGGCGGCGAAGCCCAGGTGCCGCAATCCGTCGGCCAGCGCCGCAACGCACGTGTCGAGAACGGCCTGGTCCGTCGCCCGGACGACGAAGTTCGCGCCCACCTTGCCTTCCCGGAAAAATGGATAGCTGCCGATCTGACAGCCGGCGTGCTGTTCCTCGGTTGTGCGCAGCAGGTCGGCGACCTCGCTCTCCGCGACCCAGCAGCCGACCGTCGCCGACAATAGCGGTGCGCCGCCCTGAAGGCTGCCGGTCAGCGAGTCGAGCATCGCGGCGGCAATGTGCGGCACGCCCGCCATGATGAAGATATTGCCGATGTGAATGCCTGGCGCACCGGAATAACGGTTTGGGATGAGCGCGGCACCCTCGGGCACCCGCGCCATGCGCAGCCGCGCCTCGGTCAGGCCGCCCCGGGTCAGGTAATATTCTTCCAGCACCCGGCGCGCATCCGGATGGACGACGACCCCGATCCCCAATGCCGCCGCGATTGCGTCCACCGTGATGTCATCATGGGTGGGGCCGATGCCGCCTGTCGTGAACAGATAATCATGGCGCGCCCGCAGGATGGTCACGGCCTCGCCGATCGCATCCATGTCGTCGGCCACGACGCGCACCTCGCGCAGCCTTATGCCCTGGATGTTGAGCCACGCGCCGATCTGCGCGATATTTTTGTCCTGCGTACGGCCGGACAATATTTCGTCGCCGATGATGAGCAGCGCGGCGGTCCAGACGCGCTCAGCCATGGTCGCCCAAACGGCCCTGACCGCATCCGCAGCCACCTTCCCTCTGCCTCTCAAGCATGTGCCGCTCCTTCCATCCTCGTCCTTAGCAGCCGGAGCAAGACGGGCAAGGGCCGCTCTGATTAAGCCTCGCAATAGCGCGCCGAAGCCATTATGTTCCTTGCATGACAAATTATATGACAGCCGGCGCGGAAACGGCCGCGACCCGCACCAGCGCCATCAAGCTGCACGGCCCGGAGGCGTTTGAAGGCATGCGCAGGGCCGGGCGCCTTGCCGCCGAAATCCTCGATGCCCTTGTGCCCTATGTGCAGCCCGGCGTCACCACCGGCGCGCTCGACGACATCGTGCGCCAGATGACGCTGGACGGCGGCGCGGTCCCCGCGACGCTTGGCTATCGCGGCTATGCGCACAGCTGCTGCATCTCGCTCAACACCGTCATCTGCCACGGCATTCCCGGCGACAAGGTGATCCGCGAAGGCGACATCCTCAATATCGACGTGACGCCGCTGCTGGACGGCTGGCACGGGGATTCCAGCCGCATGTACCTGTGCGGCGATGTCCCGCTCAAGGCGCGGCGCCTGGTCGAGGTCACCTATGAATGCCTGATGCTCGGCATCGCCCAGGCACGGCCGGGCAAGCATCTGGGCGATATCGGCCATGCCATCCAGACCCATGCGGAACGGCACCGCTTCGGCGTCGTGCGCGATTTCTGCGGCCATGGGCTCGGCCGCGTGTTCCACGACGCGCCGGAGGTCGTCCATGTCGGCCGTCCCGGCACCGGACCGGAGCTGAAACCCGGCATGATCTTCACGATCGAGCCAATGATCAACGGCGGCAAGCCGGGCATCCGCATGCTGGACGATGGCTGGACGGCCGTCACCCGCGACCGTTCCCTTTCGGCCCAGTTCGAACACAGCATCGGCATCACCGAGGATGGTTGCGAGATCTTCACCGCAAGCCCTGCCGGCCTGGACCAGCCGCCCTACAAACTTGCGGGCAGTCCTGCCTAAATTTTGTGCAATCCTATCCGGAATTGCCTGTTGCTGGAGCAATATCGACAAGCCCGGCCAAAGCCGCCATTGCTTCGCGGGTGATTCGCGCGGGATGTTCGAGCGCGGCGGATACTTCGTGCCTGCCGGATGGCTTTGGATGTGTAGCTCACGCGGATAATGGGGTGGTTCTCACATGAAGAAGATCGAAGCGATCATTAAGCCTTTCAAGCTGGACGAGGTGAAGGAAGCGCTGCACGAGGTCGGCGTCTCCGGAATCACCGTGACAGAGGCAAAGGGCTTCGGCCGCCAGAAGGGCCATACCGAACTTTATCGCGGCGCCGAATATGTCGTCGACTTCCTGCCCAAGGTGAAGCTGGAGGTTGTCGTGAGCGACGCACTGGTCGACCGGGTGGTCGAGTCCATTGCCGCGGCGGCGCAGACCGGGCGCATTGGCGATGGCAAGATCTTTGTCATCCCGGTTGAAAAGGCCCTGCGCATTCGGACAGGCGAAACCGACGAGGCGGCAGTCTGACCGGCGCGACCGCGCTGACACACGCCTGCAACATAATTCATCATCACTCAAGACAACGGACAGGGAAGGTACGACGGCATGGCGAATACGCCCAAAGACATACTCAAGATGATTGAGGACAAGGAGGTCGAGTGGGTCGATCTTCGCTTCACCGACCCCAAGGGCAAGTGGCAGCACCTGACCATGTGTGCGGGCGTCGTCGGCGAGGACGAGCTGTCCGAAGGCTTCATGTTCGACGGCTCCTCAATCGAGGGCTGGAAGGCGATCAATGAGTCGGACATGATCCTGAAGCCGGACCTCGACGCCGTCTATGTCGATCCGTTCAGCGCGACGCCGATGATGATCATCTTCTGCAACATCGTCGAGCCTTCGACCGGCCAGCTCTACAATCGCGACCCGCGCTCGACCGCCGTCCGCGCGGAGGCCTATGTCAAGGCAGCGGGCTTCGGTGACACCGTCTATGTCGGCCCCGAAGCCGAGTTCTTCATGTTCGACGACGTGCGCTTCGACAGCAATTACGCGGGCAGCTTCTACAAGATCGACGACACCGAGCTGCCGACCAACACCGGCCGGGAATATGAGAGCGGCAACCTCGCTCACCGTCCCCGCGCCAAGGGCGGCTACTTCCCGGTCGCGCCCGTCGACCCGTGCACGGACATCCGCGCCGAGATGGTGACGACCATGCTTGAAATGGGCCTGCCCTGCGACAAGCACCACCACGAGGTCGCGGCCGCGCAGCACGAGCTGGGGCTGACCTTTGGCACGCTGGTCCAGACCGCCGACCGCATGCAGATCTACAAGTATGTGGTGATGATGGTGGCCCAGGCTTACGGGAAAACCGCGACCTTCATGCCCAAGCCCATCGCGCAGGACAACGGCTCGGGCATGCACACCCACATGTCGATCTGGGACAAGGGCAATCCGCTGTTCGCCGGCAACGGCTATGCCGGCCTGTCCGACACCTGCCTCTATTTCATCGGCGGCGTCATCAAGCATGCCAAGGCACTGAACGCTTTCACCAACCCGACCACCAACAGCTACAAGCGGCTGGTTCCGGGCTTCGAGGCGCCGGTGCTGCTCGCCTATTCGGCCCGCAACCGCTCGGCTTCGTGCCGTATTCCCTATGGCTCGGGTGCCAAGGCGAAGCGCGTCGAGTTCCGTTTCCCCGATGCGATGGCCAACCCCTATCTGTGCTATTCGGCGCTGCTGATGGCCGGCCTCGACGGGATTCAGAACAAGATCCACCCCGGCGACGCGATGGACAAGAACCTCTACGACCTGCCGCCGGAAGAGCTGAGCCAGGTGCCGACCGTCTGCGGATCGCTGCGTGAAGCGCTGAACAGCCTCGAGGCCGATCACGAGTTCCTGCTGAAGGGCGACGTGTTCACCAAGGATCAGATCGACGCCTATATCGAACTGAAGTGGCCGGAAGTGTATCGCTGGGAAATGGCGCCCAGCCCGGTCGAGTTCGACATGTACTACAGCGCCTGATCCGACGCTGGAGACGAGATGTACGCTCCGGAGGGAAACCTCCGGAGCGTTTTTCGTTGTGGGCGGGATATGGCTTTGCGGCGCGCCGGTTGCCGGTTAAGGCCCGGCGATCAAGATGGCGCGGTCGCGAAATCTGTTTCCCTTGGGCCGATCCGGTTCGAGACAATCATGGTACAAGGCGATCGGCCACGGTCGGGGATACCCGTCGGCGGCAAGGCCCCGGAGTGTTTTGACCTTGGCTTCCTCCTCCACATCGACATTGCCCCGTACCCGGATCGGTTTCGGCGAGTTCGTCTGCCTGATGGCGGCGTTGATGGCATGCAATGCGCTGGGCATCGACAGCATGCTGCCCGCCCTGCCCGACATTGCCCGCTCTTTCGGCATCACCGTCGAAAACCAGCGCCAGTGGGTTGTATCGAGCTATCTGCTCGGCTTTGGCATCACGCATCTCCTCTTCGGGCCGCTCAGCGACCGCTTTGGCCGGCGCTCGGTGACGCTGACGGGCCTCGCCCTCTATGTGGCAACCAGCCTTCTGGCCAGCCTCGCCACCAGCTTCACGATCATGATCGCGTTGAGGACGCTGCAGGGCATGGCAGCCGCCTGCACGCGCGTGCTCGCCGTGGCGATCATCCGCGATTGCTATTCGGGCCGCAAGATGGCGCAGGTCCTGTCGCTCTCGTTCATCGTTTTCATGGCGGTGCCCATGCTCGCCCCCTCGATCGGACAGTTGATCCTGATGTTCGGGCCCTGGCAGGCGATCTTCCAGTTGCTCGCGGTCTTTGGCGCGGTGGTCGCCCTATGGATGGGCCTGCGCATGGACGAGACGCTCCACCCGGAAAACCGCCGCCCGCTCGCGCTCGCCCCACTCCTCGCCGGCGCACGCAGCGTGCTCACCGATCGCTGCTCTCTCGGCTATTCACTCGCCATGACAATGTCGTTCGGTGCCCTGATCGGCTTCATCAGCAGCGCCCAGCAGCTGTTCGTCGAGATATTTCACGAGCCGGACCGCTTTCCGCTGATCTTCGCGTTCATCGCAGCCGGCATGGCGCTCGCCCAGTTCCTCAACAGCCGGATAGTCCTGCGCCTGGGATCACGCCTGGTCGCGCACAGCGCCATGCTGGCCTATATCGCGCTGAACGCCATTCACCTCGTCAGCATCGTGGCGCTGGGCGACAATCTGGTCAGCTTCACGCTGTTCCAGTTCGCCATCATGTTCTGCAGCGGGCTTGCCGGCGCGAATTTCGGCGCCATGGCCATGGAGCCCATGGGCAATATCGCCGGCACGGCATCGTCCATCCAGGGCACCATTTCGGCGCTCGGCGGCGCGGCAATCGGCATTCTGATCGGACAGAGCTTCAATGGCAGCGCCGTGCCTGTGGTCGCGGGTTATTTTATCTGCAGCCTCGGCATGCTCGCGGTCGTTCTCTATGCTGAGCGGGGCCGACTGTTCCGCCCGCACCACGCGCCGTCGGTGTCACTCGAAGAGGTTTCGCCTCATCAGTAATCCTTGGTGACACGCACGTTGATGCTCTGGCGACCGGTCGTGGAGACGGACGAGAGCAACGATAGCCAACGCGTGATCTGATATTCCACGCGGGTCGCGCTATAGCCCTCCCCGTCGGTCACGAGTTCGACATAGACGTCGCGTCCGATATGCTTGCCCGCCGCGATCGACGCCTGCTGGCCCGTGGCCGCATCGGCGGGCAGGATACGCAGGCGGGACAGGCCGGCGGCACGTCGCACCGCATTGATCGGGTCGAACCCGCCCCCGCCTCCCTGGAAAGCGGCGATCGACGAAGCAAGCTGCAGGGCCTCGGGCGCGGACAGGTTGGTGATCGACGTGCCGAAGAGGATGCGCGACAGCAGTTCCTCCTGCGGCATGGCCGGCACGCTGGTGAAAGCGATGATCGGCTTCGCGCTCGTCCCCGTCACCCGGATCGTTGCGGTAAGGCCGGTCACTTCGCCCACGGCCATGATGTTGAGGGTGGGGTTGATCGGAACGCGCCCGTCGAAGCGCAGCAGCCCGTCCCGCAGCTCGAATCGCTTGCCCGCGAAATCATAGTCGCCTCGAAGGAGCGTCGCCGTGCCGGTGAGCGCCGGACTGGTGACAGTCCCGCCAATATCGAGATCGGCGGACCACTCGCTATCCATGCCGAGCCCCTTGACCATGAGCCGGTTGCGCGCGTCGGCCTTGATGGCAAGCCGCCAGGGCGAAGCCGGCCGGGCCTCGATTTCCTGGCCGCGCCGGTTCACCTCAATTACGCGCAATTGGGGGATCGCGGCGACGGCTGCCGCCCGTCCGAGCGTGAAACGGCTTGAGATCACATCGAACTCGCCGGTAATCAGCCCGCCGTCGCCGTCCGAGCGAATACGGATGGGGCCGTTGACCGTGGCGCCGATGTCGTCCCGATCAAGGATGACCGCCCGTTCAAGTGTCGCGGCAAGCTCGATACCGATGCCGCGCTCGCCGGAGAAGGTGAAGCGTCCGGTTCCGCGCAGCGATCCATTACCTTTGGTCCGTGCGGTCAGCTGGTGAAGGCTGAGCTGGGCGCCGTCGAATGTTCCACGCGTCACCAAGCTGTTGAGGTTCATCCCCGTCACCGGGCTTTGCAGGCTGGCGTCATCCGTCGCGACGGCCCCGCGAATGCGCGGGTCGGCCAGGGTTCCGCCGACATCCGCGCTGATCGCCGCATTGCCGGACAGCGTGAACAGCTCCACATTGGTGAGCCGCCAAAGCGTCTCGGCATTGCCATTATAGCGCAGCTGCGCGCGCAAGGGCGCCGCATTGAGCCTGCGCATCAGCGCGCCCCGCCCAAGCGGCGTCATCAGCGCCTGGGCACGCCCCACGACCTTGCCCCCGCTGGCCACCACTGCGCGCATCGCCGCGCGATTGTTCGTCAGCTGCGCGTTGAGGCCGACATCGACCGGTGCTGATGTCAGGGCCAGGCCAGACCGGGTCAGGCCCCGCACCCGCAGTTGCGCGGCGCCGGTGGGGGTGCCGCCGCGCGGCGCGTCATACACGACCCTTCCACTGGCCAGCCCGCCAAGGCCAAGGTCGCTGTTCACCACGTCAAGCACGACCAGCGGCATGCGATCCAGCCCCGCGTCGACATGCGTGCTCGCGCCGCCGAACAACCCGCCCAGGCGCAGCGCGCCCCCGCGATAGCGCAAGGTCGTGGGCGCCAGCCGCCAACCGTCATCACTTCGGGTCAGCACAGCCGCGCTGGCGAGCCGGATCGGCGCATTGTCGACTATGCCGCCGGCCTCGATGCTGATCCTGGCCGGATCGATCGTCGCCCGCGCCTGCACGTCGAACAGGCGCCCGCGCTGACTTGTGAGATTTGCCGTAATGGTGCCGGACCCCTCGATGATATGCGCGGTGGCGGCCAGTCGTCCCAAGCGCGTCCCGCCATAGCGAAGGCCACGCGCCTGCATGGTTGCGTCAAGAGTGGCGGCGCCGGGGCGGAGCAGCATCGTGGCATCGAGCTGTCCCCGTCCGATCGCCAGTTCCGGCGGGCCGGCAAAGCGCGCGCGGTTGAGCGCAAGATGGGCGGCAATGCGCTGCACCCCATCCACACGGTCGAAGGCGATGCTGCCGGCGGCGGGCCCCGAGACGGCCAAGGTGCCGGCAAGGCCCCCGCCCTCCGGCAAAAGCGTCCCGCTCAGTATTGTCTCGCCTACCGCCAGCCGCTCGATCCGGATCCGGGCGGTTCCGCCCTTGGGCATCAGGATCGCGCCCTCGCCTGTGAAGGGACCGAGGCGCGAGCCGCCCTTCGCGGTGAAGGCATAGCCGGCATCGCTGGGCGTCAGCAGGGCGCGCACATCCGCAAGGCCGAGCGCGTTCATTGGCCTTGCCAGGTGCAGATCGACCTTCGGCCTGTCGATCCGCCCGTCGAGGGTGAGGCGCAGCGGACCGTAGCTCTTATGTGCGCCCTGGCCGGTGAAATGGAATTGGCCGTCCGTGGCGCGGTAGCCCTCCGCCGTCAGCCGCAGCGCCGGCGCGGCCAGCACCAGATTGTCGAAACGCAGCCGACCGTCAGGCCCCAGGGCAAGGTCACTCGTCACTTGCGGCAGGCCCTGCGCCAGCCCCCGCAGGAAGCCGTTGTCGAGCCTGCGCATCAAGGCGCGTACCCGGCCCTCGATCCGGAAACCGGCGCCTTGCGGCCTGATCGCGTCGATCCGGCTGGCGAGGTCGACCCGTCCGAGATTCGGGATCTCCATTCCCCTGATATCACCGGCGAAGCCGATATTGGCGGTGCCCCGATTGAAGTCCGCCAGCAGCACGACCTTGCCATCGAGCTTTGCGGAACGAATGGCGATGGGCGTACTGGTGAGTACCCCGTCCCGCAGCTGCGCCAGGCCCTGGACGGAGATGTTGCGCAGCACGTCATCGACAGCGGCATTGTTGACGAGGACGCGCCGCGCGCTCAGCGCCAGGGGGATCACCGTCGTGCCCTGCCTGGCGAGACGCCCTTCCCCCTGGGCGCGCAGCCCCTCGATCCTGGTACCACCCAGTCCCAGGCCACGCGCGGTCATCAGATAATCAAATCGTGCCGAGGCGAAGGGCCCTGCCAGCCGCAGCACGAACTGCAGGCCGTCGCCCGTGCCGTTCGCCAGCAGCCGGCCCGTGCTGCGCAGGCGCATCTGCAGCAGCAGGTTGTCGAAGCGTGATCGCCCCAGGTCGATGCCGCCCGTTGCCTCGACCGTCGCTGTCTGGCCTGCCACCCTCGTCCTGCCCTGGAGCAGCCGGTCCTTCAGCGTGCCCTCGGCGCTGATCGCCACGCGCGGTGCAGTGAGCCGCCTGACCAGCCCGCCCTGACCGAACGTCTCGGCCTCGACGGTGCCGTTCAGGGCATAACGGCCCTGCCTTGCGACGATATCGATGCGCGACGGCCTCTGCCCGGCGATCGACAGCAGCGCCTGGCCCTTCCACAAATGCCAGTTGCCCTTGCCGGTGATGCGCCCAACGAATGGCCGATGGAAACCGGTCAGCCCAGCCAGGATTCCGTTTTCCGGCGCCAGTGCCAGCGCCTCCATGTCGAAGCGATCATCACGGGGTCGGCTGTTCAGGAAGAGGCGCAGGGCATCGCTGGAGTTAAGCGCATTGGCATCCAGATGCACAATCGCCCGGCCGGAACGGATGTCCGCTCGGCCAAACATCCGCACAGCAAAGGGCCGCCCCGCCACGGCCGCGCCAAGCGCGATCCTGCCGACGCGCACGTCAGCCAAGCGGATGTCGAAATCCGGCAACAGCGGTCCGCCCTCCTTGCCGGGGCGCAGGCTTGGCAGGCGGTAGAGCGCGGCGCGCGGCACATAGAGCCTGTCTATGTCGAGCCGGTTGGACAGCCAGGCCAAGGGAAACCAGTCCAGGTAGAGGACGGGTATGCGAGCGAACATGCCCTTTGGATCGCTCAAGCGGACATCATGCAGGGCGGCCTTGCTGTAAATGCTGCCCTCGATCCTGCCGATGCGGATGCGCAGGCCCGACTGCGGCGCCATGGCCGCAATGCGCCCGGCGACGAAACGATGCCCGGCCGGCGTATCGATCCACCAGATCGCACTCGCGGCCGCGACCAGGAGCAGCGCCAACAGGGCAAGCAAGGCGGCCTGCCAGCGCCCTCGCCATCCCGGCGGCGCGATCGCCTGGTCGGCGCCGTCTTGCTCGGGGCCCCTCAAAACGCCTGTCCCAGCGACACATAGACGCCAATGCGCGGATCGCCCGGCTGCGGATTGATCGGCGTGCCGACATCGACCCGTATCGGCCCGAAACTGCTGTAATAGCGCAACCCGATGCCCGCCCCTACCCGTACTTGGCGAACCGAAGGCAGGGCATCGCTGGAAATGGTGCCGGCATCCACGAACGGCACGATGCCGAACTGGTTGGCGGCACCGAAACGAAATCGGGCCTCTACCGACGCCTCGGCCAGGCTGCGCCCGCCGACGGGATCATTGTTGAGATCGCGCGGACCAATCGCCTGATAACTATAGCCGCGCACCGATCCGCCGCCACCCGAGTAAAAACGGCGCGTAGGCGCAATGCGGTCGGCACTGGCTCCGACGATCGTGCCCAGGCGGACGCGGCCGGCAAGGGTGATACGCTCGGACACCGGCAGATAAGCACTCGCGTCCACCTGGGCCCGGACATAGCCGAACGTGACGGACTGCAAGGAAAGCTCTGGCGAGATGCGGCCGCTCAGACGAAATCCGCGTGTCGGGTCGAGAAGATCATTGCTGCCATCATAGGAAAGGCTCGTCGGCAGGGCGGCGATGAAATAGGTCCGGCGGCGAGGCACCAGTGCGGCGCCAAAGAAATCGCGCTCGTCCGACACGATCAGCTCCGCGCCCAGCGACCAGGTCCATTTCTTCTGGAAGATGATGTTGGTCAACCGCTCCAGGCTGCCGCTGATCGAAACCGACTGTGCGTTATAGGCGCGCCGGTCGATGCTGCTCACCGCGATCTGCGCGTTGAGTGCCTGATCGCGCCGCCTGAAATTGTTGCGCCGGAAGGTGGCGCTGAGCGCCTGCTCCTCGGTGCCCACTATGCCCCGCAGCGTGAGGCCGCCCTCCGGCGGGAACAGGTTGCGATGCTGCCAGCTCAGTTCCGCATGGACGCCCTCGCCCGTGCCATAGCCGACCTCGCCCGCAATGGTGCGCGGCGGGGCTCGCGTCATGGCGATGGCGATGTCCACGGTATCGGCCTCGGCGCCGGGGCTGCGGGTGATGTCGGTGGTCGCCACCAGACCGGTCTGGACCAGTGCCCTCTCAAGGTCGATGACCTCGCTCGCCTTATACTCATCACCCGCCTCGAAGCGCGCAATCGTGGCGACATGCCGGGCATCGAAGGGCGGGTCGCCGGTCACCGTTATCCGTCCATAGCGCCGATAGCCACCGGTTGCGATGATGACGTCCAGCGCCGCGCCGCGCGTGTCATGGTCGACGCGAAGCACCGGCTCCTCAATGTTCGCGAAAGGATAACCGCCTTCAGAAAGGCCGCTCCGCACGGCATCGGTCGCCGCCAGGATCGCATCGGTATCGGCAGGGTCGCCAGCCTTGACCGTAAAGAGGGACCGCAAGCGGTCCTCGCGCGCATTGCCGGGATCGAGGCCAGTGAGCGAAACGTCGGTCAGCCGGTACAATGGCCCGGCCTGCGCATCGAGAGCGACCAGCAGCCGCTGCTCCCCGGATTCCGGCGCCTGCAACTGATAGCGGACCTGTGCGTCATAATAGCCGCGCGTACGGAGCAGCTGGTCGACCAATTCCGTGTCGGCCCGTGCCCGGCGGGTGATCTGCGCCAGATTGGCCTCGTCGCCAACCCCCTCTTCCAGATCTGACAAAAGGTCGAACCGCGTGCGGAACAGCGGATCGGCGATGCCCTCGACCCCGTCCAGCTTCACCTCGTAACGCAGGGGACGCTCTGGATCGATTGCGGCGATTCGCTCTGCTTGGCGAGTGGCTTCATCCAGTTCGGCCGCATTTGCGTCTGCGGTCGGGGGCAGATCGTCCGGCGCGACGGCGGGCGGAGTGTCGCTGCCCAGATCAGGCCAGGCTATGCCGGTGTCCGGCATCACGTCGATGCCGTCGACCGGCTCCTCGGCCGTCTGGCCGTGCGGCTGTGCCGGCCGGGTCTGGCCGAGAGACGGAGAGCCAAAGATCACATGCGTCATGACAACGGCTACGGCCGCAGCCGCCCGCCGGATTGTCCATCTGTGCGATTTCGCTGCCGTAGCCCTTTCTAAACCCAAGCCGATCTCGATTCTTCCGATGGTCCGGGAAAGGCCCTTCACCGAAATCACTCTGCCACAAAAAGAGAAGCGCGGCATTTGTTCCGCGTGACCAATGCGGCAACATCATACAAGAGAAATTTCCGCTTTGCACCGCACGGAACGCCGGTCGCCCGTTAAAGCCGGTGCTCCAGCAACTGCATCAGAGCGCGCGCCGGGCTGGATGTGGGAGCCCGGCCGACAGCCCGCCCGTCGACGCGCTGCTCCTGCAGCCGCTGCGTGCGCAGGTACAGCTTCTCACTGGCGGCGATGATCTCCTGCATCTCCGCGGAAAACATGCCTGTATATCTGGGATCGGACGGTGCCGCGTCACCCAGGCGGTATTTTTCGGCGTGGAGTTCCGAACGGTCGATCTCGCCTCGCGCGGCCGCCCGCTGGGTGAGAAGCCAGGCGATGACCTGCATGAGCCGGGTCGTGACCTTCAGCGATTCGCAAGATAATTGTACACGGTCGAACGGATCACACGGTTCGCGTCCGGTGCCGGCATCGGATTCCAGATAGGCGCTCGCTTCATCCGCGAGCACCATGGCATCCACATAGAGGTCGTCGAACAGCCTGTTGTCGAGGACCAGGAGTCTCGTTCCGGCGTTGGGCATGGCCGATTGCTGCCACAGCGCCGCATTGCTGTCAGGCGGCCTTAAGCACAGTTTTTGCGCCCTGCGCCAGCCAATCGTACCATAGTGAAACGCCCAACTGCCTCAGGCAATGATGTCGGGGACGAGGCTGTCTTCCAGGAGAGCGATCTCGTCACGCAGACGCAGCTTGCGCTTCTTCAACCGCGCCAGTTGAAGCTGGTCGGACATCTGGGACTGTGCAAGCGCGGCAATGGCGCAATCAAGATCGCGGTGCTCGACCCGCAAAATCTCCAGCCTTTGCTCGATTTCCTCCGGTGTCATGTCGGTGTCGTTTCTATCATGTGCAGCGTGGTCATGACCAGCCGCGCGCAAAAAATTGTCATTTTGTCGCTAACCAGGCTTCGGCACGAGACAACAAGGCGGAAACGTGATTAACTGCCCGCCCCACTGGGTAGTGGCAAGGAGGATCAACATGGAATCAAACCATATTTCAGCTCTTCATGCCAAACATGCCGGCCTCGAGGAACGACTCAAGACCGAATCAGCCCGTCCGATCCCGGACACCATGCTGATGGCGACGCTCAAGAAGCAGAAGCTCGCGATCAAGCAAGAGATTCTAAGCCTGACAAACTGAACCAGGATCGCCGCTGAGCGAACCTGCGACGTCCGCGTGCCCGCAAGGCGGCATCGGACGGGATGCGAACGGGAAGGGCCGGGGCAGCGAAACGCTGCTCCGGCCGTTTCTCTGCCGGGCTCGAAGCCCGGTCAGTCGTCTCGGGAGATTTTTTCCTGCCGCTCGTGGCGCTCCTGCGCCTCCACCGTCATTGTCGCGATCGGCCGCGCCTCCAGCCGGCCGAGTGAGATCGGCTCACCTGTGACCTCGCAATAGCCATATTCGCCATCGTCGATCCGGCGGAGCGCCGCGTCGATCTTGGCGATGAGTTTGCGCTGCCGGTCGCGGGTACGCAATTCGATCGACCAGTCCGTCTCACTCGACGCGCGGTCGTTCAGGTCGGGCTCGCGCAGCGGCTCGTTCTGGAGGACCGCGAGCGTTGTCTCTGCCTCGTTGAGAATCTGCCTCTTCCAGTCGAGCAGGCGCCTGCGAAAATATTCGAGCTGGCGGGGGTTCATGAATTCTTCGTCAGCAGAAGGTCTGTAGTCTGCTGGCAGGTCCAGCCGGGTATCATCCTGCGAGGACGAAGGTCGTTCAGCAGGAGGTATTGCCGTTGCCATCATGGTCTCCGGTGCTCGGGCTGAAACGATTCAGCCATGAACCAACTGTGTCGCGCCGGGCCTATACTGTGCCCTTGGACATGAAACAAGCGCCCTCCTTTCAACAATGAACGGCAAGCATGGGACGCACGCATTCGCCCTGACACGAGCAATTCCTTGAAACGGGACGCCCGAGCCGTCATAGGCACGGGCGCCATGCACGACATACGCTCCATCCGCGAAAACCCCGCCGCCTTCGACGCAGGCCTTGCGAGGCGGGGACTCGAGCCGGCCGCCGATGCGATCCTGTCGCTCGATGCGGAGGGGCGTGCGGTCGCCACTGCGATGCAGCAGGATCTGGCCCGCCGCAACGAGGCGAGCAAGGCGATCGGTCAGGCGATGGCCGCCAAGGACAGCGAACGCGCCGACGCCCTCAAGGCCGAGGTCGCCGCCCTCAAGGAACGCCTGCCTGGCCTGGAGGCACAGGACCGCGACCTCGCCGCCGCGCTTGCGGAGCGCCTTCTCGCCCTGCCAAATCTGCCTGCCGAGGATGTGCCGGATGGCGCGGACGAGACCGCCAATGTCGAGGAAATGCGCTGGGGCGAACCCCGCCAGTTCGATTTCACGCCTGCCGACCATGCCGATTTCGGACCCGCGCTCGGACTCGATTTCGAAGGCGCCGCCGCCATGTCCGGCGCACGCTTCGCGGCACTGCGTGGCGGCATCGCGCGCCTGCACCGGGCGCTGGCGCAGTTCATGCTCGACACGCAGACGGCGACCAACGGCTATGAGGAGGTAAACCCGCCCCTCCTGGTACGCGACGAGGCGCTGATCGGCACCGGCCAATTGCCCAAGTTCGCCGACGACCTCTTCCGCACCACCGACGGCCGCTGGCTCATCCCCACGGCCGAGGTCAGCCTCACCAATCTCGTGCGCGAGCAGATCCTGGCCCAGGCCGATCTGCCGATCCGCTTCACCGCGCTGACCCCCTGCTTCCGCTCCGAGGCGGGATCGGCCGGGCGCGATACGCGCGGCTTCATCCGCCAGCACCAGTTCGAAAAGGTCGAGCTGGTCGCCATCACGACGCCCGAACAATCGGCGACCGAGCATGCCCATATGATCGCCTCGGCCGAGGGCATATTGCAGGCGCTGGACCTGCCCTATCGCCGCATGCTGCTGTGCGCCGGCGACATGGGCTTTTCGGCGCGCAAGACCTATGACCTCGAAGTCTGGCTGCCAAGCCAGAACTGCTATCGCGAGATCAGTTCCATCTCCAACTGCGGCGACTTCCAGGCGCGGCGGATGAACGCGCGCTATCGGCCGGAGGGGGAGAAGGGCACGCGCTTCCTCCATACGCTCAACGGCTCCGGCCTGGCGGTGGGGCGGACGCTCGTCGCGGTGCTGGAGAACGGGCAGCAGGCGGACGGCAGTGTCATCATTCCGGAGGCGCTGCACCCCTATATGGGTGGTCTGACAGAATTGAGGCCCCGCTGATGCGCATCCTCCTCACCAATGACGACGGCGTCCACGCACCGGGCCTCAAGGTCCTGGAAGCCATCGCCCGCGCCCTCTCCGACGACATCTGGATCGTGGCGCCAGCGGACGAGCAGTCGGGCGCCTCGCACAGCCTCACCCTCTCCCGTCCCTTGCGCATCCGCAAGCATGGCGAGAAGCATTTCAGCGTATCCGGCACGCCCACGGACGCAGTGGTGATGGCGGTCGGCCATCTGATGAAGGAGACGCCGCCCGACCTCATCCTCTCCGGCGTCAACCGCGGCGCCAATCTGGCCGAGGACGTGACCTATTCCGGCACCGTCGCCGCCGCCATGGAGGGCGCCATCTCCGGCATCCGCTCGATCGCGCTGAGCCAGGTCTACAGCAAGGAAGGCATGGGCGATGCTGTCCCCTTCGCGGCGGCGTCCGCTTGGGGCGAGCGGGTGGTGCGCACCCTGCTTTCCCTACCCGCCCGGCGCAACATGCTGATCAACGTCAATTTTCCCGCGATCGCACCGGATGCGGTGCAAGGCGTCAGGGTGGTGCGGCAGGGCTTTCACGATGTCGACCGCACCCGCATCGTCGAGGCGACGGACCCGCGCGGCTATCGCTATTACTGGTTCGGCCTGGGCATGAGCGGCGCGGTTCCGCAGGGCACGGACCTGGAAGCCATCGCCGAGGGCTATATCTCGGTGACGCCGCTGCATTACGACCTCACCCATGACGGCAGCATGGCGGCACTGGCCGAGGCGTTCGACTAGCCCCCGCCGGGACGTGACATTTGCCGCCGGCGCGGCTATAGGCGCGCCACTCATGGCAACCAAAATCCCCACCCAGCCGAAGGTCGGCATGGTCTCGCTCGGCTGCCCGAAGGCGCTGGTCGATTCGGAACGCATCCTCACCAAGCTGCGCTCCGACGGCTATGCCATGTCGGCCGATTATGCCGGCGCCGATGTCGTGCTCGTCAACACCTGCGGCTTTCTCGACAGCGCCAAGGAGGAGAGCCTGGAGGCGATCGGCGAGGCCATGGCGGAGAACGGCCGGGTCATCGTCACCGGCTGCATGGGCAATGAGGCCGAGGTCATCCGCGCCCGCTTCCCCGATGTCCTCGCCGTCACCGGCGCCCACCAATATGAGGCGGTGGTGAACGCCGTGCACGAGGCCGCGCCGCCCGTGCCCAACGCCTTTGTCGACCTGGTGCCGGAGGGCGGGCTGAAGCTCACCCCGCGTCACTACAGCTACATCAAGATTTCAGAGGGCTGCAACCATCGCTGCGCCTTCTGCATCATCCCGAGCCTGCGCGGCGACCTCGCCAGCCGCCGCATCGACGCGGTGCTGCGCGAGGCGGAAAAGCTGGTGTCGGCGGGGACGCGGGAACTGCTCGTCATCAGCCAGGACACATCGGCCTATGGGGTCGATGTCGGCCATGAGACGCGCCAGTGGAAGGGCGCCGACATCCGCACCCACATGACCGACCTGGCCGAGGCGCTGGGCGCCATGGGCGTCTGGGTCCGGCTTCATTATGTCTATCCCTATCCGCATGTCGACCGGGTCATCCCGCTGATGGCCGACGGCCGGCTGACCCCCTATCTCGATATCCCGTTCCAGCATGCCAGCCCGTCGGTGCTGCGCGCCAT
Source organism: Sphingobium sp. (assembly GCA_035490755.1). GTDB lineage: Bacteria > Pseudomonadota > Alphaproteobacteria > Sphingomonadales > Sphingomonadaceae > Sphingobium. Next base: position 18,362 of record DATJLC010000277.1, read on the forward strand.
GAAGCGCCCGGCCAACGAGGCCAAGGTGCTGGAGCGCATCCGCAGCTGGCGGGCGATCTGCCCGGACATCGCGATCCGATCCTCCTTCGTGGTCGGCTTCCCCGGCGAGACGGAGGGCGACTTCCAGTACCTCCTCGACTGGCTGGAGGAGGCCCGGCTCGATCGGGTCGGCGCCTTCCGCTTCGAGCCCGTCGAGGGCGCGGCCGCCAACGCCCTCCCCGATCCGGTGCCGGAAGCGGTCAAGGAGGAGCGCTACGCCCGGATCATGGAGGTCTGCGCGCGCATCTCTGCGGAGAAGCTCGCCGCCAAGGTCGGCCGCACCCTCCCCGTCATCATCGACGAGGTAGGCGATGTCGATGAGGAAGGCAGCATCGGCGCCACCGCCCGATCCCAGGCCGACGCGCCGGAGATCGACGGCAATGTGTTCCTGCGCGACGTGCAACTGGCGCATCCGGGGCTGCAGGCCGGCGACATCATCGATGTGGTGATCGAGGATTCCGACGAGCACGACCTGTACGGCGTGCCCGCCTGAGCACCGCCGGCATCACTCGGGTATCAGGATACCCGAAACTCACAAGCTCCGCCCGTATCACGCATGGAAGTTTTGCCGCGAAAAAATCCGGCGGGGCCATGGCTCTGGTGCCAGGCTCTGCCGGGTGCTGTGTGGCTCGACGGTGCAAAGAGCGGGACGGCGCGGGTCGCAACGCGAGTGTGGCATGGTTGGCGGGGTGTAGGATAGCGGTCGGCGCGGGATTGCGGCCGCTCCCGCTGAGGGCTGCAGCAATCGCAGGGAGCAGGACTGTACAGATCAACTCTGCGGCTGCGCGTCTGCTCCACTATAACCGACAAAGTTCGGCGCAAGACCGTGCTGTATGCGATATTGGTTGATGCGCTTCGCGTAATAGCGCGGCAGGTCGTAATTGGCGAGTCTGGTGCCGTCGTGATGCGCCTGGTCGACTGCCATCAGTGCGATCTGGTGATGATAGAAAAGTTGGTTCATATCCATGGGTATCTCCCCATGCGGGAGCCCGGATGTCTCTCAGCCGCAGGTGCGCAATCATATATGCCTGCGATATGCAGATTCTGGGCCCGTCGGGCGCGCATTACAATAGGCGGGGCTGAAATAAGTCTGGCGGCGGCTTCGTCTCGCAGAACAATTCGGTTTGACAGGCCTCCTCAGCGCCCGTCGCCGGACCAGTCAGAGTGGGTTCCATCGATATTGGTCAACGTCGCAATGACATGGTAAATGGAAGGCCGGTTCCCCTTGGGAAAAACTTTCAACCTGCTTATCCCAAAACGATACATCTGCCTCAAAACACAAAATTTCTCCTGAAAAAACAATGCAATACGTAGAAATGCGTTATTGGCCCGCCGCGTAAAATTGTTAGAAGTAAAAGCTCCGATAGGTTAATATCACACTTCAGACAGACGAGGATTCTTGCCGCAACCGATTCCAGAGTTCAGGGAGCATCGACATGAAGCACGCAGCCCTAGCCGTTTCTACCGCTATTGCAGCATTTGCCCTGGCCCCCAGCGCCAATGCCTCCGTGACACTTACATGCCCGCAAATCCTCGGCCAGGCCGTGTGCACATTTGACGTCATCGAGAACACGGGCGCTTATGGCAACAGTTTCACCGGCGCCGCTTCGTTCGACGACATCTTCGAGATTACGCTTGAATCGGCGGGCAAGCTGTCCATCACGCTGACCAACACGCTGAGTGTCGGCGGGCCGATCAGTTTCACGACAAGCGAGTTGATCGGACAGGGCAACATCGCGGGGGGCGCCGTTGCCAATGACTTCTTTGTTGGCCCGGGCATTTATCAGCTGCATTTCGTCGGCGCGACGGATGCCAAGGCGACCTATGCTGGCACCATCGATTTCGCCGCGGTGCCCGAACCGGCGACATGGCTGACGATCCTTGCGGGCTTCGGCGCACTGGGCTGCGCGATGCGCCGGCGCCAGAACATATCGGTCAGCTTCGCCTGAATGCAGCCCCTTGGCGTGGGGGTGATCCTACCAGGCGCAGATGTCGCGCGGGATCTCCGGTCGGTCGTGTACCGTGATGACTTTAAGCATATCCGTTCGTCCTGAGTAGCCACTGAGCCCTTCGGCTGCCCGCAGGGCGGGCGCTCAGGACAGGCCCGTCGAAGTGGCGTATCGAAGGACCGAAGCCGGCGCGATGCTTCGCTCAGTCCCTACTCAGCACGAACGGTGCTCGGCTAAATCATAGTCACCGCCCCCTCATGGCTTTGTGCGGCTCCCGCCCGCCCGTCCGCGCCCGTTGCGTCCCGTGCCAACAATAGTAGGGTGCCCCTCCCGATCATTCGCAATCGCAGCACAGGGGCAGCACATGTCGCACAAGTCGACGACACTCATCATCTTCGGCGCGACGGGTGATCTTGCCCATCGCATGTTGTTCCCCTCGCTTTACAATCTGTTTTCGGACGGACTGCTGCCGGAGGGCTTTGCCATTCTCGCCTCGGGCCGGAGCGAGATGGACGACGCGGCGTTCCGGCAGGACATTTCCGACAGCCTGAAATCCTATCTGCCCAAGGACCGGGTCGATGAGGCGCGCATCGGCCAGTTCGTCGCCAGGGTCAGCTATTGCGCGGTCGATGTCGCCAGGAGCGACAGCATGAAATGCCTGGTCGAGCGTGCCCGCGCCACCAATGGCGGGCCGGTCGCCATCTATCTCTCGACCCCGCCCTCGCTGTTCGCGCCGACCGCCCAGGCGCTGGCCGAGGCCGGCTTTGTCACCAACACCACCCGCATCGCCATGGAAAAGCCGATCGGCCACGACCTTGCCTCCTCGCAGGCGGTGAACGACGCGATCGGCGCCTTGTTCGCGGAGGAACGGATTTTCCGCGTCGACCATTATCTGGGCAAGGAGACGGTGCAGAACCTGCTCGCCCTGCGCTTTGGCAACATGCTGTTCGAGCCGCTGTGGAACGCCAATGCGATCGAGCATGTGCAGATCACCGTGGCGGAGACGGTCGGGCTGGAGGGCCGCGTTTCCTATTATGACGGCGTCGGGGCGCTGCGCGACATGGTGCAGAACCACATGCTCCAGATCCTCTCGATCATCGCCATGGAGCCGCCCGCCCGCATGGACTCGACGGCGGTGCGCGACGAGAAGGTCAAGGTGCTGCGATCGCTGCGCAAGATGGACGAGACCAGCGTCGGCAACCACAGCGTACGCGGCCAATATACGCCCGGCGCGGTCAAGGGCGAGATCGTCACCGGCTATGCGGACGAGCTTGGCAAGCCCTCCAACACCGAAACATTCGTCGCACTGAAGGCGCATATCGACAATTGGCGCTGGGCGGGCGTGCCCTTTTACCTGCGCACCGGCAAAAGGCTGCCCAGCCGCCAGTCGGAGATCCTGATCCAGTTCAAGCCGGTCGCGCACAATATTTTTGGTGAGCGCCGGGGCGACGGACGGCTGGAGCCCAATACGCTCATCATCCGCCTCCAGCCGGAGGAGAATATCCGCCTCCTCATCATGGCCAAGGAGCCGGGCCTCGACCGCGAGGGGATCAAGCTCAGCGAAGTCGGGCTCGACGTCAGCCTTGCCCATGCCTTCGAGGGGACGCGCCGCCGCATTGCCTATGAGCGGCTGCTGCTCGACCTGCTGGAGGGCGACACCACCCTGTTCGTGCGCCGCGACGAGGTGGAGGCGCAGTGGGAGTGGATCGATTCGATTGTCGGCGGCTGGCAGGCGGCGGGCCAGAAGGTCCAGAGCTATGCCGCCGGGAACTGGGGTCCGTCGTCAGCCATTGCCCTTATCGAGCGGGACGGAGCGAGCTGGCATGACTGACCTCAATCCGACCATCGCGGCCGTCACCCGCCGGATCGTCGAGAAGAGCGCGCCCCGGCGCCGCAAATATCTCGACCTGATCGAGCGCGGGCGCGAGGCCGGCACCAACCGGGGCATGCTGGCCTGCGGCAACCTCGCCCATGGCTTTGCCGCATCGGGCGAGGACAAGCCCGTCATCAAGAGCGGGCGCGCGATGAACATCGGCATCGTCACCGCCTATAACGACATGCTGTCCGCGCATCAGCCCTATGGCCGCTATCCCGAGCAGATCAAGATCGCCGCGCGGGAGGTGGGCGCGACGGCGCAGGTCGCGGGCGGCGTGCCGGCCATGTGCGACGGCGTGACGCAGGGGCAGGCCGGCATGGACCTTTCCCTCTTCTCGCGCGACGTGATCGCCATGGGCACGGCGGTTGCATTGAGCCACGCCATGTTCGAGGGCGCGCTGCTGCTCGGCATCTGCGACAAGATCGTGCCAGGCCTCCTCATCGGGGCGCTGCGCTTTGGCCATCTGCCGACCATCCTGGTGCCGGCGGGCCCGATGCCGTCGGGCCTTGCCAACAAGGAGAAGCAGCGCATCCGCCAGCTTTATGCCGAGGGGAAGGTCGGCCGGGACGAGCTGCTGGAATCGGAGAGCGCCTCCTATCACAGCGCGGGCACCTGCACCTTCTATGGCACCGCCAATTCCAACCAGATGATGATGGAGATGATGGGCCTCCATCTGCCGGGCGCGGCCTTCATCAATCCGGGCACCAGGCTGCGCCAGGAACTGACCCGCGCGGCGACGCATCGGCTGACCGAGATCGGCTGGGACGGCGCGGACTATCGCCCGCTCGGCCGGTGCGTGGACGAAAAGGCGATCGTGAACGCGGCGATCGGCCTGCTGGCCACCGGCGGATCGACCAACCACGCCATCCATTTGCCCGCGATCGCCCGGGCGGCGGGGATCGTGATCGACTGGACCGACCTGGCCGAGCTGTCGTCGGTCGTGCCGCTGATCGCGCGGGTCTATCCCAATGGCGCTGGCGACGTGAACGATTTCCACGCGGCTGGCGGCATCGGCTGGGTGATCGGGGAGCTGCTGGCGGAGGGCCTGCTCCACGACGACATTTCCACCGTCGCGGGCCCGGACCTGTCGGCCTATGCGGCGGAGCCGGTGCTGGAGGGCGAGCGGCTGGCCTGGGCCGCTGCGCCGCGCGAATCGCGCAATGCCCAGATGCTGCGCCCGGTGGCGGAGCCGTTCAGCCCGGATGGCGGCATGGCGCTGCTGCAGGGCAATCTCGGCCGGGCGGTGATGAAGACGAGCGCGGTCGATCCGGAGCGCTGGACGATCGAGGCGCCCGCCGCCGTCTTCCAGGAGCAGAACGAGGTGCTGGCCGCCTTCAAGGCCGGCGAACTCGACCGCGATGTGGTGGTCGTGGTGCGCTTCCAGGGGCCGCGCGCCAACGGCATGCCGGAACTGCACAAGCTGACCCCGGCGCTCGGCGTCCTCCAGGATCGCGGCTACAAGGTCGCGCTGGTGACGGACGGGCGCATGTCCGGCGCGAGCGGCAAGGTGCCCGCCGCGATCCACCTGTCGCCCGAGGCACTGGGCGACGGCCCGGTCGCCCGGCTGCGCGACGGGGACATGATGCGGGTGTGCGCGCGGACCGGCGTGCTGGAAGCGCTGGTCGAGCCCACGGAATGGGCCGCGCGCGCTCATGCCGCCGCTCCACCCGCCCCCTACGACACCGGCCGCGAGCTGTTCGCCCTGCTGCGCGACCATAGCGACCTCGCGGAGGAGGGCGCTTCGGCCATGCTCGCGGCGATGGATGCGCAGATCGGGGCGGCTTGAGACAAGGCATGTGCTCCTGCGAAAGCAGGAGTCCAGGGCGATATGGCGTGCCGGAGCATCCTGGGTTCCTGCCTACGCAGGAACACTGAAAGCCTACGCCCTACCCCGCCCGCTTCGCCGCGACGGGCGTGCTCATCAGGAAGGGCAGGTCCGCCGAGGCGATGGTGGAGCGGCGGCCGTGTTCGTGGATGACCGTCACCCGGCCAAGCGCGGGGGTGATGACGACGCCGATCATGCGGTCGACCCATTGGTGGAGCACCGCGCGCGCATGTTCGAGGTCCGCGCCGTCGACCGTGGCATAGCCGGCCGCCTCAAGCTCCTCCTCCAGGCCCATCACATGGTCGGCGGCGGCCTGCACCGCATCTGATTGCTCCTTGCTCATGCACTGCTCCTCGGCGATCGTCTGATCGGCCGGATGTGGACGCGCCGCGCCGATTAGGCAAGGCGATGGCTCGGCTTTCCGGGGAAAATGCCGGCCTTGCGCATGGCGGCGCCCAGTTGGAGGAGCGAGGCGTAGACGGCGCTGACCTCATCCTCCTCGACCAGCAGCGCCAGGGTATCGCGCGGCACGGCCGGCTCTTCATGTGCCAGGCCGTTGACCAGGCCCAGGAAGATCGCCTCATGCTCGGCCACGCGGCGGCACTCGACGGGCGCCACGCTGAACGCGTCCAGGCCATGGCTGTTGAGCTGCAGAAGCAGCTGGTGGAAGGCCGGGAGCCCGCCGATCATGTTCCATTTGGCAAAGGCGGGCCCGACCGCTGCGGCTGGGCATTGGCCTTCGGTCAGCGCCTTCACCCAGTTGCGCAGCGTCCAGATCAGGAAACGGCCGCCATGATCGAGCGCGACGACGGGGCGGTCCACGAAATCATACATGCCGCGACCTCCCGCCGGACGAGCGAGGCCATGGGTCGGGGCGGGGGTCGAAATCGGCGATCGCGCCGCGCATGGCCGCCGCCAGCGTGGCGCAGGCCGGCCGCGCGTCCAGGTTGATCGCGCCCTCGCCATGCCGCCAGCGCGCGCACCCACGCAAGCGGGACATTGTGATGATCATCCCCATGTCAAACCCTCTTCTAGTTGCGAACGCCTCTCATTAGCGAGATTTGACAGCCGGGTGGCGACCCGTCAACCCGGTTCTTTCTCGCCCTTGCAAGTCCGGCCACCACGCCCCTTTGCGGAGCTTTCTTCAACAGCGTGTGGCGCGCACGCGACAATCATGCGAGCCGTTCGCATTTATGCTTGCAAATGATTTCGATTCGCAATAGCTGGCCTCCCACCACAGAAACCGCGCCGGGCCGGCTGGCCCAAAGGTGCGCCAGACCTGATTTGGGGGATTAGATGAAAACGACAGATCGCAACCGCCCAGCGGGCCTGGGCATGGCCTCGCTCGCCGCCGCCATGCTCGTGACCGGCACCGCCCAAGCCGCCGACGCCGCTGACGCAGGCGATGCGGGCTTGGAGATCCTTGTGATCGGCCGCGGCGAAAAGGTCGACCTCGCCACCATGCGCGGGCCGGTCATCGACGTGCCGCAGACCATCAACATCATCGACAGCGCCGTGCTCAAGGATCGCCAGATCACCACGCTGTCCGATGCGCTGCGCAATGTCGCCGGCGTCACGACCAGCGTCGGCGAAGGCGGCGTCGTCAACGGCGACCAGTTCTTCATTCGCGGCCAGTCGGCGAAGGACGACATCTTCACCGACGGCCTGCGCGATTTCGGCGCCTTCACCCGCGATGCCTTCAACTATGAATCGGTGCAAATCCTCAAGGGCTCCTCGTCCACCGCGCTCGGCCGCGGCGTGTCGGGCGGCGCCATCAACACCCAGTCCAAGCGCGCCGAGACCACGGACAGCTTTGACGCAACGGCGGGCGTTGGCACCGACAACTATTTCCGCGCCACGCTCGACGCCAACAAGGCGATCAGCGACACGGCGGGCTTCCGCATCAACGGCATGTTCCACCGCAACGACACGCCGGACCGCGACAATGTCTTCTCGCACCGCTGGGGCATCGCCTCGGCGCTCGGCTTCGGCAAGGGCACGGACACCAGCGTCGACATCATCTTCTTCCACCAGGAAGAGGACAAGACGGTCGATTATGGCGTGCCGATCGCAGTGACTACACCAATCACCGACATCGAGCGCCCGGTCACCGAGTTCGGCGTGCCCCGCTCCAATTTCTATGGATTTGCCGGCGACGAGGACAACACAATCGTCAACACCCTGACCGTCCGTTTCGCCCACAAGGCCAATGACTGGCTGAGCTTCACCAGCGACACGAAGGCGGGCGTCTACAAGCGCCGCTTCCGCCAGACGGTGCCGAGCTGTGCCGCCGACACCTGCGGCAACTTGTTGCTCGACGGCGATCCGGCCACGGTGCCCATGGTCTCCTCCAGCGCACGCGGCCAGTTCCGCCAGACGACGCGGGGCATCCAGAATGTCTCCACCGCCCTCATCGAAAAGCCCGTTGGCGGCATGCGCAATGAGCTGATCATCGGCTGGGACGTCAGCTACCAGACCAATGACCGCGAGGACGACCGCCGGCCCACCACCGCCGTCAGCCAGTCGCTGTTCGCCCCGTCCGCCGCGGCGCCAGTATATCCGAACCAAGTGTACCAGTATCGTGACAACTCGGCGACGGACTACAGCTTCTTCATCGATGAGCGCCTGTGGTTGACACCCAAGCTCTCGATCAACGCGGGTGTACGCTATCAGCATTTCGAGGCGGATCAGGACCAGGTTGCGCTGACCACCAATACGGGCGGCGCGATCACATCGTGCAATGGCCAGCCGGCGTCGGGGACCTGCTTCAGCCAGTCAACCTCCACGAGCGACCTCTGGAGCCCCAAGGCCTCCATCATCTGGGAGCCGTCCGAGAAGATGAGCTTCTATGCGTCCTACAGCAAGGCGGCCGTGCCGGCGGGCAATTCGGTCAGCAACGCCAGCCTTGCCACGCCGACAGGGCAGATTACCGCCAACGACCTTGCGCCCGAAAAGACCGAAACCTTTGACCTTGGCGCGAAGTTCAGCCTGTTTGGCGACCGCCTGCTGATCCAGAGCGCGATCTACCAGATCAACCGCAGCAACGCGAAGGACCTCGACCCCAACACCCAGGTGTTGGTTGCTTCGAGCGAACCGAAGCAGCGCCTGCGTGGTTTCGAGTTCGGCCTCAGCGGCACCGTCACCCCCGACCTGCTGGTCACCGCCAACTACACCTATGTCGATGCGGAAATTCGCGAGGCCTTTGCGAGCGGCGCGCTCGACACTGCCTCCATTGGCAAGCAGGTGCGCTATGTGCCGAAGCACGCGGCATCGCTCTGGAC
>DATJLC010000278.1:0-6500 GCA_035490755.1 Sphingobium sp.
GGCGCGGTTGCCTCGGCCATGGGCGCGGCCCGCCTGTTCCTGCTGACCGACGTGCCGGGCGTACTGGACAAGAAGGGCGACCTTCTGACCGATCTCGACCCCGCGCGGATCAGCGAGCTTCAAAAGGACGGCACCATTTCCGGCGGCATGATTCCCAAGCTCGAGACATGCCTGCACGCGGTGCAGGGCGGTGTCGACGCGGCAGTCATTCTCGACGGGCGCGTGCCGCACGTCATGCTGCTCGAAATCTTCACCAAGCGTGGTGCCGGCACTCTGGTGCGGGCCTGAGCAAAAGATTCTCCTTAAGCAAGCTGGGGGAGGATTTCGTTCACCATCCATCCCCGCTTGTCGATCCCGCGTGCAATGGGCTAGAGCGGCGTTCCTTGTCCCTCCTTTCGGAGAACCCATGGCCTTTGCGCTGTTTCAGACGCTGATGATCCTGCTCAATGTGGCGAAGTGGATCATCATCATTCAGGCGATCATAAGCTGGCTGGTGGCTTTCAACGTCATCAACACGTCGAGCGACTTCGTCCGCAGCATTCTCTATGCCCTCGATCGCATGACCGAGCCGCTCTACCGGCCGATCCGCAAGATCATGCCGGACCTGGGCGCGCTCGATCTGTCGCCGATGGTCGTGCTGCTCGCCATCATCATCCTGCAGCAGGCGATCCTGCCGGCCATCTTCGCGCCGCTGGTGTGACCGGCTGCTGGCGACGGGACGGGGACGACATACTGCTGTCCGTCCGTCTGACGCCACGATCGTCCGCCGCGCGGATCGGCGGGCAATGGACTGATGCCAAGAATGATGCCTGGCTGCAGGCCAGCGTCACCGCGCCGCCGGACAAGGGCAAGGCGAATGCGGCGCTGATCGATCTGCTCGCGGATGCCCTCGGCGTCGCGCGCTCGTCGATTTTGCTGGAGGCGGGGGATACCAGCCGTCTAAAGCGTGTGCGTATCCGGCGTGCCGATGCGGCGACAGTCGAGAAAATAGAGGGTCTGACATGACAATCGGCAAGATCATCGATGGCAAGGCGTTCGCCGAGGGGCTGCGAGCCGAAGTCGCTACCGGCGTAGCGGCATTCCTGGCCAGCCAGGGCCGGGTGCCGGGCCTTGCCGTGGTGCTGGTCGGCGAAGACCCCGCCAGCGCCGTCTATGTCCGCAACAAGGGCCGCATGACCCAGGCAGTCGGCATGGAGAGCCTGGAGTTCCGGCGCGCTGCGACGATCTCGCAGGCCGAACTGGTCGAACTGGTGGAGGAGCTGAACGGCGACCCCGCAGTCGACGGCATTCTCGTCCAGCTGCCCCTGCCGGACCATATCGACGACAAGGCGGTGATCGCCGCGATTGATCCGGCCAAGGATGTCGACGGCTTTCATGTCGTCAATGCAGGGCGTCTGGCGGTGGGGGAAAGGGCGCTTGTCCCCTGCACGCCGCTCGGCTGCCTGATGCTGCTCAAGGACGAACTCGGCGATCTCACCGGTAAGGAGGCGGTCATCGTCGGGCGCTCGAACATCGTCGGCAAGCCTATGGCGCAACTGCTGCTGAACGAGCATTGCACCGTCACCATCGCCCATAGCCGCACCCATGACCTCGCCAGCGTTGTCCACCGCGCCGACATCGTGGTGGCCGCGGTCGGCCGGGCCGAGATGATCAAGGGCGAATGGATAAAGCCGGGCGCGACCGTGATCGACGTCGGGATCAACCGCGTGCCTTCCGAAAACGGCAAGAGCCGCCTGGTCGGGGATGTTGCGACAGCGGAGGCGATCAGCCATTGCCGGGCGATTACGCCAGTGCCGGGCGGGGTCGGCCCCATGACCATCGCCGTCCTGCTGCGCAACACGCTTGTGGCCGCATGTGCGCGGGCGGGAATCGCGTCGCCGGCGGGACTATAGAAAGAACCGTCATGCCAGCGAAGGCTGGGATCTCCTGAGCGCTGGGCGCTAACCCGGCGAGATGCCAGCCTTCGCTGGCATGACGGTGGTGGAGTGAATGGCGGTACCGTCTCCACACATCCCGCTTCACAGCCGCGCCAAAATCCTTAGTCTGCCGCCGCAGCAGACCATGTTCGACAGGCAGGCCCCGCATCCATGACCACGCAAGCACTGCCCGATGGCGATTCGGCCGGCACGTTTCTGGGGCACCCAAAGGGGCTGTTCGTCCTGTTCTTCGCGGAGATGTGGGAGCGTTTTTCCTATTACGGGATGCGCGCGTTGCTCATCTTCTACCTCGTCCAGCATTGGTTGTTCTCGGACGAGCGGGCCTCCGTCATCTACGGTGCCTATACCGCGTTGGTCTACATCACGCCGGTGCTCGGCGGCTATCTCGCCGACCGCTATCTGGGCCAGCGCAAGGCCGTCGCCTTTGGAGCGCTGCTGCTGACCTTCGGCCATTTTCTGATGGCGTTCGAGGGGGCTGGGGGACAGGGCGACCCGGCCATCAACCTGTTCTGGTTGGCGCTGTCGTTCATCATCGTCGGCTCGGGCTTTCTCAAGGCCAATATCTCGGTGATCGTCGGCCAGCTCTATCCGCGCACCGACGCGCGGCGGGACGGCGCCTATACGATCTTCTACATGGGCGTGAACCTGGGCGCGGCGATCGGTTCGGCACTGTGCGGCTATATCGGCCAGACCTATGGCTGGCGCTTTGGCTTCGGCCTGGCGGGCATTGGCATGCTCCTTGGCCTGCTCGTCTTTCTTGCGGCCAAGCCCTTGCTGCTTGGCCGCGGGGAATCGCCCAATCCGGCGCGGCTTCGTTCCGTTGTCGCCGGCGTCCGGTTCGAATGGCTGCTCTATGCCGTGGGTTTTGGCGCCGTCGCCGCGATCTGGCTGCTCATCCAGTATCAGAGCCTCATCGGATGGCTGCTCGGCGGCTTCGGGCTGCTGCTCGTGGTCTATGTCGTCAGCCATGCTGTCACGCGGCTGGCCGCCGAAGACCGCGACCGCATCTTTGCCGCGCTGTTCCTCATCATCGGTTCGATCCTGTTCTGGGCGCTGTTCGAGCAGGCGGGCTCGTCGCTCAACCTTTTCACCGACCGCCATGTCGACCGCGAGATGCTGGGCATCGACGTGCCGGCCTCGATCTTCCAGTCGATCAACCCGGTCTACATCATCCTTCTGGCGCCGCTTTTCGCCTGGATGTGGACGGGGCTTGCGCGGCGCGGGCTCGAGCCCTCGACGCCGGCCAAGTTCGGCCTTGCCATGGTCCAGCTTGGCGGCGGTTTCCTGCTGCTGGTCGGCGGCGCCTATGCCTTCGGGATCGACAACCCGACGCCGGTCATTTTCATCTTCCTCATCTATCTGCTCCACACCACCGGCGAGCTCTGCCTCTCTCCGGTGGGGCTGTCGGCGATGAACCGGCTGGCGCCAGCACATATGGCGAGCCTCATTATGGGCACCTGGTTTTTCGCCTCGGCAGCGGGCAATTTCGCGGCGGGCATGATCGCGGCGGCGACCGGCGCTGGCAAGCTGGAAGGCGACGGCGCTGCTGCCAAGGAAGTGGTGCTGTCCGTCTATCAGACGGTCGGCTGGGTCGCCGTGGCGGTCGGGGTCGGCGTGGTATTGGTCTCCCCGCTGGTCAGGCGGCTGATGCATCTCGACACGCTCCGTGACGAGGGTGCCGAAGGGGGTGAGGCCATCCCGCCCACGGCCGATCACATGCCAGTCGCCGGTGCCAAGGCGCGCTGAGGCACTTGGGCGGCGGCTGGCTTCTGGTCTATAGCCGGGTCAACAGCATTCGCGGGACGATACATGAGCAGACGGTTTTTCGGCACAGATGGCATCAGGGGGCGGACGAATCAGTCCTCCATGACGGCGGAGATGGCGATGCGGGTCGGCATGGCGGCGGGCCGGCATTTCATGCGCGGCGCCCATCGCCACCGTGTCGTTATCGGCAAGGATACCCGCCTCTCGGGTTATATGATCGAGAACGCGCTGGTCGCCGGCTTCACAAGCGTCGGCATGGATGTGGTGCAGTTCGGTCCGATCCCGACCCCGGCGGTCGGCATGCTCGCCGCCAGCATGCGCGCCGACCTCGGCGTGATGATCTCGGCCAGCCACAATCCCTTCTACGACAACGGGATCAAGCTGTTCGGGCCGGATGGCTACAAGCTGTCCGATGAGGATGAGCTGAAGATCGAAGCGCTGATCGAAGCGGACATGGAACTCGCGGAGCCGGGAATGATCGGCCGCGCCCGCCGGGTGGAGGATGCCCGCGGGCGTTACATCCACGCGGTCAAGTCCACCTTCCCCTCCCATCTCAGGCTCGATGGCCTCAAGATCGTGGTCGACTGCGCCAATGGCGCCGCCTATCAGACAGCGCCCGCCGCCTTCTGGGAGCTGGGGGCGGAGGTGGTCTCGATCGGGATCACGCCCAACGGCACCAACATCAACGACAAATGCGGATCGACGGCACCCATGGCGCTCCAGGAGACGGTCGTCTCGGCAGGAGCGGACATCGGCATCGCGCTCGACGGCGACGCCGACCGCCTGATCGTCGTGGACGAAAATGGCAGCATCATCGACGGCGACCAAATCATGGCCCTGATCGCGCAAGACTGGGCGCGCAAGGGCATGCTGCGGGGCGGCGGGCTCGTCACGACGGTCATGTCCAATCTCGGCCTTGAACGCCTGCTCGGCGCCCATGGCATCGGCATGGAGCGGACCCAGGTCGGCGACCGCTATGTGCTGGAGCGGATGCGGAGCGGCGGCTTCAATGTCGGTGGCGAGCAGTCCGGCCACATGATCCTGTCCGACTATGCGACGACCGGCGATGGCACCATCGCCGCGCTCCAGGTGCTCGCCGCTTTGGTGGAGAGCGGCAAGCCGGCGAGCGAGGTGCTGCACCGTTTCGACCCGGTGCCGCAGCTGCTGCGCAATGTTCGCTTCGGCGGCGGCGCGCCGCTGGAGGACGAGCATGTCCGCCGGACGATAAGCCAGGCCGAAGCCGAGCTGGGCAGCGGCGGACGCCTCGTCATCCGTCCCTCAGGCACGGAGCCGGTCATCCGCGTCATGGCCGAGGGCGACAATGGCGAGCAGGTCAAGGAGATCGTCGGGCGCATCTGCGAGGCGGTCGCCAAAGTCGCCGCCTGATGCCGCCGGCCCGCATTCTCATCATTGCCGGGTCCGACAGCGGCGGCGGCGCGGGCATACAGGCGGACATCCGGACCGTGACCATGCTGGGTGGCCACGCCATGACCGCGATCACCGCGATCACCGCGCAGAACACGATGGGCGTCCAGCAGATTCACATAGTTCCCGCTCAAATGGTACTTGCGCAGATCGACAGCGTGGCGGCGGACATCGGGATCGACGCCATCAAGATCGGCATGATCGGCTCGGCGGCGACGGCGCGGGCGGTGGCCGAGCGGCTGGCCCTGTTGGATCCTGTGCCCATTCTCTTCGACCCGGTGATGGTCGCCACGAGTGGCGGCGCCCTCGCCGATGCCGAGACCATCGCGGCCTTTGAGGCGCTGTTGGATCTGGCGACGCTGGTCACGCCCAATCTTCCGGAACTGGCCGCTTTGGGCGGGGAGCAGGCGGTGCTCGCCCATGGCTGCGCCCTCCTCGTCAAGGGCGGGCATGAAGCGGGCGACACCCTGACCGATCGCCTGGTAGCCCCGGACGGCAGCGTCACGACCTGGAGCGGCAGCCGCATCGACACGACCAGCACCCATGGCACCGGCTGCACGCTGGCGAGCGCCATCGCGACGGGGCTGGGGCAGGGCCTGAGCCTGGCGGACAGCATCGGGCGCGCGCGGACCTATGTGCGCGCGGCGCTGAGGGCCGCGCCGGGGCTGGGGCACGGGCACGGTCCGATGGGAGTGCCGCGCGATGTCGTCTGAGGTCTCGCTGGTCGCCGGCGTGGACGAGGCCGGCCGGGGACCGCTTGCAGGGCCGGTGGTCGCGGCGGCGGTGATACTCTGCGCCGAAGGCATTGACGGGCTCGACGATTCCAAGAAGCTCAGCCAGCCGCGCCGCGCCGCCTTGGAGTCCCAGATCCGGGGCAGCTGCCGTTTCGGCATCGGCATGGCGAGCGTCGCAGAGATCGATGCGGTCAACATCCTGCAGGCCACAATGCTGGCGATGACCCGCGCGCTCGACGCGCTCTGCGCTGGGCATGATTGCCGGCCGCATCATGTGCTGGTCGACGGCAACCGCCTGCCGCGATGGTCCTATGCCGCGACCGCCGTGATCGGGGGAGACGCGCTCCACGGCTGCATCTCGGCCGCGTCGATCCTCGCCAAGGAGGAGCGCGATCGGATGATGCGGGCCGCGGCCGCCGACTATCCGCATTATGGCTGGGAGCATAATATGGGCTATGGCACACCCCAGCACCTCACCGCCCTGCGCGCCCACGGCCCGACCCCGCTCCACCGCAAGAGCTTCGCGCCGGTCGCGGAGATGATGCTGCCCTTCTGAAAGCGGGCGAACCAACCGTTTCCTTTTGCGTCCGCTGATGGCAGGAAAGCGCATCCGGAAAAAAAGGGGTAGGCAGGATGCATT
>DATJLC010000279.1:0-2816 GCA_035490755.1 Sphingobium sp.
AGAACGACAACATCATCTATATCGGCGACCTGGTCCAGA
Source organism: Sphingobium sp. (assembly GCA_035490755.1). Classification (GTDB taxonomy): domain Bacteria; phylum Pseudomonadota; class Alphaproteobacteria; order Sphingomonadales; family Sphingomonadaceae; genus Sphingobium. The sequence goes on from DATJLC010000279.1 coordinate 40, forward strand.
AGACCGAGGCCGAGATGCTGCGCACGCCAAACTTCGGCCGCAAGTCGCTGAACGAGATCAAGGAAGTGCTGTCGAGCATGGGCCTGCGCCTCGGCATGGAAATCCCGGGCTGGCCGCCTGAGAATATCGAAGAGATGGCCAAGAAGCTCGAGCAGGAGATCATGGGCTAACGGTCATTCCTCCCCCAGCTTGCTGGGGGAGGGGGACCATGCGCAGCATGGTGGAGGGGCGGCGCGCAGCGCCGTGAACGTCCGCCAAGCAGCTTCCGGCCTTCGGCCGGCCCCTCCACCAGCCTCCGGCTGGTCCCCCTCCCCGAGACAAGCTCGGGGAGGAATTAGGGCAAACGGCAGCCGCCCCAAGCGCTGCCTGGTCCGGGGTACCTGATACGGCCCCCGAACGAACGGAAAGGAAATACCCATGCGCCACAAGTACGGCGGTCGTAAGCTCCAGCGCACTTCGGCCCATCGCGCCGCGCTGTTCCGCAACATGTCGGCCGCGCTCATCAAGCACGAGCAGATCACCACCACCGTCGCCAAGGCGAAGGAACTGCGTCCTTACGTCGAGAAGCTGGTGACGCTGGCCAAGAAGGGCGGCCTGTCGAACCGCCGTCTCGCCCATGCCCGTCTGCTCGACGACGCTCAGCTGGTGAAGCTGTTCGACGTGCTCGCTTCGCGCTACGCCGATCGCAACGGCGGCTACACCCGCATCGTCAAGATCGGCCCGCGCGCTTCGGACGCGTCGCCGATGGCGATCATCGAGTTCGTCGATCGTGACGTCTCGGCCAAGGGCCAGGATTCGGGTCCGGTGCTGACCGACGAGGATTTCGACGAAGCGGCCTGATCCGCGCGTCGCAAGACAAGAGGGAAGGGCGGTCGCGCATCGGTGCGGCCGCCCTTTTCTATTCGCAGCGCCCGGTCAGGCCTTTGTCGGCGTGATATTGCACGCCGCGCGGCAGGAATTCGGGAAAGCGGCACGCGAACCAGTGGATCCGCCTTGCCCCGCGATAGATCGCCGGCGCCTCGCCGCGGGGCTTGAGATCGTAGCTGCCGACTTGGCCCTTGGCGCAATCGAAGAAGAGATGCGTGTCGCGCGGCGGCGGGCCGACGACGCACATATAGGCGACCACGCGATAGTCGCAGCGATTGCGCAACGGCGCGACGATGCCGCTCCCCTTGGCCACGGAAACCACGCAGCCGCTGGCGTCCGCAATGCCCGCAGGCGTCGCCTGAACCAGGATCGGCGCGAACAGGGCGAGCAGACCGGCCATCGCCCCATTCTGCACGATCCGCCGGTTCGAAGCCAATGTCGCGCATCCAAAGGAATAGCCCGGCTTGGGCTAGCCCCCTTTTCCCTTCCAATGTTGGACTTCATCTGGTTCATCATCGCCGATGAACCATCCTTCAAGCGGATCGTCTGAAGCCTCGGCTTTCGCCTGGCATGCCGTCGCGAACCGACTGCACAGGTGGCGCGCCGCTGGCGCGCAAGTGCCGCGTCGCCGGCGCGAATCCGGCGCGACTCCGTCGCATTTCCTCGAAAACCCCTCATTTGAGTCAGTTTCGTCAACCCGCCAGCTTGACCGCTCGCTTCATCGCAATAGGTTGCCGCCATCCCGTAACCGGAGAAACCAATGCGCCACGCGTCGCTGATCGCCCTTCCGCTGCTGTTCGCAGCCCCTGTCACCCACGCCACCCCGGAGTCGCCGACCACGATGCCCGCCCCGATCGCCTATCCCGAGACCAAGCGCGTCGATGTGACCGATGAAATGTTCGGGCAGAAGGTCGCCGACCCCTATCGCTGGCTCGAGAACGACGTGCGGAGCGACAAGGAAGTCGCCGCCTGGGTCGAGGCGCAGAACAAGGTGACCGACGCCTATCTCGCGACGCTCCCCGGCCGCGACATCTTCAAGAACCGCATCAAGCAGCTGTTCGACTATGAGCGTTTCGGCGTGCCGACGCGCAAGGGCGGTCGCTATTTCTACAGCCACAATAGCGGGCTCCAGAACCAGGCGGTGCTGTGGGTGCGCGACAGCCTCGACGCGCCGGGCCGCGTGCTGATCGATCCCAACAGCTGGGCCAAGGACGGCGCCACCGCGCTCAGCGAATGGGTGCCTTCGGAGGATGGCAAGCTGCTCGTCTATGGCATCCAGGATGGCGGCAGCGACTGGCGCACCGTCAAGATACTCGACGTCGCGACCGGCAAGACGCTGGACGACGAGGTCAAGTGGATGAAGTTCAGCAACCTCGCCTGGGCGAAGGATGGTTCGGGCTTCTATTACAGCCGCTTCCCCGCACCCGCGGAGGGGCAGGCCTTCCAGCAGCTCAACGAGAACCAGGCCGTCTATTTCCACAGGATCGGCACCCCGCAGAGCGCCGACACGCTGATCTACGCGACGCCCGAAACCCCCAAGCGCGGCCATTTCGCGCAGGTGACCGATGACGGCAACTGGCTGGTCATCACCACCAGCGAGGGCACCGACGACCGCTACGAGATCACGCTGCTGGATCTCAAGACCCCGGGCGCCAAGCCGCGCAAGCTGATCGCGGGGCTGGAGAACAACTGGAGCCTCGCCGGCAATGTCGGCACGCGCTTCTTCTGGACCACCAACAAGGGCGCGCCGAAGCTCAAGGTGGTGACGATGGACGTCGCCCAGGCGAACCCCGTCGCGACCGACCTGATCCCCGAGGACGCCGCCACGCTGGAGGGCGCAGGCATCGTCGGCGGCCAGCTGTTCGTCAGCTATATGGTCGATGCCAAGGACGAGATGCGCCGCTATTCGC
>DATJLC010000280.1:0-9889 GCA_035490755.1 Sphingobium sp.
GTCGACGCTCATTGCCGAGCCCTGGGCCGATTACGGCCTGATCGACAGCGGCAACGGGCGCAAGCTGGAGCGGTACGGCCGCTACCGCTTCATCCGGCCCGACACGCAGGCGCTGTGGCGTCCGGCGACCGCGGACTGGCAGGCTGACGGCGAGTTCATCCCCGGATCGGACGAGGATGGCGGCGGCCGCTGGTATTTCAACCGCCCCGTGCCGGCCGAGGGCTGGCCCCTCGGCTGGCAGGAGGTGCGGTTCCAGGCGAGCTGCACGCCGTTCCGCCATCTCGGTTTTTTCCCCGACATGGCGCCGGTGTGGAGCTGGATGCGCGGGTGCCTGGCGCCCGTCGCCGAGCCACAGGTGATGAACCTTTTTGGCTATACCGGCGTAGGGACGCTGGCCCTGTCGGCAGGCGGCGGGTCGCTCGTCCATGTCGATGCCTCCAAGAAGTCCGTGGCGCAGGCGCGGGCGAATGCGGCGCTGTCCGGCATGGAGGCGCGGCCGATCCGCTGGATCGTCGACGACGCCGCCAAGTTCGTGGCGCGCGAGGTGCGGCGGAGGAAGCGCTATGACGGCATATTGCTCGACCCGCCCAAATATGGACGCGGACCCGATGGCGAGACCTGGCGGCTGGAGGAGGACCTGCCGCCGCTCATCGCCAATTGCCGCGCGCTGATGGACGCGGACAGCCGCTGCCTGTTCCTGACCGTCTATGCCGTGCGCATGTCGGCGCTGGCGATCGGCGCGCTGGTGGCGGAGCATTTCGGCGACCTGCCGGGCAGGGTCGAATGCGGCGAACTGGCGGTGCGCGAGGAAGCGCGCGGGCGGCTCCTGCCCACCGCGATCTGGGCGCGCTGGTCGCGGGACTGACGGCTACTCCCGCCCCGCTCTCAAGGCCGCGCCGCCTGCAAAAGGTGCCATGGCGACGAGGAGGAGCGACGCGGCGCCGAGCAGTTTCAGCGCGGAGCCGCCATCCGGCCCCAGCGATCCGGCGCCGAAGATCAGGAGCGGCACCGCCAATGGCAGCACGAGGAGCCCGACCAGCGCGCTGCTGCTGCGCAGGCCCGAAGTCAGGGCAGCGACCATGATCGCGAGCGCGGCGAGGCCGGGCGTGCCGATGGCGAGCGACAGCCCGACGCGCAGGATCGTTTCGCCCGGAAGCTGGAGCAGCGCGGCGGCTGGCAGTATCGCGATCAGGAGGGGCGGGCCGAAGTTGAGCCAGTGCGCGGCGAGCTTTGCCGCTATGATGGTCTCATCCCGCATGCCGCGCACCACGAGCTGATCGAGAACGCCGCCCTCCCGGTCCGGGTCGATCAGCCGGTCGACGGGGAGGAGGCTGGCGAGAAGCGCGGCGATCCACAATATGCCCCCGCCCGTCGCCCGCAGCAGCGCCGTGTCGGGACCGAGCGCGAACGGCACCAGGGTCGCGACGAGTAGCACGAAGACGATGGGCATGGCCGCCGCGCCACCTGCCCAGCTCCGGCGGCAGTCGCGCAATATGACCTTGCCGATCATGCGGGCGCCAGAGTGAGCGCGACATGGCTCTGCCAGGGGAGGGGCTGGTGCGAGGCGGCAATGACGATGCCACCTGTCCGCAGATGGCCCTCGACAGCGTCGCCGAGCAGGGCGAGGGAGGCGGTGTCGAGGCCGTTGGCGGGTTCGTCGAGCAGCCATACCGGCGCGCCCGATGCCATGGTCCGCGCGATGGTGGCGCGCTTGCGCTGGCCGGTCGAGAGCATGCGCACCGGCACGTCGGCCAGCGGGGCGAGGCCGATGGCCTGCATCGCAGCGTCGAGCGCCGGGGGCGCCTGGCCATCCAGGCCGGCCCAGAAACGCAAGGCCCGACCCAGCGGCTGATCGCTGTCGAGGGCCAGGCGGTCGTCGGCCAGGCTGATCGGGCCGGTTATGGAAATGGTGCCGGCAAAGGGCGCGAGCAGGCCTGAGAGCAGGCGCAGCAGGCTGGACTTGCCCACGCCATTGGGACCGGCGACATGAACGGCCTCTCCGCCTTCCGCCGCGAAGCCGAGGCCGGTGAACAGCATGCGCCCGCCCCGGCGGCAGGCAAGCCCCTGCACGCTGACATGCACAGCTTCGTCCCCTGCCCCTTGACCCGTCGCGCCCATGCTCGTCACATGGCGCAAGCTTGCACCGCTGCCAAGTCAGACGTGGGCCACATTCAAAGCACCGTGATATTGTAATGGTGCCAGGCGAGGATCGCGGCGGCGCCGCGATAAGGGCGCCAGCCGTCGGCGAGGGCGCGGGTCTGCTTTTCCGTCGGCCGCTCGGGCAGGCCGAGGAGGCGGCCGATCTCGATCTGGACGGCGAGGTCGCCCGCCGGCCAGATGTCTGGCCGCCCCTCCGCGAAGAGCAGATAGATCTCGGCTGACCAGCGGCCGATGCCCTTGACCGTCACGAGTTGGGCGATCGCGGTTTCGTCATCGTCGGGCAGCGCATTGAGGTCGAGCGCCTTTGACAGGACGAGCTCGGCGAGGCTGCGCGCATAGCCTTGCTTCTGGCGTGAAAGGCCGCAGCCGCGCAGGGCGTCATAATCCTGCGCCAGCAGCGCATCGGGCGCGCAGCCCTTGCCGAGCAGACCCTCAAGCCGCCCCCAGACCGCCGCCGCCGAGGCCGTGCTGACCTGCTGGCCGACGATGGTGCGCAGCAGCGTTTCGTAACCCGGTTCGCGCAGGCGCGGCACCGGATAGCCGGCCCGCGCAATGACGGCGGCAAAGGCCGGCTCGCGTGCCGCGAGATGCTCGATCGCCGCGCGCAGGCCCGATTCATCGAGCATGCGCGACTCCTGTGTCGGTACGATTCCGCACGATTGATTTCCCTTCCGCTTTCTACCATAGGGGCCACCAAATTGGGTTCCAGGAGATAATGATGGCAGAGCTGAAGATCGTCTCGCAGAACGGAGAGACCAAGACCGTTGAGGCGAGCAATGGTCGGACTCTGATGGAGGTCATCCGCGACAACGGATTTGACGAGCTGCTGGCGCTGTGCGGCGGTTGCTGCTCCTGCGCGACCTGTCACGTCTATGTCGAGGAAAGCTATGCCGACAAGCTGCCCGCGATCAGCGAGGACGAGAATGATCTGCTCGACAGCTCGGACCATCGCCAGGCGACCAGCCGCCTCGCCTGCCAGGTGCCCGTCACCGATGCCATCAGCGGCATGACCGTCACCATCGCGCCTGAGGATTGATCCGGCATCGCATCTGACCCCCCTGCCTCAGGGCAGGGCGTCGAACCGCAGCACCGCTGTCGGCGCGTCCTTGGTCTGCGGGGTGGCCCGCCAGACGATGCGCTTGCGTCCGTCCGGCAATGATTGGCTGCCGTTCTCCTGATTCTGGCTGATGATCTCCGCATCGGTGGTCATAGTGAAGGTGCCGTCCAGCGCATTGGCGGCCGCCCTGTCCGGCGGCGAGCCCACGCCGCCCATGCCGGGAATGCTCGCGCCCTTGCTGTCGTCATTGGCGAATCCGGGCGCCTTCAGCCGGATGCGGTCCTTGTCGCGCAGTTCGATGGCGAGGAACGGGACCAGCACCTCGCCGTCGATATTGAACGGAAACAGAAAGCTGTGCGTCAGCCGGCCGGAGACCTGATAGTCGATCGCGAACCGGTAGTTGCCGAGATATTTGACCGACCGGTAGCCATATTCCTTTGCCAGCGTTTCGGCGAGCGCCTGCATCTTCTGCGCGGCGGCCGGGTCGGTCGCGGGCGGGGATTTTGGCTCGGCGATCTTCATCATGCCGGATGCCTCGGTGGATGGGCTGCTCTCGCTATCGGTGCCGCTGCTCGGCGGCTGAGCGATCACTTCGCCGACATAGGTGAAGGTGAAGCTGCGGTCCCGCTTGATGTCCAGCGTGGAGGTGAACTTGCCCGGCGTCAAAAGGCATCCCGACAAAAGGAATATGCCCGCCAGCGCCGCCGCCAATCTGCCCGCATGTCCCATCGCGCCCAAGCCCCCCCTTTAGATGGCGCGCGGCCCAGTCAGCGCGTCATGCAGGCGTATAATGCAATCGCGGCGGCATTGGAAACGTTGAGGCTTTCCATGCGCGGGCTCATCGGCAGCCGTGCCAGCATGTCGCAATGGGCGATGCTGTTGTGGCGCAGGCCGTCGCCCTCGGCTCCCAGGACGAGCGCGACCCGGCTCTGACCCAGCGCATCGCCGAGGTCCGTGTCGGCGGCGCCGTCGAGGCCGATGCGCCAGTAGCCCGCCTCCGCGATCTCATCCAAAGCGCGGGCAAGGTTCACCACCCGCACCCAGGGCACGAATTCCAGCGCGCCGGACGCGGCGCGGGCGAGCACGCCCGATTCGGGCGGCGCGTGGCGGTCCTGGGTCACGATGCCGAGCGCGTCGAAGGCTGCGGCCGAGCGCAGGATCGCGCCGACATTATGCGGGTCGGTGACCTGGTCGAGGACCAGGATCGGCCGCTTGACCGCGTCCTCCTGCGCGCCTTCCTCTAGGAGGTCGCCGAGCCAGATATCGTCCAGCGCCTCGACCTCGGCGACGATGCCCTGATGGGGCGCGTCCGCCGGCACCATGCGGCCGAGATCGGCCACATCGGAATAGACGATCGGCAGCACGGGCGGCAGGTCCAGCGCATTCAGCGCGTCGCGCGTCCCCCAGATCTTGCGCACGACGCGATCGGGATTGGCCAGCGCCGCCGTGACGGCGTGGCGACCATAGAATCGGGGATAGCCGCCCTTGGGCTTTCCGGTGCGATGACCTCTTTTCATGATGGGCGGTCTTTATCCACGGCAAGCATTGACAGGCAAGCACCGTTTGTTCATTGAGCCGCACTCCCGCAGGGACATCCCGCCATGCAAGGCATGGGATTGTCACGGCGTTGGACAGGTGGCCGAGTGGTTAAAGGCAGCAGACTGTAAATCTGCCCGCGTGAGCGTACGCTGGTTCGAATCCAGCCCTGTCCACCATCAATCGACAACAGCGAACGGACATCATCCGCCCTTGGCGCCGGCCGGCTTGCCCGACCATTGGCGCAGCAGCAGGGCCTTGAAGGACGGGTAGAGCAGTTCGTTGCCATAGCCGCTCAGATGGTCGCCATCCATGAACAGCGGCTTGCCCGCTCGGAAGGCGGTGCAGGGATCGTCGGGGCAGAGAAGCGAGAAGCTGTCCCACAGGATGATCGCCGGATTATCGGCCTTGAGGCTTGCGAGGGAGGCCAGTGCCGGCGCACGCACCCTGTAGAGTAGCGCCCGTTCGATCGACTGGCCGCCGCGGCAGACCGGGTTCATCCGGTTGAACCAGTCCGAACAGCGAAACGGCGGCGCCAGCAAGACCGGCTTTGGCGTCTCGACCACGACCACGAGCCCTTTCGCCGTCAGCCGTTCCACCAGGGCGTTGGCCTCCCGCAGAGCATCCGCGCGGTCGCGGATCGCGCGGGGGCTTGCCTGCGCTGCCAGAACCGCGTTCGGGTCTAAGGGGCCGGTCTGTTCCGCCAGCCGGGGCATGCGCAAGGAGGTCAGGAGCACGGCGTCGCCTTTGCGTCCTTCCTCAAGGATTTTTTGCAAGCCATCTTTCAGATGATCCTGGCAGGCGGTCGTGCCGGGCGCGATCAGGCCGGCAACAGGGCAACTGCCTTTCGACAGAAGCTCCACGCTCAGGCCGTCGTCGCGCAGCAGCCTGATCATCGTGCCATGCGCGCCGGCATGGGAATCGCCGAAGATGAAGAGCTTGCGATCCTTGAAGGGGCCGGTTTGGGCCGGTGGCTGGGATGTGGCCGACCAGGCGCTGGGATACCAAGTCGCGCTCTCGCGCGTGACGCTGAGGCTGACATGGCGCTGATAGCGGAACATGCCCGCCGCCCCGAGCGCACCCAGGCAGGTGATGGTGAGTCCGACCGCCAGGACCAGCTTTCTACCGGAGCCCGAGCGCACGAGGCGGTGGGTTCGCAGCGGCGCCTCGACCAGATGATGGGATGCCATGCCGGCAAGCGCGATGATGGCGAGTGCGGCCGCGACCAGGGTCCAATGCTCCAGCCCCGTCGTCCAGCGGAACAGCACCAGCACGGGCCAGTGCCAGAGGTAGAGGGAGTAGGACAGCTTGCCGATATAGGTGGCGATCCCGTTCTCCAGCAGCGGGTCAAGAGCCGAGCGCTCCGGGCTCCTCGTGCCGATGATGCAGAGCGCCATGCCGGACACCGGCAGCAGCGCGTCCGGAAAGGGAAAATGGCTGGAGCGCGCGGCAAGCAAGCCCCAGCCGATCAGCCCCAAGCCGATGCCGAGCGCCAGCGACTTCGCGGCGGCGGTGCGCGGGATCATCCGGCCGCCATGGTGGATCTGATAGAGCAGGGCGCCGGCGGCGAGCTCCCAGAAGCGGCTGGGCAGAAGATAATAGGCCTGGTCGGGGCTGTGGTGCGTCTGAACGGCGGCAAGGCCGAGGGAGACCAGTGCCAGCCATGCCACCGGATTGCGGACCGTCAGGTCCAGCAGGCCGGATTTGCGCCCGCGTCGCTGCCAGAAATAGAACAAGAAGGGAAAGATCAGATAGAATTGTTCCTCCACAGCCAGCGACCATGTGTGGGTGAAGGGGTTGAACTCGGCGCGTGGCGAGAAATAGCCGTCGTTCGTCCAGATCAGCGCGAAGTTGCTGAGACCGAAATAGGCTGATACGCCGGTCGCCTGGGTGGTTGCGCTCAGCCATGACGGCGGAATGAACAATGCCTTCGCCAATACCGAGGCGGAGAGGCAGACAAGCAATGCCGGATAGATGCGGATGATCCGGCGCGCATAGAAGCCGATCGTGAAATTCCTCAATGTCTCGCCGAAGTGACGGGCCAGGCTCGCGCTGACGACGTAGCCCGATATGACAAGGAAGATGTCAACCCCGACAAACCCCCCGGGGATGGAGAGATGGTGTACATGAAAGGCGATGACGGAAAGAACGGCCAAGGCACGCAGACCGTCGATTCCGAGAATATAGTGTGTTGCTACTTGCTCGGTGGCAGGTTTGTGCATTCCGGACCAGTATCGTTAAGACTGATCCGAAACAAGGCGGGTTTCGGCCATGGCGGCCCCGCTCTTGGGCGGACACGGCCCGTCGCTCTTGATGAAAATCTTGGCCTAAACCTGCCTTAACCATGCCAGTGGACCGGCTTTTAGTGAACGGTTCCTAACGCTGATCTCCGGTTGCCAGCGCATGGGAAACAAGGTGCTTACGATAAGTTATGACGAGACAACGGGCATCGTCCGAACGGTTGCGCAAGGTTCCGTGCCCGCTGCCGAAGTGGCGCGCTATTTGGCCCAATTGCAGTCCTGCGCGCGCCGTGCCCGCTTCGAAAAGGGGCGGCTGTTGCACCTGGTCGATGCTTCGGCCAGTGCCGTGCAGCCAAGGGACAGCTTCGATATTCTGGCGCAAGCCGCCCGGGATCATAGTCGGCAGGACGACCTCACCGCCGTGGTGATGCGCTCGCAGCCGGCCAGGATGCAGATCGCGCTTCTCTCGACCCATGTCAGCTTATGCCTGTTTTCCGGCATCGAGGAGGCCGAGGCGTGGCTGATGACGGAAAGCCGTCCCTGATTGTGCAATCCCCCCAGGGACCAGGCCATTTCGTGAAAGCCGTCTGGCGGGTTGCGCTTTGGGCATGAATGGTGGAGGTTCGTAGCCCATTGTCATTGATCCGGGGTATCCCGTGCCGCAGCATGATGACAGGACGATCTCGGAACCGGGGGTGCGCAGCGGCACCGATGGCCCTATGATCGCGGACCTGCGTGAGCGGCTTCAGGAACTTCATGCGCTCACCGCGCTGACGCCACTCTACAATCCGGTGTTCCAGCTCGGACTGGAGCTGTCGCGATCGCTGGAGGCCGGCACGCTGAGCTTGCCGGACGTCGGCGCCCTGGTGAACGCGCTCGAGCAGGAGACACTGCGGGATCGGGCGGCGACCTTGCGCGGCAGGCTGGCGCCGATCGGCCGGGAGGACAATCTTTCCCGCTTCCATGCGCTGCTCCAGTCGAATACGAGGGGCTTTGCTGAATTTGCCCGGACCTGGTCGCGGCCGATATTGCACGCGGTTTTCACCGGCCATCCGACCTTCGTCCTGACCGAGGCGCAGAGCGACGCGGTGGCCGCAGCGGTCCAGTCGGGTGCCGAGGATGCGCCCATGCCCGCCAGCAACGGCCCGCGCCCGCCGATCACGCTCGGCGACGAGCATCGCCAGGCCATGGCCGCGATCCGGGCGGCGCAGCAGGCCCGCGACGCGCTGCTCGGCGTTCTGTTCGACATCGCGGCGGAAAAATGGCCGAAGGACTGGCGGCGGGATTTCAGGCCGATGCCGTTCCGCTTCGCGACCTGGATCGGCTATGACATGGACGGGCGGACCGACCTCAGCTGGTCCACCAACATCAGTTTCCGCCTGGCCGAGAAGGCGGTCAGGCTTGCGGCCTATGCGGGGGACGCGCGCGCCCTCGGCCTTGGCGAAGCGGCTGACCGGCTGGGAGCGGCCGCGGCCTATAGCGAGGCGATGGCGGAGCGCTTTGCCGGCGAGCTGACCGACCCTGCCGCGCTGTCCGAGGCCGCCAATGCGCTGACCGCGCCGCATCCCGACAAGCTGCTTTCGCTCGGGCAGGTGATCGACCTGATCGAGGCGCGCGCCACCAGGGCCGAGGCAGAAGAGGCCAAGGGCCTGCTGACGCTGGCGGCAGCGATGCGGGCCGACGGGCTGGGCATGGGGTGGATTCATTTCCGCATGAACGCCTCCCAGCTGCACAACGCCATCCGCGCCCGGATCGACCCGGAGAACAGGCTGGATCTCGCCAGCGGCACCGCGATGAGCCTGCTGCGCGACCTGTTGCGGAACACGCAGCCGCTCCGGTCGAACTTCGCCGCGCTCGCCATCGAGAATACGACGGCGCTGCGCCAGTTCATGACCATGGCGCAGATCCTGCGCCATATCGACGCCGACGCGCCGATCCGCCTGCTGATCGCGGAGTGCGAGGAGCCGCAGACGGTGATGGCGGCGCTCTATTTCGCGCGGCTGTTCGGCATTGAGGACAAGATCGACATATCCCCGCTGTTCGAGACCGAGAGCGCGATGGAGCATGGCGGGCGTTTCCTCGACGCGCTGCTCGCCGAGCCCAGCTATCGCGACTATGTGCGCCAGCGCGGCAGGGTGGCGATCCAGACCGGCTTTTCCGATGCGGGCCGGTTCGTCGGGCAGATACCGGCCGCGCTTGCGATCGAGCGGCTGCAGGGGCGGCTGGCGCGGGCGATGGAGAAGAATGGTCTGGACCGGGTGTCCGCGCTCATCTTCAACACCCATGGCGAGTCGATGGGGCGGGGCGGCTATCCCGGCAGCATCGCCGACCGGCTGACCTGGCCGATGAGCCACTGGGCGCGCGACCAGTTCGCCCGCCGCGCGCTCCCGACCGAGCTGGAGGCGAGTTTCCAGGGCGGCGACGGCTTTCTCTATTTCAAGTCGCCGGACATTGCGCTCGCCACGCTGACCCGGATCGCCGAGGCGCATCACGCGATCGTCGCGCCGGCACCGGACCCTTTCTACGAGCGGACCGACATCAGCCTCGACTTCTACCGGGGCATCCGCGCCGCGCAGCGGGCCTTCCTGGAATGGCGGTCCTATGCGCGGGCGATCACGTCCTTCGGGCTCAGCCTGCTCAACCAGACCGGCTCGCGAAAGTCCCGGCGGCAGTCGGACCTGGCGGCCGAGCGGGAAATGGGCCTGCGCCAGATCAGGGCCATCCCGCACAATGCGATCCTCCAGCAGCTCGGCTATCCGGTCAACGTGATCGCGGGGGTCGGGATCGCGGCGGGGGACAAGGCGGAGCTTGTCGCGGGCGTGATGACGGACTCGGTGCGCGGACGGCAGATCACCGGCCTGTTGCGCGCGGCCGACCGCCTGTCCAGCATCAAGAC
>DATJLC010000281.1:0-14144 GCA_035490755.1 Sphingobium sp.
GGGTCAGCACATGGCGCAGACACTGATCTCCAAAACAAACCACAAGAAAAATCCGCCCGGTGTCGCCACCGGACGGATCCTTGCCTTACCGGACAGCTAGCCCGGCCGTCACATCCCTCCGTGCGCCAATGCCGCAAGCAGCAGCAGGGCGACGATGTTGGTGATCTTGATCATCGGGTTGACCGCCGGGCCGGCCGTATCCTTGTACGGGTCGCCCACCGTGTCGCCGGTCACGGCCGCCTTGTGCGCGTCCGATCCCTTGCCGCCATGGTTGCCGTCCTCGATATACTTCTTGGCATTATCCCAGGCGCCGCCGCCCGAGGTCATCGAGATGGCGACGAACAGCCCCGAGACGATCACGCCCAGCAGCATCGAGCCGAGCGTGGCGAAGCCTTCGCTCTGCCCCGCCACCGCCGTCACCAGGAAATAGACCAGGATTGGCGACAGCACCGGCAGCAGTGACGGCACGATCATCTCCTTGATCGCCGCCTTGGTCACGATGTCGACGGTGCGGGCATAATCGGGCTTGGACGTGCCCGCCATGATGCCGGCATTGGTGCGGAACTGCTCGCGCACGTCCTCCACCACCGACCCCGCCGCGCGGCCGACTGCGGTCATGCCGAACGCGCCGAACAGATAGGGCAGCAGCGCGCCCAGCAGCAGGCCGACGATCACGAACGGATTGCTGAGCGAGAAGTCGACCGCCACGCCCGGGAAATATTCCTTGAGGTCGGTCGTATAGGCGCCGAACAGCACCAGCGCGGCGAGCGCGGCCGAACCGATGGCATAGCCCTTGGTGACAGCCTTGGTGGTGTTGCCGACAGCGTCGAGGGCATCGGTGCGGGTCCGCACGTCGTCCTCCAGCCCGGCCATCTCGGCGATGCCACCGGCATTGTCCGTCACCGGGCCATAGGCGTCAAGCGCGACCACCATGCCCGCCAGCGCCAAGAGCGAGGTCGCGGCAAAGGCGACGCCGATGATCCCCGCGATCTGATAGGTGGCGATCACCGCGATAACGATGACCAGGGTCGGCAGCGCCGTCGATTCAAGGCTGACGGCCAGACCCTGGATGACATTGGTACCATGGCCGGTGACGCTGGCCTTCGCGATCGACTTGACCGGCCGGAAATTGGTGCCGGTATAATATTCGGTGATCCAGACGAGCAGGCCCGTGACGACGAGGCCGATCAGCATGCACCAGAACAGCTCCATGCCGGTATAGCCTTCGCTGATGCCCGGCACCCCGCCAATGCTGGCGTTCATGTCGCCGCCGAAGAGCTGCCAGGTGACATAATAGATGCCCGCGACCGACAGCAGCGCGGTGGCCCAGAAGCCCTTGTAAAGCGCGCCCATGATCGATCCGGACGAACCGAGCCGGACGAAATAGGTGCCGATGATCGAGGTGATGATGCAGATGCCGCCCACCGCCAGCGGCAGCGACATGAGCGTCATCAGCTCGGCGGAGCTTGCCTTCACCAGCAGCGCGATCGAGACCATGGTGAGGCCGAGCGTGACCACATAGGTCTCGAACAGGTCCGCCGCCATGCCCGCGCAGTCGCCGACATTGTCGCCGACATTGTCCGCGATGACGGCGGGGTTGCGTGGGTCATCCTCCGGAATGCCGGCCTCGACCTTGCCGACCAGGTCGGCGCCGACGTCGGCGGCCTTGGTGAAGATGCCGCCGCCCAGACGCGCGAAGATGGAAATGAGCGACGCGCCGAACGCCAGCGCGGTCAGGGCCGCGACGATCGTGCGATCCTCCGGCGCCAGCCCGGCAACGCTGGTCAGATACCAGAACAGCCCCGCGATCGCCAGCAGGCCGAGGCCCGCCACCAGCATGCCGGTGATGGCGCCGGAACGGAAGGCCAGGGTCAGGCCGCCCTGCAGCGAGGTGCGCGCGGCTTCGGCGGTACGGACATTGGCCCGCACCGAGATGTGCATGCCGACATAGCCCGCCACGCCGGACAGGACCGCGCCGATCAGGAAGGAAATGGTCGATAAATAACCGAGCGTGAAGAACAGGATGACCGCGACCGCCAGGCCAACGACTGCGATGGTGCGATATTGCCGGCCAAGATAGGCCTTTGCGCCCTCCTGAATGGCGCCGGCGATTTCCTGCATTTTTGCATTGCCAGCAGACGCGCTTAATATCTGGCGACTGGTGACAAGGCCATAGAGCACGGCGATAATGCCGCAGCCAATGGCGATCAAAACCGATGTCATGACAATCACTCTCCCCCCACTTTTTTTGAACACGCACCGCCATGGGACACGATTACGCGGGGTGGAGACTATCCGGCGAAGAGGAGACGTCAAGCAGTTAAAAATACCGCGATTCGCACCCGATTATTCGTGCAGCCAGCCGAGATGGGCGGGCAGGTCGACCGCCTCGCCCGCCAGTGTCAGGGTGATATCCTCACCCGCCGTGCACAGTCCGACCGGCACGACCGGAACATTGGCGGCGCCGGCGGCGGCAAGGACCGGGCCATCCATCGCGGCCGGCGCGGTGAACAGCAGCTCGTAATCATCCCCGCTGGTGGCGGCCGTGATCCGCGCCGCGCCATCCGCGCCCGACGCCGCGACATAGGGGCCTGACAGGGGCACGGCGCCAAGGTCGATCGCGATCGCACAGCCGCTGGCATGGGCGATGCGCCGTGCGTCGATCAGCAGCCCGTCCGACACGTCCGCCATCGCCGTCACCAGTGGCGCCAGCGCCTGCCCCAGCGCCAGGCGCGGCTGGGGCCGGAGATAGCGATCCACCAGCGCGGCGTCCCCTTGCGCCCGGCCCAGCCGGATCGCGAGGCCGCGCCCGGCGTCACCGACAGTGCCCGACACCCACAGCCTGTCACCGGCTTTTGCTCCCGCCCGCGATGGCGCACCGGAGGGCGGCGCCTGTCCGATCGCGGTCAACCCCAGCGCGCGCGGCGCACCCGTCGGCATGCGCACCGTGTCGCCGCCGAGGAGCTTCACGCCCAGCGCCGACGCCGCCGCGCCGATGCCCTCGGCAAAGGCGGAGTCCCAGGCCGCATCCTCCGTCATCGCATAGCCGAGCAACACGCCAAGCGGCACCGCGCCCTTGGCCGTCAGGTCCGACAGGTTGACCGAGACGAGCTTCCACGCGACATCGGCGGGCGCGTCGCCGGAAAGGTAATGCACGCCTTCGACCAGCATGTCGTGGGTCAGGACCAGGTCACCGCCGGGACGCGGCAGCACCGCCGCATCGTCCATAAGCCCGCGCGCGGCGGGGTCATCCGCAAAGGCGCGCAATGCCGCGATGAAGGCGATCTCCCGCGCCATCGATCCCTAGGCCCGCACCACCTTCGCGATGGAATCAAGCAGGCCGTTGACGAATCCCGTCTCGCGCCGGTCATAGAAGGCGTGGGCGACATCGACATATTCGCTGATGATGGTGGCGGTCGGCACATCGGCGCGCGCCATCAGCTCATAGGCGCCCGCGCGCAGGATCTGGCGCATCGGCTTGTCGAGGCGCTCCAGCGACCAGCCCTTGGCGAGCCGGGCGGCGACTAGCCTGTCGATCTCGTCCCGCCGCGCATCGACGCCGGACACGATGTCATCGAAAAATGCACCCTCGGCGGGCGCATAGGTCACGTCCTCGATGGTCGCGCCAAGGCGATGCTGGTGGAACTCATGGAGTAGCTGCGCCAGCGGCGTGCCCTCCATCTCCATCTGGTAGAGCGCCTGCACGGCGGCAAGCCGGGCGGCGGATCGTGTCTTGGCGCGGTCGGTCATCTGTATTTCCTTAGCCGTTCGGGCCGGGCTTGTCGAAGCCCCGCCGAACGGGAATGAAGTCGCTTCGCCTGGGGCGAACGACGTCTAGAGCGTATTACCCGTTCGTCCTGAGTGCCACTGAGCTTGTCGAGTGGCGTATCGAAGGGCTGAGGCGTGGCGCAAATGCTTCGATATGGGTCTTCGACTTCGCTCACTGAAGCGAGTCACGTGCCTCGCTTCAGCTACTCAGCACGAACGGAGTTGGGTAAACCCGGAGTCATCATTCATTAAATCAGTCTTCTGCGGACACTCTCGGCATGGGCCGGCAGCCCTTCGGCAGTGGCGAGCGCAACCGCCGCCGGGCCGATCGCCGCGATCGCCGCCTTGTCGAGCGAGAGGAAGCTGGTCCGCTTCATGAAGTCCAGTACCGAAAGCCCGGAAGAAAAGCGCGCGCGCCGCCCCGTCGGCAGGACGTGGTTTGGCCCCGCAACATAATCGCCCACCGCCTCCGGCGTCATCCGGCCGAGGAAGACCGATCCGGCATGGCGCACCCTTGCGAACAGGGGCTCGGGATCGGCGGTCGCGATCTCGAGATGCTCGGGCGCGAGCGCGTCGACCAGCGGCGCGGCATCGAGCAGCGAACTCATTAGGATGATCGCTCCGAAATCCTGCCAGCTCTGCCGCGCGCGGGCGCCGGTCGACAGCACGTCCAGCTGCCGCTCCACCGCCTCCGCCACCGCGTCGGCGAAGGCCGCATCATCGGTCATGAGGATGGATTGGCTGGTCGGATCGTGCTCGGCCTGGGACAGCAGGTCGGCGGCGGTCCATTCGGGGTCGTTCCGGCCATCGGCTACCACCACGATTTCGGACGGCCCGGCAACCATGTCGATGCCGACGACACCATAACCCTGCCGCTTGGCCTCCGCGACCCAGGCATTGCCCGGCCCCACGATCACATCGACCGGCCGGATGCGATCGGTGCCATAGGCAAGCGCGGCAATCGCCTGCGCCCCGCCCACGCGCCAGATCTCGCCGACGCCGGCAATCTCCGCCGCCGCCAGCACCAGCGGATTGACCGTGCCGCCCGGCGTCGGCGTCACCATCACGATCCGCTCCACGCCGGCAACCTTGGCGGGAATCGCGTTCATCAGGACGGAGCTCGGATAGGCCGCATTGCCGCCCGGCACATAGAGGCCCGCCGCGTCCACCGCCCGCCAGCGCGCGCCCAGGCGCACCCCGGCTGCGTCCGTGTTGTCGCTGTCGGCGGGCCGCTGCGCCTCATGATAGGCGGCGATGCGGGTCGCCGCGAGATCGAGCGCGCGCCGCAGTTCCGGGTCGAGCCCCGCCAGCGCGGCATTGCGCTCGGCCTGCGTCACCTGCCAGCCGGTCGCCTCGAGATCATGCTTATCGAACCGCCGCGTCAGCTCGCCCAGCGCCGCGTCCCCCTCTGCCCGCACCCGCGCGATGATGCCGCGCACGGTATCGGCGACATCCGTGGCGCTCTCGCGCCGGGCGTTGACCAGCGCATCGAAGGCCACGGCAAAGCCGGCATCGCGCGCATCCAGCCTAAGCGGCATCGCGTCCCTCCACCGCCGCGCGGAAACGCTCGACCAGCGGCACCAGCTCGGCGGCGCGCATCTTCATCGCCGCGCGATTGACGATCAGCCGGGCCGAAATATCCATGATCTTGCCCGTCTCGACCAGGCCATTGGCCTTGAGCGTCGCGCCCGACGAGACAAGATCGACGATCCGCCGCGACAGGCCGAGCGAGGGGGCAAGCTCCATCGCGCCGTTGAGCTTCACGCACTCGGCCTGGATGCCCTGCGCTTCATAGAAGGCGCGGGTGAGATGCGGATATTTGGTCGCGACCCGGACATGGCTGAGCCCCGCCTGGTCTTCCGCCGCAAGCCCCTTCGGCTCCGCGACCGACAGCCGGCAATGGCCGATATCGAGGTCGACGGGCGCATATAGCTCCGAATAGTCGAACTCGGCGACCACGTCGGAACCGACGATGCCGATCTGCGCCGCGCCATGCGCCACAAAGGTCGCGACGTCGAAGGCGCGCACGCGGATGATCGACAGGCCGTCCACATTGGTCGCAAAGCGCAGCGCCCGGCTCGACTTGGCATGGAACTCCGCCTCCGGCTCTATCCCGGCGCGGGCGAGCAGGGGCAACGCCTCGTCGAGGATGCGCCCCTTGGGTATGGCAAAGATCAGCGGCTGGGTCATGACAGGCCGCGCTTTAGAGCGAGCGGGACGAAAGGGCAACGGACCATGCGCGGCGCATCCCGCCCCGCTTGATCGGGATCAAGTCTCCGACGGGCATTACCTGCGACAAGGGCGGCAGGAGAACCGCCCATGATTCCCACAAGCCACGATTATTACGCATGCCGCGCGCGCGAGCATCGCAACCTCGCCAGTACGGCGCGGCCCGAGCTACAGCGGATCCACGAACGGTTGGCCGAAGTCTATACGCTGCTCGCGAAAATTCGTCGCCTGCGCCAGCCGCGGCTGCGGCGCGGCATCGCCATGCCGGGCACCAGCGAATAGCCGGTCAATCCTCGAACGGGTCGCGCACCAGGATCGTGTCGTCGCGTTCGGGGGAGGTGGAGACGAGCGTCACTGGGCACTCGATCAGTTCCTCGATGCGGCGGATATATTTGATCGCCTGTGCCGGCAGGTCGGCCCAGCTGCGCGCGCCGGCCGTCGTTTCCTGCCAGCCTTCCATGGTCTCGTAGATCGCCTCGGCCCGCGCCTGGTCCTGCGGATGCGGCGGCAGATAGTCGTAGATGCGGTCCCCGACCTTGTAGCCCGTGCAGATGCTGAGCGTCTCGAAACCGTCAAGCACGTCGAGCTTGGTGAGCGCGATGCCGGTAATCCCGCTCACCGCCGCCGACTGGCGCACCAGCACCGCGTCGAACCAGCCACAACGGCGCTTGCGTCCCGTTACGGTGCCGAACTCATGACCGCGCTCGCCCAGGCGCTGGCCGACGATATTCTCCTGCTCGGTCGGAAAGGGACCGGCGCCGACGCGGGTCGTATAGGCCTTGACGATGCCGAGTACGAAGCCGACCGACGAGGGACCGAGGCCGGAGCCGCCCGAGGCCGTCCCCGCGATCGTGTTCGACGAGGTGACGAACGGATAGGTGCCATGGTCGACGTCGAGCAGCACGCCCTGCGCGCCTTCGAACAGGATACGGTCCCCGCGCTTCTTGGCCTGGTTGAGCGTAACCCAGACCGGCTTGGCATAAGGCAGGATGAAGCTCGCCACCTCGGCCAGGTCGTCCAGCAGCCGCTGGCGGTCGATCGGCGGCTCGCCGAAACCGGCGCGCAGCGCGTCATGATGGGCGCAGATGCGGTCAAGCTGGGGGCCGAGGTCGTCAAGATGGGCAAGATCGCACAGGCGAATCGCGCGCCGGCCGACCTTGTCCTCATAGGCCGGGCCGATGCCGCGCCGGGTGGTGCCGATCTTGCCGGCGCCGCTCGCATCCTCCCGCAAGCCGTCGAGATCGCGGTGGAAGGGCAGGATCAGCGGCACATTCTCGGCAATGTGGAGCTTGTCGGGATCGACCGCGACGCCCTGGCCCTGGAGCTTGGCGACCTCCTCGCGGAAATGCCAGGGATCGAGCACGACGCCATTGCCAATAACCGAGAGGGTTCCGCGCACGATGCCGGACGGCAGCAGCGACAGCTTGTAGGTGTTCTCGCCGACCACCAGCGTATGCCCGGCATTGTGCCCGCCCTGAAAGCGCACGACGACGTCCGCCCGGCTGGCGAGCCAGTCGACGATCTTGCCCTTGCCCTCGTCACCCCACTGGGCCCCGATCACGGTCACATTGGCCACGAAACCTGCCTTTCGAAAATGTCCGGCGATGCTCTAGCGTGTTGTGCGCCGGGCGCAAGCTGCGTTCCCGCCGTCCGGTTACGTGCTCCTGCGAAAGCAGGAGTCCAGGGACACGAGGCGCTGCGCCATATCGCCCTGGGTTCCTGCGTTCGCAGGAACACGTCTAGCTTCTAATAAGTCCGCGCCTCTTGGCCATCCAGCCAATGCCCGCAGCCCAGCGCCGCGCCGTCGTCCGCCTTGGAGAGCGCTGCGACCGTCACCCAGCCCTCGGCCCGCAGCGCCCTCGCGCGGCCGGCATCATGGCCGAGGGGGAGGAAGATGCGCCGCTCCTCGCTTTTGCCAAAGCCCGCGTCGATCAGCGGATCGGGATAGAGCGAAAAGCCCATGGCAGGCTCGGTGCTGCCGTCATCGCGGCAGATGGCATAGCTGCCGCCCCGCCCGATCTCGCCCACGAACCCTTCCGCGAAGATCGAGAAGCCGAACCAGCTCTGATATTCAAAGCCATGGCGCTCGGTGGGGTCGAGGGTCAGGGTGATGTCCCAGCCGATCGGCTTGGCGATCGCGCGCAGCCCCGCGATCCGGCTGGCGATCGCGCCCTTGGCTGACCCGGCGTCAATGACTTCCAGCTTGGTCATCGCCTCGTGAAATGGACCGGTGACGGCGATCAGCGGCTGATAGGGCGCCGCCGTCTCGCCAAGCGCCGCGACCGCGCCCGCATCCTTGGCGTCCAGCCTTGCACGCAGCGCGTCGCGCTCACTCGCGCCGATCGGCATCGGCCCGTCCGCCAGGCAGTCGACCAGATCGGGCAGGGTGAAGTCGATGGTGATGCCGCGCACGCCCGCGCTCTGCAACGCCTCGATCGCGACATTGACGATCTCCACCGCCGCCTCGACGCTGTCCGACCCGATCAGCTCCGCGCCAAGCTGGAGCCGCTCGCGTTCCGGGTGAAGCTGGTCGGCGCGCAGGCGCATCACGGGGCCGGCATAGCAGAGCCGGAGCGGGCGCGGCGCGGCGGCGAGGCGAGTCGTGGCGATGCGGCCGACCTGCGCGGTAATGTCCGGCCTGATGGCAAGGGTATGCTGTGAAACCGGGTCGACCACCCGAAACAGGTCCTGCGCGCCGGCCGACTGGAGCCGCCGGGTCAGCGTATCCTCGAACTCGGCCAGCGGCGGCATCACCCGGCCATAGCCGTGCCGCCCGACCGTATCGAGCACGTCACGCAGCAACCGCGCGGACGCCTCCGCCACAGGCGGCAGCCGGTCGGACAGGCCCTCGGGCAGGAGGCCGGACGGGAGACGGTTGGTCACAGCGCTTCTCCCTCCCCCCTCGGGGCTGCCCGGAGGCGCGTGACTCCAGGCAGGGCTGGGGAGAGGGGGCTGTGGCGCATTGATCCAGCAATCGCCATCAACACCCCCTCGAGATTGCTCATAACATCCCCATTGCTAAATCGGATGACTCTATAGCCCAATCGGGCAAGCTGATCTGTTCGCATCGCGTCATAGCGCTCTTGCGCCGAATGTGTATCCCCGTCGATCTCGATTATGAGCTTTGCCGACTTGGATACGAAATCGGCAATGTAACGATCAATGACCGTTTGCCGGGTAAACTGCCAGCCTTCGAGGCGATTGGCCCGCAAGGCAAGCCGCAGCCGCTGCTCGGCCGGCGTGGGGTTCGCGCGCATTGCCCTGGCGCGTTGCTTCAGCGTTGGATCGAGACGCAATGGTGATGCCCCCTCTCCCAACCCTCCCCCCGAGGGGGGAGGGCTATCGTTCACCCCTCAGGCGAACCTGAGCAGCTTCACATCCTTCACGCCGTCGAGCTTGCGGATGTCTCCCACCAGCGCTTCGGGCACCGTGCCGTCGACGGACAGCAGGAGCACCGCCTCGCCGCCCACATTGCGGCGGCCAAGGTGGAAGGTGCCGATGTTGACGTCGGCCGCACCCAGGGTGGTGCCGATGCGGCCGATGAAGCCCGGCTTGTCCTGGTTGATGATGTACAGCATCGTGCCGGCGAGGTCGGCTTCCATGTTGATGCCGTTCAGCTCGACGAGGCGCGGCTGGGCGTTGCCGAACAGGGTGCCGGCGACCGAACGCTCGCCCTCGCTGGTCGTGACCGTCACGCGCACGAGCGTGTGATAGTCACCCTCGCGGTCGTGGCGTACTTCCCGCACGTCGAGGCCGCGCTCCTTGGCGAGGAAGGGTGCGTTGACCATGTTCACCGTGTCGGAATAGACACGCATCAGACCGGCCAGCACCGCCGCCACGATCGGCTTCGGGTTGAGCTGCGCCGCCTGCCCTTCGGTTTCCACCGCGACGCCGCGGATCTTGTCGCCGTTGAGCTGCCCGACCAGGCTGCCCAACTCCTCGGCAAGCGCCATATAGGGCTTGAGCTTGGGCGCTTCCTCGGCGCTGAGCGAAGGCATGTTGAGCGCATTGGTGACGCCGCCCGTCATCAGATAGTCGGACAGCTGCTCGGCCACCTGCAGCGCGACATTGACCTGCGCCTCGTTGGTCGAGGCGCCGAGGTGGGGCGTCGAGATGAAGTTGGGCACGCCAAACAGCGGGTTCGCCTTGGCTGGCTCCTCGGCAAACACGTCAAGCGCCGCGCCGGCGACATGGCCGCTTTCCAGCGCCTCCTTGAGGGCCGCCTCATCAACCAGGCCGCCGCGCGCGCAGTTGATGATGCGCACGCCCTTCTTGCACTTGGCGATATTCTCCCGCGACAGGATGTTGCGGGTCTGGTCGGTGAGCGGGGTGTGGAGCGTGATGAAGTCGGCCTTGGCCAGCAGCTCGTCCAGGGTCACCTTCTCGACGCCCATCTCGATGGCGCGCTCGGGCGTCAGGAAGGGGTCGAAGGCCGCGACCTTCATCTTGAGGCCCAGCGCGCGGCTCGCGACGATCGAGCCGATATTGCCGGCGCCGATGAGGCCCAGCGTCTTGCCGGTCAGCTCCACGCCCATGAAGCGGTTCTTCTCCCACTTGCCGGCCTGGGTCGAGGCGTCTGCCTCCGGCAGCTGGCGGGCGAGCGCGAACATCAGCGCGATGGCGTGCTCGGCCGTGGTGATGGAGTTGCCGAACGGCGTGTTCATTACGACCACGCCCTTTGCGCTCGCATAGGGGATGTCGACATTGTCGACGCCGATGCCGGCCCGGCCGATCACCTTGAGGTTGGTGGCCGCGTCGAGGATCTCCTTCGTCACCTTGGTCGAGGAGCGGATGGCGAGGCCGTCATATTGGCCGATTATGGCCTTCAACTCTTCCGGCGTCTTGCCGGTGATCTCGTCGACCTCGACGCCGCGATCACGGAAGATCTGCGCGGCCTGGGGGTCCATCTGGTCGGAAATAAGTACCTTGGGCATGACGAATTGCCTTTCAGCAGGTGCTCCTGCGAAAGCAGGAGCCTAGGGTTTTCGGTAAACTTTTGTGGCCCTGGGCTCCTGCTTTCGCAGGAGTACGCAAGGGTTAGGCAGCCTTGGCCTGGGCATAGGCCCAGTCGAGCCAGGGGCCGAGCGCGGTGATGTCGGCCGTGTCCACCGTGGCGCCGCACCAGATGCGAAGGCCGGCCGGCGCGTCACGATAGCCCGCGACATCATAGGCCGCGTCCTCGGCTTCGAGCAGGCTCGCCATCTTCTTGATGAACGCCTCGTCGGCGCCCTCGACGGTGAGGCAGACGCTGGTCGTCGAACGGCTCGCCGGATCGGCGGCGAGATGGCCGAGCCAGGATCGCGCCTCGACCAGGGCGTTCAGCGCGTCGGCATTGGCCCTGGAGCGGGCGATCAGCCCTTCCAGGCCGCCCAGCGACTTGCCCCATTCCAGCGCGAAGATCGCATCCTCGACCGCCAGCATGGACGGCGTGTTGATCGTCTCGCCCTTGAACACGCCCTCGGCGAGCTTGCCCTTGGAGACGAGGCGGAACACCTTGGGGAGCGGCCATGCGGGCGTGTAGCTCTCCAGCCGCTCGACCGCGCGCGGGCCGAGGATGAGGACGCCATGGCCGCCCTCGCCGCCCAGCACCTTCTGCCAGGAGAAGGTGGCGACGTCGATCTTGTCCCAGGGCAGGTCATAGGCGAACACGGCGGAGGTCGCGTCGGCGAAGCACAGGCCCTCGCGGTCGGCCGGGATCCAGTCGCCATTGGGGACGCGCACGCCCGACGTGGTGCCGTTCCAGGTGAACAGCACGTCGGTCGACCAGTCGATCGTTTCAAGGTCGGGAAGCTGGCCATAATCGGCGCGAATCACCGTGGGGTCGAGCTTCAGCTGCTTGACGGCATCCGTCACCCAGCCCTCGCCAAAGCTTTCCCAGGCCAGCGTCGTCACGCCGCGCGCGCCCAGCATCGTCCACATCGCCATTTCGAAGGCGCCCGTGTCGGAGCCCGGCACGATGCCGATGCGGTGCGTGTCCGGCAGGCGCAGCAGCTGGCGCATCAGGTCGATGCAATATTGGAGACGCGCCTTGCCGAGCTTGCTGCGATGCGAGCGGCCCAGCACTTCGGTGGCGATTTTGGAAAGGTCATATCCGGGCGGCTTGGCGCACGGGCCGGACGAGAAATGCGGACGAGCGGGCTTCGCGCCCGGCTTGGTATATTCAGTCATGTAATGCGTCTCCTTGCAGAGAGCACGCGCGGCGTTGGGACCGCGTGGCCCGCCGACGCCCCTACAGACACATGGATGAATGTCAAACTGAAATGCGCTGGTGGGCGATCGGTTCTGGCCAGAGGGTCGCCCGATCCCCCGCTGGACTCCACCCGTCGCACAGGCCGCTAAGATTTAACCTATTGTTAACCATCTTCCGCGACAATGGGCCCGATGCGGGGTCAAATGACAGAGGTGACACGGGCAAAAGGGGTGATCGCGGCGCTGGCGGCGACGGCGCTGCTGTCCGCCTGCGTGGGCGGGGTCGACAGGGGCCGGCCCATTCGCACGGCCGCACCGCGTCCCGTCATTCAGCACAGCGATCCCGGCTACCGCCTGTGCGCCGCGCGGCTGGATGCCGCCGCGATCCGCTACGAGGCGCTTCCCAATGAGACCAAGGGTGGCGGCTGCGCGCTCATCAACACGATCAAGCTGATGGATTTCGGCACGCCGGCCACCAATCTGGGGCCGATGACCTGCCCGCTGGCCGCGAACTTCACGGCATGGGCGCGCTATGGCGTGGCACCGGCCGCGCGGCTCTATCTTGGCGCGGAGGTGGTGCGCATCGAAACCTTCGGCACCTATGCCTGCCGCAACATCGTCGGCAATCCGAACATGGCCGGCAAGCGTTCCGAACATGCGCATGGCAACGCGATCGACGTGTCCGGTTTCGTCCTGTCGGACGGACGGCGGATCACGGTTCAGGACGACTGGAGCCAGAGCGGCGCGATCCGCCAGTTCCTGCGCACCGTCCACGCCAGCGCCTGCAAGCGCTTCTCGACCGTGCTCGGCCCCGACTACAACGCCGCGCATTACAATCATTTCCATTTCGACATGGGCGCCCGGGGCAATCGGGGCGGATACTGCCGCTGAGCCGGGGCGCCTACCCCGAACGAGCCAGCTCAGAGACGTTTCCACGGACAGGAAAAATCGGTACGCCGGAGAATATGGCAAGCAAGAAGACGATCGAGGAACGCAAGTTCCGCCCGGCCCGGCAAGAGGCCCAGGACGCCCAGAGAATCACCGGCACAGCGCAGACCCAGAGCCGCTCCTATCGCCTCGCCTTTCAGGACACCGACTTCCTGCTGCGCGAGGATCTGCGGCCGGTGCGCTTTCAGCTCGAATTGCTGAAACCCGAGCTGCTCCTCGACGAGGCGCGAATCATGTCGACCTTCGTCTTCTATGGCTCGGCCCGCATACCATTGCCCGAAGACGCGGACGATTTCCTGGATGCGGCCGTCCTCCCCGCCGAGCGGAAAGTCGCCGAGCGCCTGGCCGCCAAAACGAAATATTGCGCCGAGGCGCGCAAGCTCGCCCGGATCGCCGCCAGCTTCCCCGTCAACGCCGATGGCTGCCGCCATTTCGTGGTCTGTTCGGGCGGCGGCCCCTCGATCATGGAGGCGGCCAATCGCGGGGCGGCGGATGAGGGCGCGCAGTCGATCGGCCTCAACATCGTCCTGCCGCACGAGCAGACGCCAAACGCCTATGTCACGCCGGAGCTGTCCTTCCAGTTCCATTATTTCGCGCTCAGGAAGATGCATTTCCTGCTGCGCGCGCGCGCCGTTGCCGTCTTTCCCGGCGGGTTCGGCACCTGCGACGAGCTGTTCGAGCTGCTGACCCTCGTCCAGACCGGCAAGATGAAACGCATGCCCATCCTGCTGTTCGGGCAAGAATTCTGGAACCGCCTCATCAATTTCGAGGCGTTCGCCGAAGAAGGCGTCATTTCGCCCCATGACCTGGAACTCATCACCTGGGTCGAGACAGCGCAGGAGGCCTGGGCGGCGGTGGAGGCCTTCTACCGGGACAACGACATGCCGGGCTGCGGCTGACAGGCAGTTGGGGCGATGCGCCGGAAGTCGGAATCAGTCCTCCCCTGCCCTGTCATTCCCGCGAAAGCGGGAATCCAGGGCCGCAGGCGCGGTTTTCCGTGACTCTGGATC
>DATJLC010000282.1:0-3767 GCA_035490755.1 Sphingobium sp.
CATCTCCGGCGATCCCTCAAGGATGCGCGGGTTGATGAACACCATCGGGCGCTTGACGGGCTGGGCGCCCTCCTCGTCCGATTCCGGCTCCTGCAAGTCCATCACCAGCAGACGCTTGGGAACGCCGACCTGCACCGCCGCAAGGCCGATGCCCGGCGCGTCGTACATCGTCTCGAACATGTCCGCGATCAGCGCGCGCAGCTCATCGTCCACCTTCTCGACCGGAGTCGAGATTTCGCGGAGGATCGGTTCGGGCGTCTCGTAGATGCGCAAAATGGCCATGTGGGCGATTTAGTCTTTCAGGTGGGTGGGTTCAAGCGACTGGCCGGCGGGCGCGCAGGGCCTGCGCCAAAGTGCCCTCGTCGAGATAGTCCAGCTCCCCGCCCACAGGCAGGCCGTGCGCAAGCTGGGTCAGGCGGACGGGATAGGGCTCCAGCCGCTCGGCGACATAATGGGCGGTGGTCTGCCCTTCCAGGGTCGCGTTCATGGCAAGCACGACCTCGTCGATGCCACCCGCCGCGACACGGGCCACCAGCTGCGCGATCGAGAGGTCCTCCGGTCGGACGCCGTCGAGCGCGGAGAGCCGCCCGCCCAGCACATGAAAACGGCCGGGAAAGAGCCGCGACTTGTCCAGAGCCCACAGGTCGGCGACATCCTCCACCACGCACAGGGCGCGGGCATCGCGGCGCGGGTCGGAACAGATACCGCAGGGATCGACGGTATCGACATTGCCGCACTGCTGGCAGGTGCGCATCCGCGCGTTCACCGCACCGAGCGCATCGAGCAGCGGCACCAGCGCGCTCTCCCGCCGCCGCAACAGATGCAGCACCGCACGGCGCGCCGAACGGGGACCAAGGCCGGGCAGGCGGGCAAGGGCGGCAGTCAGCGCTTCGATTTCGGGAGAGGCCATGCACTCCAATAAAGACTTGCGCGCGGGGCTTACAAGCGTTGAGAGGGGCCATGCGCATCATCTTCATGGGAACGCCCGATTTTGCCGTGCCGGCGCTCGACGCACTGATTGCGGCAGGGCACGAGATCATCGCCGTGTACAGCCAGCCGCCGCGCCCGGCCGGCCGAGGCAAGGCGCCCCGCCCTACCCCGGTGCATGCGCGTGCCGAATCGCTGGGGCTGGCGGTGCGCACGCCCGTCACCCTGCGCG
Source organism: Sphingobium sp. (assembly GCA_035490755.1). GTDB lineage: Bacteria > Pseudomonadota > Alphaproteobacteria > Sphingomonadales > Sphingomonadaceae > Sphingobium. The sequence goes on from DATJLC010000282.1 coordinate 1,160, forward strand.
ATGCGGGCGAGCAGGCCGACTTTGCCGCGCTCGATGCCGATCTGGCGGTGGTCGCCGCCTATGGCCTGATCCTGCCGGTGCCGGTGCTGGAGGCGCCCAGGCGCGGCTGCCTCAACATCCACGCCTCGCTCCTGCCCCGCTGGCGCGGCGCGGCCCCCGTCCAGCGCGCGGTCCTGGCGGGAGACGGCGAGACGGGCGTGACGATCATGCAGATGGAGGCCGGGCTTGATACCGGCCCGATGCTGGCGACCGTGACGACGCCGATCGACGCAAAGACGGCAGGCGAACTCACGGCTGAGCTTGCCGGTCTTGGCGCGCGGCTGATGGTCGATGTGCTGGCAAATCTCGCGGCCTATCCGCCAGTGCCCCAGCCGGCGGAGGGGGTCACCTATGCCGCCAAGATCGACAAGGCGGAAAGCCGCATCGACTTCGCGTTGCCGGCGGAGGCGGTGGAACGGCAGGTCCGTGCCTTCAACCCCGCGCCCGGCGCGTGGTTCGCGATCGGCGGGGAACGCGTCAAGATACTGGCGGCGGAGGTCGTGGCGGAGGGCGGCGCGGCCGGCACGGTGCTTGACGACGGGCTGCTGATCGCCTGCGGTACGGGTGCCATTCGCCCGACGCTGGTTCAGCGCGCCGGCAAGGGGGCGATGCCCGCGACCGAAATGCTGCGCGGCTTTGCGATCCCGGCGGGCACGCAGCTCGCATGACTCGCTTTGCCCTGACCGTGGAGTTTGACGGCCGGCCCTTCCTGGGCTGGCAGCGGCAGGCCCATGGCCCGAGCGTGCAACAGGCGATCGAGGAGGCGCTGGGCAGGATCCTCGGCATCGAGCCTGTCGTCCATGCCGCCGGGCGGACTGATGCGGGGGTCCATGCGACGGCGATGCGCGCCCATGCCGACATCGATCGGCCGATCAGCCCGTTCCGCCTGATGGAGGCCCTCAACGCCCATCTCCGGCCCGCGCCGATCGCCATCCTCGACTGCGCGGTCGTGCCCGAGCAATGGCACGCCCGATTTTCCTGCATCGGACGCCGCTACGAATATCACATCATCAACCGGCGCGCGCCGCTGACGCTCGATGCCGGCCATGCCTGGCGCATCCCCCGCCCCCTCGACACCGAGGCCATGCAGGCGGCGGCGCAGCGCCTGATCGGACGCCATGACTTCACCACATTCCGCTCGGTCCACTGCCAATCCGACAGCCCGGTGAAGACGCTCCGCCGGCTCGATGTCGTGCGGACGGGCGAGCGCGTCATCGTCCACGCGGCGGCGCGCAGCTTCCTCCACCACCAGGTGCGTTCCATGGTCGGATGCCTCACACTGGTCGGCCTCGGCCAATGGACCGCCGATGACATGAGCGCCGCTTTGGCGGCCAGGGACCGCGCCAGGCTGGGCCTCAATGCACCGCCTGACGGGCTCTATTTCACCGGTGCCGACTATCCGGTGCTAGGCAAGCCGGAATAGCCGCTTCAGCGCGCGGTCGAGCATCAGGAGCTGCCAGAGGAGCTGCCCATGGTCGGCCAGGCCGGCCCGGTGCTGCTCCGCGATCCGGGCGATCCGGGGCATGTCGAACCAGCCGGTGCGTGCGAGGGCCGATCCGCCGGCGAGAGCGCGCGCCGCCTCGGCCAACTGTCCCCGGAACCAGGCGGCAACCGGCGTTGCCATGCCCATTTGCGGGCGATAGAGTATGGACGGCGGCAAATGGCGTTCCATCGCCTTTTTCATCAGATATTTGCCGGTCCCTCCCCGAAACCGCAGCGACACCGGCAGACGCGCGGCGAAGGCGACGAGCCGGTGGTCGAGCAGCGGCTCTCGCGCTTCGAGCCCGACTGCCATGCTCAAACGGTCCATTCTGGTGAGAATGTCGCCGGGGAGCGCGATACGAAGATCGGCATATTGGGCGCGGTCGACGGCATCGCGTGCGGGTGCGCCTTGCATGGCCTTAATATAGCGCTCCTCCGCCCGGTATCCGCCAAGCGCAGTGCGCGCGTCGCTGACCCAGAGCCGCTGCCGGATCGCGGGCGCCGTGACCCCAATCGCGGCGGCATAGGCTTCGGCGCCATCCGGTCCCGGGCGACGGATGAAGGACGGCAGCAACGCCCTGATCCGTTCCTGGCGATGCTGGACCAGATGGCGGCGATAGCCCCCGAATGCCTCGTCAGCGCCGTCGCCGCTCAACGCCACTGTCATCTGCTCGCGCGCAAGCGCACAGGCCTGATAGATCGCCGGTGTGGACGGGTCGGCAAGGGGCTCGTCAAACTGTGCGGCGAGTTGATCGATGAGGGGATTGTCGTCCGGTGACAATATCCGGGTGCGATGGTCGGTCGCGAATCGCCGCGCGATCAGTTCGGCGTGGGCGGTCTCGTCAGCCGATGCGTCGACAAAGCCGACGGCGCAGGTGGGCACCGCCGCCTTGCTCGATGCCTCCGTCATGAACGCCACGACTGTGCTGCTGTCGACGCCGCCGGAAAGGAAGGCACCGATCGGCACGTCGGCGGCCATTCGCGACCGCACGGACCGGCGCAGCAGATCGGCCAATTCCTCCTCGAGAGCGGCGGCGCTTCCTTGGTGGCGATCGGCAAAGCTCACATCCCAGTAGCGGCTGCGGCC
>DATJLC010000283.1:0-18181 GCA_035490755.1 Sphingobium sp.
CTCGCGAGGCCCCCAGACCGCCATCGCCTTCCGGGACGATAAGGGCGGTGAGACCAAGTTCCGCCAGCATGTTCCAATTTTCGTTGGAGAAGGAGGTCGGCTCGGCCTGATAGGCGCGGCGCTTGTCCAGATCGTATCTGCTTTGGACGAACCGATCGACGCTGTCGGCAAGCATGCGCTGTTCTTCGCTGGGATTGAAATCCATGGGAAGGCCTCGCTGTTCCGGTTGACCTCAGTCTGACACAGGTTGCGAGCCGCTTCGCCTGACCTTAGGGTCAGTCAATATGACGCTTGGGCTGGATATGGCGGTTTTTGAGCGGTTGCGCATGCGCGGCCCGGGCGACATTGAAAGCGCGGCCATTTGCCTGCGGGACGTGGCCATGGGAATGTGCCGGGTCAGGGTCGCCGCCACCCACAACATCGCTTCCTCGCGGCCGATGGTCGATGGAGAAGGCCGCGTGCTTGCCGCCACGGTCTTTGGTTTCGATGATCTCGATCAGGCTTGGTGGCTGGCGCCCAATCTGGCGTTCAGTTCTCCGCTCGCCGCGCTTTGCCGGCTGGAACTGGACCCGTTCTGGTGCAACGCGGCTGGCGTGTGGACCGATCGTGGTCAGTGCGCCATGCTGCCGGTCGATCTCAGCGATTTCGAGCGCCGAGCCATGACCCGGAGCGCACTGGTTGTGCCGGTGCATATGCCCCTGGGGCAGGTAGGGGCGGTCAGCTTCCTCCCTGTCGACACCAGTAGCGAGAATCTCTCGGAAATGTTCGCTGCCTATGCCGATGTGCTGGGCATTTATGCCCGGCGGTTCATTGGCAGCTACGCCAGACTGCTCCATGCATCGGTATCCTTGCATCTGACGCCCAATTTGACCCGGCGCGAAGTTGAGTGTCTGCGCTGGGCGTCGCGAGGCAAGACCAATGAGGAGATCGCGCTCATTCTCGAAGTGACGCGCTCGACGGTGCGCTTTCATATCCGCAATGCCTCGGAAAAGCTGGATGCAGTCAATCGCGACCAGACCGTCTACAAGGCTGCGCAGCTGGGTTATCTGGCGCTCTCGCCATAGCACCTGACCCATGGGCCAGTAGCGCCGGCTGGTGCGGCTGCCTAGCATGCTTTCGATTGTGAGAGGAAAGCTGCCATGGACGCCATCACCCCTAACCTGTTTGCTGCCGGGTCGCTGGACGGGGAAGACGGCCCACGCCTGATCGGGGCGCGCAATCTCCGGGATGGCACATTGCGTTTCCCCTGTCCTCCCGGGATGGCGGCTGACGAATGGATAGCCGAAGACCTACCGCGCACCGGCACTTTATGGTCATTTACCGTCCAGAGGTTTCGGCCGAAGACGCCGCCCTATGCGGGGCCGGAGGCGTTCGAGCCCTTTGCCGTTGGCTATGTGGAGCTTGCCGGTACGGTCATTGTCGAAAGCCGCATTGTCGGCGTGCCGTTCGGCGACCTGCACATTGGGATGCCCATGAAACTGGTCACTGAGCAGGTGCTGGACGCCAGCAGGACCGGCCGCATCAGCTTTGCGTTCACTGGGGAGAGCACCGTATGAGCAAGGTCTATATCATCGGCGCCGGCATCCACCCTTTTGGACGGACGCCCGAGCGCACCGGGCTGCAGCAAGGTGCATTTGCGGTGCGGGAGGCGCTGCGCGATGCTGGCCTCGCCTGGCGAAACATCCCATGCGCCTTTGGTGGTTCGGATTCCGCGGGCAATGCGGACACGATGGTCAACGAACTCGGATTGACCGGGCTTCAGTTCGTCAACGTCGCCAATGGCTGCGCAACTGGCGGATCGGCCCTGTTCGGCGCCTATAGCGCAATCAAGTCCGGCGAGTTCGATCTCGCCATGGCAGTCGGCTTCGACAAGCATCCGCGCGGTGCCTTCAATCCCCTGCCGCGCGATTGGAGTCTGCCAGACTGGTATGGCGAAGTCGGCATGATGGTGACGACGCAGTTTTTCGCGATGAAGATCCAGCGCTATATGGCGAACTTCGGCATCAGTCCCATGACGCTAGCCAAGGTGGCAGAAAAGGCGTTTGCAAACGGTGCGAGGACCGGTCACGCATGGCGGCGCGAGCCGGTCACGGCAGAGGCCATATTGGCATCGGACATGGTCAATGATCCGCTGACGAAATTCATGTTCTGTTCGCCAGCAGAGGGCGGCGTGGCGCTTATCCTGGCGAACGAGAAACAGGCGCGGGCATTGGGCGCTGCGCGGATCGAGTTGAAGGCAGTGGCTGTGCGCAGCCGACCACCGGGATCCTTCGAGGTGTTTTCGCCCGCAATCGATGTCGAACGCGGCGGCTCACCGACCGTCAACGCCTCGCGCGCGGCCTTCGAGATGGCGGGGATCGGCCCTGATGACATCGATGTCGCGCAACTGCAGGACACGGAAGCCGGTGCGGAGATCATGCACATGGCCGAGAATGGTTTCTGCGACGACGGCGACCAGGAGAGGTGGATTGCGGAAGGCAGAACCCGGCTCGATGGTGTCCTTCCGGTAAACACCGATGGCGGCTGCCTGGCCTGCGGCGAGCCGATCGGAGCTTCGGGCCTTCGACAGGTCTACGAGAATGTACGACAGCTGCGCGGCACAGCCGGCCGGCGTCAAATAGATGGCACGGTGCAGACGGCCTACAGCCATGTCTATGGCGCGCCGGGCGTCTCCGGCGTAACCATATTGGCGAAGTAAGGGGAGCCGGCATGGATTGTCGCTTTACCGCCGCCGAAGAGGCATTCCGCGAGGACGTGCGCGCTTTTCTGGATACGGAGCTGACCGCGGAGCTGCGCGAGCAGGCCCGGCTGACGGTTGGTGTATTCGCCGAATGGGACCTTGCGCGGGCATGGCAGCGCAGGCTCCACCGTCGGGGCTGGGCGGCGTCCAACTGGCCAGCGAAGGCGGGCGGTACCGGTTGGACACCGATCGAGCGCTATCTCTTCGAAAAGGAATGCGCCAAGGCGGGCGCGCCGATCCTGCCGTTCATGAGCCTGAAGCTCGTGGGGCCAGTCATCATCCACTTCGGCACCGCTGAACAGAGATTGCGTTATCTCCCGGCGATTCTGTCCGGGGATGATTTTTGGGCGCAGGGCTTTTCCGAGGCGGGCTCCGGTTCGGATCTGGCCAGCCTGCGGACCCGGGCCATTCGCGAGGGTGATCATTACCGGGTTAATGGCTCCAAAATCTGGACGACGCAGGCGCATTTCGCCAATCGTATCTTTTGCCTTGTCCGCACCGACACCGAGGTGAAGCCGCAGCGAGGTATCAGCTTTCTCCTGATGGATATCGACAGCCCCGGCATCTCGGTACGGCCGATCCGGAGCGCTTCAGGCGAGCATGAAGTGAATGAGGTGTTCTTCGACGATGTGCTGGTGCCCGTCGAAAACCTAGTGGGGGAGGAAGGGCAGGGCTGGACGATCGCCAAGTTCCTTCTCGAAAACGAACGGGGTGGGACCTTCTTCGGACCCGCCCTGGTTGAGGCGGCCCATAGCTTGGAGTTGCTGTTTTCCGCCCGGGCAGGTGTGGATCCCGGTTTGATGGCCGATCTTGCTTCGGCCTCGCTCGATGCGCAGGCGCTCGAGCTGATCGAGCTGCGGGTGGCATGCGACGTGCGGGATGGGGTCGATCCCGGCCCGCGCGCGCTGATGACCAAGCAGATCGCTGCGGATGTCCGCCAGGCGCTGGATCGAATCGCCTTGGAAGGGCAGGGGCTGGATGGGCTGCAAATGCCGGCCGAGCGCCCATTTTATGATGCGGCCACGCCCGTGCCCATCGGGTCCCGTGAGGCCCAGACCGCAAGCGCGCGCTATCTCAATAGCCGCGCCTGGACCATCTTTGGCGGGACGACGGAAATTCAGCTCAATATCATTGCCAAAGCTGCGTTCGGCCTGTGAGTTGCGCTTAGGCAGGCGAGCGTTCGAGTCCCTTCAAAAACACGTCGCACAGCGACTTCGATACGCTTTCCGGGCTGCGCTTCTTGTGCATGGCGGGATACCATTTATACGCCCAGTTGCACATGCCGAGGAAACCGAATGCGGTGAGTTCGATGTCGCAGGGCTCGAAGCTGCCTTCAGCCACCCCACGCTCGAGCACGCTTGAAATTCCGGCAAGATATTGGTTGCGGCGCATGCGGATATTCTTGCGCATGTCGCCTTCGAGCTCGGAATAATGGTCCATAAAGGCGCGCACATAGCCCGGATGCTGAGCAATCTGCCGGAGGATGTCCGTGCAGGCATTGCGAAGAAGTTCGCTAGGATGAAGATCCTTCCGCCCGAATTCCTCAAGGCCAGCAAGCAGCGCATCGATATGGAGCTCATGAATGGCATAGAGTATCTCCGCCTTGCTGCGGAAATAATGATAGAGCGTTGGCTTGCCGAGGCCGACTTCATCCGCAAGCATCTGCATGGTCGTGCCGTGATAGCCGACCTTGTCAAAGAGGTTGGCGCAATGCTGAATGATCTCCAGCCGCTTGCCACCGTGCGCCTCCGAGGTCTGTTTTTCCTTGCGTACTTGCCTGGCCATATGTCCACTCGCCTGTAAGGTATTGGTTTGCGCCATCTATTGCGCAACAGCGCCGCCATCAACAGCCAGTTCCGCGCCGGTTACGTAAGACGCCTTGTCTGAGGCGAGGAAGACGACCGCAGAAACGATTTCTGCCGGTTGGCCCAGCCGGCCCATGGGAACCCGGCCGAGCCGCCGCGCGAGCACGTCGGGATTGATGCCCAGCACGGCCTGCGTCATCGCACTGTCGATCGGTCCGGGATGGACCGAGTTGCAGCGTATGCCACGGGCGGCATATTGAGTGCCGGTTGTCTTGGTGAGGACACGGACCGCCGCCTTGCTGGCCGCATAGGCGCTCTCCATGATCTGCCATTGGCCAAGGCCGCCGGCGGACGACATGTTGACGATCGACCCAGAACCTTGCCGCAGCATTGCGGGTATGACGGCCCGGGTGCCGAGAAAGACGCCGGTAATGTTGACTGACATGAGCTGCTGCCATTCCTCAAGCGATCGCTCGTGCAGTGGCTTCATGACGAGAGCGATGCCGGCATTGTTGACAAGAATATCGATGGTGCTGTGACGTTTCTGGACTGTGGCGACGGCACGGCGCCAATCCGCCTCGTCCGTAACGTCGAGGTGGTGGTAGGTTGCCTTGAACCCAAGCTCATTGACGAGGAGGTCGCCATCCTCGTCGGCAATGTCCGCGATATGGACCAATGCGCCTTCCCGCACGAATTGACGGCTGATCTCGGCGCCCAGGCCTGTTGCGCCGCCGGTTATGATCGCAACCTTGCCGCCCAGTTCGCCGGGATTGCTAGGCATTGGCTGCTGCCTCGTCGATGGCATTGGACGCAGCCACCCATGCCGACAAGCCGGAGGTGGGCACGGCGCACAATATCGCCTCATAGAGTTCCGCCTCGGACGCTCCGGCTGCAACGGCGCCCTTGGCATGGACGGCGACCAGCGGGCTGTAGTCCGCCGCGATGACCGTGACGAGCAGCAATTCGGCAAATTTGGAACCGATCGCGGTGGCTCCCAGCGTGCCTTGCCGCATCAGATAATAGGCATCCGCTGCAACCGGAAGATGGTCGATGAGCTTGCCGAGTGATGGAGGCATGGAGCCGAAATAGCCAAGGAAGTTGTCGCGCGCCTCGCCGGGCGCGACGGCGATTTCGGTGAGCGGAATCTCGGTTTGGATGGTTTCCGGATATTCACTTTGCAGCAGCTGGATATAACGCAGCGCCGCGCCTTCGCCCCGCACGCTGCACAGGATGATTGCGCCTGCAGAAGCCTCCTCGCTGGTCAGTCCCAGCCCATGGGCGCGGGCCAACTCGCGCTGGGCCATGCTCTCAAAGCCCTTGGTCGTGGCTGCAATGGCGACAAACAGACCTTTGATCGAGGCCGGAAGGGCGCCGTCCTTGTCGATCACCTCGCGGAATCGGGCGTAGCCGGCAAGGCTTTTCGGCGCGAGCAACCGCAGTAGCGGGGATGCAGTCAAAGCGTTCAACGAACCCACTCCTCCAACTCAACCGACCAGTCGGGTGTTGAATCTACTGCTTGCCGTGCTCTGTCAACAGCCCTCCGCGTTATTGACGACCGACCGGACGGTCGTGTAGGGTGGGGCGACTCTAGAGGAGTGGATATGTCTGACTGGGAAGGCAAGGTAGCCGTCATTACGGGTGCTGGCAGCGGCATAGGCGAGGCCCTGGCGCACCGCTTTGCCGACGAGGGCATGAAGATCGTGGTGTCTGACATCGATCTGGCTGCGGCGCGCCGGGTGGCTGGTGACCTGGCGGCCAAAGATTATGTCGCACGTGCCCAGCGGACCGATGTCGCCTCGCAGGACTCGGTGAATGACCTCGCCGATATGGCCTGGAGCAGCTTCGGATCTGTGGACATATTGTGCAACAATGCGGGCGTGGTGCCCGCCGGGCGGTTTCGGCCGGTATGGGAATATCCGCTGGAGGACTGGCGCTGGGCGCTCGACGTGAACATGATGGGCGTGGTTCACGGCATTCGCGCCTTCATACCGCGCATGATAGCACAGGGAAGTCGGGCCCATGTCGTGACGACCGCTTCGGTTGCCGGGCTGGTCAGCGGGTCCGGTTCCCCGGTCTACAGCGCAGCAAAACATGGGGCGGTGCGAGTTACCGAGGCGCTTTATGCGTCGCTCAAGGAAATGGATTTGCCCATCGGGGTTACGCTGCTGTGTCCCGGTCTGGTCAACACGAACATATACCGGTCCGAGCGCAATAGGCCCAAGGAGCTGGTGCCCGGCACCGGCATCTCCGACGAGACCCCGGAACTTCAGGCCATTGCCGACGACCTGTACAAGCATGCGATTGCCCCCGAACAGGTCGCCGAGATGCTGTTTGCCGCCATTGAAGCGCGACAATTCTATCTGCTGACATCCGTCAATTTTGACGAGTCCATTCGCCGGCATGCCGAGGCAATATTGTCACGGACCAATCCGGAGTTTGACGGGCTTATGGCCTTGAGCAAGGCGGATGCGGAAGGGGCGGCCACTTGAAACGGCTTGAAGGCAAGACAGCATTTGTCAGCGGTGCGGCATCGGGCATCGGCCTTGCCGTGGCGCAGATGTTCGTGGCCGAGGGTGCCAGGGTCATGCTGGCCGACCGTGCCGCGGATCGTTTGGCCGAAGCCTCGGCGGCGATTGGTGAGCGCTCTCAGACGTTCGTGATCGACGTGACGCTGGAGGAAGACTGGAAGGGCGCGGCGGCTTTGATGAAGCAACAGTTCGGCACCCTCGACATTCTCGTGAACAATGCCGGCTATGGCGCCTTCTGTTCCATTGCGGATACTAGCCTGGAAACATGGCGTGCTATCATGGCGGTCAATCTCGACAGCGTGTTTCTTGCGACGAAGTACCTGATGCCGTTGCTGGCGGCGTCGACGAGTGGCTCGATCGTCAACATGTCGTCGGTCAGAGGCCTGGTGGGGGGCGTCAATGCGGCATCCTATAGCGCCGCAAAGGCCGGTGTCCGGCTGTTGACCAAGTGCACGGCCCTGGAATGTGCGACGCTCAATAATGGCGTGCGCGTCAACTCCATCCATCCCGGACATGTGGAAACGCCGCTTACCGCCAAGGCCTATGCCGATCCTGAGATGGCGCGCGAGTTTCTTTGCCACACGCCCATGGGCAGATTCGCCAATGCGGAGGAGATAGCCAAGGCGGTTCTATTCCTCGCCAGTGACGAGTCCAGCTACATGACGGGTACCGAGTTGGTGATCGATGGCGGAATGACGGCGCAGTGAGCGGCCATACGGCCTTTCCGCATCTCTTCTCGCCCTTTCGTCTTGGGCCCGTAAACTTGCAGAATCGCATCGTCATGCTGCCGCACGGCACCAGCATGCTGAGGGATGGGGCGATCACCCAAGACGATATCGCTTACTATCGCGCCCGCGCCGTAACGCGACCTGGCATGATGATTACTGGCGCGGCGGTGGTGCATCCGGGCTCGGCGCGGCGTCTGCGTACCTTGGTCGAGACCTATAGCGAACATGCATTGCCTGGCCTAGCGAAGCGGGCTGCGGTGATCCGCAGCTTCGGGACGGCGGCCATCGGCCAGCTGGTTCACCTGGGGCGCGAGACGATCGGATATGAAACGGATATTCCTCCGGTGGCCCCCTCTGCGGTCCGATCGTCGCGTGACCCCTATCCGCCCCATGTGCTCGACGACGCTGAGATCGTTGAGCTGGTGGAGGCCTTTGTCCTGTCAGCACACAACCTGCAGCGTACCGGCCATGACGGGGTGGAGCTGCATGCCGCCCACGGCTATCTGATAGCTCAGTTCCTCTCGCCCGCTGCCAATCAGAGGACGGACGCCTGGGGCGGAGATTCCGAGCGGCGCTTTCGTTTCCTGCGGGATATCATCGCGGCGATTCGGGAGCGGTGCGGCGCAGATTTCCTGGTGGGCGTGCGCCTCAGCGCCGACGAGGAAACCGGCGATGGTTTGGAAGTGGGCGATACGCTGCGCATCGTTGACCAACTGCAGGCGATGGCGGCAGTCGACTATCTCAGTATCACCCTGGGCGTGCGTGGCGCCTATGTGAAGGATGTAACCCAGCCAGAAGCGACAGCCGTACGCGCGGCCGGCATAATCAAGGCGCATTGCGACATTCCCGTCCTGGTGGGACAGCGTATTGTGCGGCCGGATCTGGCTGAAGCCACAATTGCGGACGACCAGGCGGATCTGGTCGGCATGGCGCGGGCATTCATTGCCGATCCGCTTTGGGTGGAGAAGGCGAGAAACGGGCGCGTTGCCCAGATACGCCCATGCATAGGCGTAAACCAGGACTGCCGCGCCTTCGCCCCCCATCTACATTGCGCGGTGAACCCGCAGGCCGGACGAGAACGTGTCGCTCCATTCGCTACCCTTGAAGAGGCAGCAAAGGTCAAATCCATCGCGATTATCGGTGGGGGGCCAGCGGGTCTCGAGGCGGCTCGAACGGCGAGGTTGCGGGGCCACAAGGTCCAGGTTTTCGAGCAATCGGATGGATTGGGCGGCCAGTTCCTCTACGCCTCTTCGCTACCGCATCGACAAGGACTACGGCGGCTCCTGGATTTCTATCAGGACGAAATTCGGCGGCTGGCGATCCCGGTTTCGCTGAACAGGTTGGTGATGGGACCTGAAGATTTGCCCGGTCCTTTCGACGAGGTGATACTGGCCACCGGCGCAGTCGCCAGTCCTTTGCCGGAGATATTCAGCGACAGATCGGTGTGCAGCTGGTTTGACATTCTCTCTGAAGGCGCGCCGCAGCCGAAGGGCGAGGGGGGGCGGTCATGGTGGATGACGGCACCGGTTTCTGGTGGAATTATGGCGTGGCGGAGATGCTGATGGAAGCTGGTTGGTCGCTCACTTATGTCACGCCATCGGCAGCCATTGGCCACCAAATTCCGGTCGAAAGCCTTGGCCCCTTGCTGGCGCGACTGGGGCGAGGGAGCACAAGGTTTTTGCCGTTGACCCAGTTGCTGGGCGTGGAAGCGGGCATAGCCAAATTGGTCAATCTTACCAGCGGGACGGAAGAGGAACTGCCTGCCGAGCTGATAGTCGTCCAGACCGGACGCAGGTCATGTGCCTTGCAGCCGGCTTTCGGGGGAAGGGCGACGGCGGTGGGCGATTGCCTGACGCCTCGGCGCATGGCCAATGCGGTGTTTGATGGGCAGCGGGTTGGGCTGATGATTTAGGCTCACCCAGCGTCGGTGCGTTGCGCTTCGGCCCAAGCGGCGTTCGCGATCGGCGCGATGAGTGCGATGATCGTCTGCGCGTTGTCGGCGGTTGTTATGCCGTCACGGACTCGTCCCGCCACGCCCTGAAGGATTGCGGCAACCCGGAACAGGTTGAAGGCCCGGTAGAATCCGACATCGCAGCTCTCGATTTTGAACCCCGTACGCGCGCTGTAGCGAGCGATGTAGTCCTCGACGGTCGGAATACCCAGCGCATCCAGATCAGCATCACTTAGCGTACCGCGATCATCAATGCCGGCTGGCCGGTACCATTCCATGCAATGGTACATGAGATCGCCGAGCGGATGCCCAATCGTCGAGAGTTCCCAATCGATGACGGCAGCAACGCGTGGTTCGGTGGGATGGATCAGGAGATTGTGGAAGGAATAATCGCCATGGATGATGGATGAAAGCCCGTCATCCGCCGGCGCTTTGGCGGGCAGCCATTCGATCAGTCGATCCATTGCGGGGATGTTGACGGTGCGGGAGGCCGCGAACTGTTTGGACCAGCGCGCGATCTGACGCTCGAAATAGTTGCCCGGACGGCCGTAGTCGGACAGGCCGATGGCGGCATAATCGACGCTGTGCAGGGCTGCCAGCGTCTGGTTGGCAGAATCGTAAACCTTGGCGCGGTCTTCGCGGCTGAGGTCCGGCATCCGGCAGTCCCAGAAGACCCGTCCCTCAATATGCCGCATCACATAGAACATTGTGCCGATCACATCTTCGTCTTCGCACAAGCAGAGCGGCTCCGGCACTGGGAAGTTCTGCTCGAACAAGGCTTTGGTTACCCGGAACTCGCGGTCAACCGCATGCGCGGATTTCAGCAGTACCCCGGGGGGCTTGCGCCGCATCACATATTTGGCGTCGGGCGTGATGAGCAGATAGGTCGGGTTGGACTGTCCGCCCTCGAACTGGCGCACCGAAAGGGGGCCGCGAAATCCCTTCACGCATCCTTCAAGATAGGCGAGCAGCCGCGCCTCGTCGAAGCTGGCATCGCGGCGGACGTCGCCTACATCGCCGATATACTTCTTGGGAGCATCCGCAGCCTCGACGGCCGGCTCGGTTGAATTATTGTGTGACATTCAGTGGTATTTCTTCATTTCAAGCCGCGCGATCTGGCGGCAATGAACTTCGTCCGGGCCGTCGGTCAGGCGTACGATGCGGGTATTTGCGTAGAGTTCGGCAAGGCCGAAATCGTCGGTGACGCCGCCGCCGCCGTGCGCCTGGATCGCCTCGTCGACAATGCGCTGGGCGATGCGGGGGGCGGCAACCTTGATCATTGCGATTTCGGCCCTTGCCGCCTTGTTGCCGACGGTGTCCATCATGTGAGCGGCCTTCATGCAGAGAAGGCGGACCATTTCGATGTCGGTCCGCGCCTCGGCGATCCGCTGTTCCCAGACGCTGTGCTCGATGATCGGCTTGCCGAACGCGACACGCTGGGACAGCCGACGCACCGTCTTTTCGAGCGCGACTTCTGACGACGCAATGGTACGCATGGTGTGATGGATGCGGCCGGGACCGAGCCGGCCTTGGGCGATCTCGAAACCGCGTCCTTCACCCAGCAGTATATGGTCAGCCGGAACGCGGACATTGTTCAGCTTCACTTCGAAATGTCCGTGCGGGGCATGATCATAGCCGAAGACAGGCAGAAACCTGACAAGCTCGATGCCCTTGGCATCGCGCGGCACGATTACCATTGACTGCTGGCGATAGGGCTCTGCGTCGGGATCGGTCTTGCCCATCACAATGAAGAAGTCGCAGTGCGGATGCCCGGCCCCGGACGACCACCATTTGTGGCCGTTTATGACATATTCATCGCCTTCGCGCCGGATCTCGGTCCGGATGTTGCGGGCATCGGAGGAGGCGACGGCAGGTTCCGTCATGAGAAAGGCTGAACGTGTCTCGCCATTGGCGAGTGGCAGCATGTAACGCCGCTTCTGTTCGGCGGTGCCATAGCGATGCAGTACTTCGAAATTGCCAGTGTCGGGCGCCATGCAGTTAAAAACTTCGGTTGCCCAGGACACGCGGCCCATGAGCTCGGCGATTGGCGCGTATTCGACGTTGGTCAGGCCCGGGCTGGTGAAGAATTCGTCATCATGCTCCGACGGCGGCATGAACAGGTTCCACAGGCCCTGACCGCGAGCCCGGTCCTTAAGCTCCTCAAAGATCGGCGGGATTTGCTTCCAGCGGTCGATCTTCCCCAGCTGCTCCTGATATAGGGGAGCGGCCGGATAGATGTAGGCATCCATGAATGCGCTGACGCGCTCCATCCAGGCTTTGGATTTTTCGGACTGTTCAAAATACATTTCGCAAAACCTGCATTGTGCCTGATCATTGGCTGAACCGGAAATGGCCGGGCTCTTGCACGACAAATAATCGACCGTCCGGTCGGTTGTCAATCGTCAAATCGTCTGTTGACGTCCGACCGGTCGGTCGGTTAGAAAAACAGGAGAGGAGTGCTCATGACGTCCAACACGCTGATCGAGTCGCCGCTTCTTCGGCGCCATGCCCCCTACACCTTGTCGGGCTATGCACTGTTTCGTCGTATCATCGACGAAGACGGTGCCATTTCCGCCAAGATCAAGGCTTTGCTGGTCGCCGTGGCCGCGGCAGCGAAGGGGCGGGATGCTTTGGCGAAGGGTGAACTGGAGCGCGGCGCGGGCCTGGGTCTCACGTTGACCGAAGCGGTGGCTGGCTTGATCGTCCTCAGCAGCCTGCGCGGCGAAGGAGCAGCGCTCGCGTTCGAGTCGTTGCTTGCCGAGGTCTACGTAATGCCGGCCGAGTCTTCCTCCTTTAGCCAGATTGCCGTGGCGGAAGGCGAGGCGGAGGAGAATTTCAGGTCCTATTTCGGCACCATTCCTGGTCCGCTCGAGCAGATGCTGCGCCTCCTGCCGCTGGGCGCCGACGCCTATTATCTGATGCGGCGCGGAAGCATCGACGCCAATCCTCTCAGCCCCAAGAATGCTGAGTTCTTGTTGCTGACCATTCTGGCAGCCGACTACAGCCCCATGGCCAAGACCCATGTGCGCGGCGCGCGCAACGTTGGTGCCACTGATGCCGAGATTGCCGAGGCGATCATATGCGGCATTCCAGCGGGCGGCATCGCGGCATGGATGGGCGCCGCGCCATTTCTGGCGGATGCGTGAGAATGGCTTTGTCGCCCAACCGCCAGTGGACCCTGCGCGCCTGCCCGGACGAGGCGATCGGGCAGTATGACTTCGAACTGCGGTCCGAGTCCCGGCCTCAGCCGGCGAAGGGTGAAATTGTCCTGCGCGTCCACTACCTGGCGATGGATCCAGCCATAAGGGGATTCATGAACCAGCGTGGCGGCTATGCGGCGCCGATTGCGCCGGGCACGCCGGTACGCGGCATGGTGCTAGGCGAGGTGGTGGAATCCCGGGCGGACACGATATCGCCGGGCGAGGCGGTCTGGGGATTCGGCAGTTGGAGCGATTATGTCGTGGGGCCAGCCGCCCAGTTTCATCGCGCAGAGCGGCAAGCGCCCGGACCGGACTTGCTGCATCGCCGCGGTACTATCGGCCTGACCGCGCATTACGGGCTGACACGGATAGCGCAGATACGGCCTGGCGAGGTCATATTAGTGAGCGGCGCGGCGGGGGCCGTCGGGTCGCTGGTCGGCCAGATGGCGCGTAATCTCGGAGCAGGGCGGATTGTGGGCATCGCTGGCGGCGCTGCCAAATGCCGGCGCGCAGTGGAGCGCTACGGCTATGATGTCTGCCTCGATTACAAAGCGGCCGAGGGGGACCTTCGCGGCCCGCTGATGGCGGCGGTTCCGGGCGGGGTCGATGTCTATTTCGATAATGTCGGCGGCCCATTGCAGGCGATTGCCATCGACCTTCTGCGCAAAAACGCTCGAATGGCGCTATGCGGTATGATCGCGGACTATGATGGCGGGGCCTCGTCTCCGCCGCCCAATCTGTGGAACCTAGTGGTGCAGACGGCGATGATCCGGGGCTTTCGTGTCGCCGAAATCCTGAATGAACATGCGCTAGTAGCCGAGGCGCAGGACGAGATTGAAGGCTGGATTGCGGAAGGGCGGCTTCACGGCGACCTCGACATCCGGAAGGGGCTGGAGAACGCTCCGGCTACGTTTCTCACGCTTTTCAGCGGCGGCAACAATGGCCGCCTGCTGGTGCAGGTCAATGAGGATGGCTGGTGATGCCCGCAAAAGGTCATGTGAGCGTCGAGTCAGTCGATGGGATTGCCGTCTTGCGGCTTTCCAATCCGCCTGTGAATGCGCTTTCCCACGGGCTGCGCGAGGAGCTGATGGCGGCTCTCGAACATGCGCGCTGGAGTCCTGAGGTCAGGGCCGTGGTGCTTGCCGGCACCGGAAACACCTTTGTCGGCGGGGCGGACATAAGGGAGTTTGGCAAGCCCTATCTGGCACCAACATTGTGGCAGATCGACGATGCGCTTCTCGCGATGGGCAAGCCGACCGTCGCGGCGATCGATGGCTATGCGCTTGGCGGCGGCCTCGAGCTGGCGTTCCATTGTCACTGGCGGGTCGCCCAGGAACGGGCGCGGATGGGCCTCCCTGAGGTCAAGCTCGGTCTGATGCCGGGCGCGGGCGGTACGCAATATTGGACCCGTCTCGCCGGGCCGCGTTCGGCGCTGAAATATTTGACATCGGGAGATCTCGTCGGCGCCGCACAGGCGGCGGAAATGGGGCTGGTGGACAGGGTGGCGGATGGCGAAGTCGTGGACGCGGCGCTCGCTTTTGCAAGTTTAAAGCTGGCCGAGGGTGGACCGCTGCCTGACTATAATGAGCGCACTGAGCGCCTGGCCGAGGGCACGCCGGACCTGTTCGACAGCTTCGTTGCCGATCAAGGCAAGACATGGACTGGCCTGATGTCTCCGGCCAAAATTGTGGACTGCATCCGTGGGGCCTGCACGCGTCCCTTAGGCGAAATGCTGGAGGCTGAGCGCAAGGCTTTTGTTGCCTGCGAGGCCAGTCCGCAGGCAGCGGCATTGATGCATTTGTTCTTCGCTGAGAGAGACGCCGGGAAGTTGCTGGGTGACGCCACCCGACCTCCTGTGCGCACGGTCGGCGTAATCGGCGCGGGCACGATGGGTGGCGGCATTGCCATGGCGTTCGCCAATGCGGGCTACACTGTCACGCTCGTCGATGCGACGGTGGAGGCGCTCGAGCGCGGCGTGGCGCAGATCCAAAGCAATTATGACGGTTCGGTTGCGCGCGGTCGTACGCCTGCCGCCAAAGCGGAGGCAGCGTTTGCCCGCATTATGCCAACACTCACGTTTGGCGATGTCGCGGAATGCGACCTTGTTGTCGAAGCGGTGTTCGAGGACATGTCCATCAAGCACGACGTTATCGGCCGGCTGGACCAGCTGGTCGCGCCCGACGCAATCATCGCGACCAACACTTCGACGCTCGACATCGATGTGTTGGCGGAAGCGGCGTCACGGCCTGAACGTGTCGTTGGTATGCACTTTTTCAGCCCAGCCAATGTGATGAAGCTGCTGGAAGTGGTGCGTAGTGGCAAGACAGATGCCGGCGTGCTGCAGGCAGTGGTCGCCCTTGGCCGCAAGCTCGGCAAGATCCCAGTCATTGCCGGCAATGGTGAGGGATTTATCGGAAACTACATTCTTGATGCCTATGGGCGCGAGATGGACCTGCTTGTCGAGGACGGCGCCTCGCCGTGGCAGGTCGATGCGGTGATGCGCAGCTTTGGTTTTGCCATGGGCCTGTTCGCGATGCGCGACATGGCAGGGCTTGATGTGATCCGCCGCATCCGGGAGCACAGACGCGAATGGGAGCGGCCGGGCCGCTATCCGCTGGTTGCCGACCGCTTGTGGGAAATGGGCCGATACGGCCAGAAAACGGGTGCCGGTTACTATGTCTATGACGGGCGCAAGGCCATGCCCGATCCGGTGATGGATCAGATAGTGGAGGACGTAGCGCGCGAGCGCGGCATCGTTCGGCGCCCAATCAGCAATGACGAAATTCGGGAGAAGCTGTTGGCTGCGATGGTCAGTGCTGGCCAGCGCCTTCTGGACAGCGGCGTCGCGCAGTCCGCCGCCGACATCGATCTGGTCATGGTCCATGGATATGGGTTTCCCCGTTTCCTCGGCGGTCCGATGCACTGGGCCGAACAACAGGGGTGGGGCACGAGCAGCAAACAAGCGTGAGGAAATAGCAATATGCGAGATGCCGTGATTGTCTCTGTCGCACGGACGCCGATTGGCCGTGCTTATCGGGGCTGCTTCAACGATACGCAGGGACAGACCCTGGCCGGTCATGCGGTGGCAGCCGCGGTCGAGCGGGCGGGCGTGCAAAGCAACGAGATCGACGATGTCGTCCTGGGCTGCGCGCTCCAGCAGGGCACTACGGGCTTCAATGTCGCCCGACAGGCAGCGCTGCGCGCAGGATTCCCGGTGAGCGTGCCCGGAATGACGGTGGACCGCCAGTGCGGTTCGGGGCTGATGGCGATCGCAACCGCCGCCAAGCAGATCCTGTTTGATGGCATGAAGGTCATCGTTGCGGGCGGTGTCGAATCGGTATCGCTCGTCCAAAACGAGAAGGCGAACCAGTATCGCGTTGTCGATCCCTGGCTTCATGACCATGTGCCGCAACTTTACATGTCCATGCTGGAGACGGCCGAGATCGTCGCCGATCGCTACGGCATCTCGCGCGCGGCGCAGGATGACTATGCGTTGTCCTCCCAGATGCGCACTGCAGAGGCACAGCGCGAGGGCCGTTTCGACGCCGAGATCATCCCCATCGAGGCGCAGATGCTCGTGATAGACAAGGCCACGGGTGATAAATCTTACAAGACCGTGCAAGTGCGTGCCGATGAAGGCAATCGCCCCGACACGACGGCCGAGAGCCTCGCCGCTTTGCAGCCGGTGTTCAAGGATGGGCAACGCTTGTCGGAGGGGCGCTTCATAACCGCCGGCAACGCTTCGCAACTTTCCGATGGGGCCGCTGCCGTCGTGCTGATGGAAGCGGCGGAAGCAGCGCGGCGCGGCCTCAAGCCCTTGGGTGCCTATCGCGGCATGGCCGTGGCTGGTTGCGATCCCGGTGAGATGGGGATTGGGCCGGTCTTTGCCGTCCCGAAGCTCCTCGCTCAGGCAGGGCTCTCCGTCGACGATATCGGCCTCTGGGAACTCAACGAGGCGTTCGCGAGCCAAGTGATCTATTGCCGCGACCGCCTGGGAATCCCGCACGACACGCTCAACGTCTCGGGCGGCGCCATCGCCATCGGCCACCCCTATGGCATGTCCGGTGCGCGCATGACTGGTCATCTCCTCATCGAAGGGCGTCGCCGAGGTGCCAAATATGGAGTTGTCACCATGTGCATCGGCGGCGGCATGGGCGCGGCTGGTCTGTTTGAGATTTTTTCCGACTGAATGCGTCGGAGCGACGGGCGATTGACACCCTTCGCCAGATCAACTATGTCACAACCGACCGGTCGGTCGGTAAACCGCAGAGGACCCATCGCCCAGGGTACCGGCAAGAACTTGCAGGAGCAGAAGATGGAACTTGAAAAGGATGTGATCCAGTACGAACTGGCTGACAACGGCGTATGCACAATCTGGCTGAACCGCCCGCACAAGCGAAACTGCGTCAGCCCGCAGCTGCTTCGTGAACTGGAGGAAGCTGTCGATCGCGCTGCGAAGGACGAGAAGGCGTTGTGCGTCGTGTTCCGTGGACGGGGCAACACCTTCTGCTCGGGCGCGGACCTTGACCAGCTCGTCGGTCCGGTGCTGCACGAGACGAGGACTTCGCTTCAGCTCGCCATCGACTCGGCGCGGACCTATGACAAGATCTACAACATGTCCAAGCCGACCATTGCGGCGGTCGAGGGTTATGCTGTCGCGGGCGGGTTCGAGCTCTTCATTTCCTGCGATTTCGCGCTTGCCTCTTCGGAGGCGAAGATTGGCGACTTTCACATTCGGCGGGCGCTGTTCGGCGGTGCCGGCCCGATCTATCGCCTGCCGCGCTATATCGGAATGCGCAAGTCGAAGGAGCTGATGCTCACGGGCAAGCTGCTGTCCGGCGACGAGTGCGTCGAATGGGGCCTTTGCAACGCGTCGGCTCCAGCGGCCGAGTTCGACCAGCTGATCGCGAACTTCTGCCAGCAGTTCCTTGAACTGAGCCCCTTCTGCATCTGGATGACGAAAATGGCCGTCAACCGCGGGCTCGATGCGGACACCGATTCTCTCATCACGCTCGAGACGATGACGTGCAATGTTGTTCATCACAGCCAGGACGCGAAGGAAGGCGTGGCAGCCTTCCTTGAGAAGCGCAAGCCTGTCTGGACCGGCCGCTAGGTTCAGGCGACCAAATAGGAGAATTGCCATGCCCGTTTCTATGGTCGTGCTTGCCTCTCGTCCGCCTGAGTGGACGGTTGATAAATTCACGACATGGTGGCGAGGGGATCATGCCG
>DATJLC010000284.1:0-10261 GCA_035490755.1 Sphingobium sp.
GCGTAGGCCGAGGCGGTCTCGCTGCCGGCATAGGGCCGTTCGGCGCCTGGAAGCCCATCCG
This sequence comes from Sphingobium sp., assembly GCA_035490755.1. GTDB lineage: Bacteria > Pseudomonadota > Alphaproteobacteria > Sphingomonadales > Sphingomonadaceae > Sphingobium. Next base: position 62 of record DATJLC010000284.1, read on the forward strand.
ACCAATGGCCGCGAATGCGTGGCGGCGCAGGCCTTCCTCATGGATCAGATGCTGCGCGTCCTCTACGACGCGACGACAACCTATCTCTATCCCATCAACAATCCCACCGCCTCGGAGCGGATCACGATCCTCGCCGTCGGCGGCTATGGCCGGGGCGAGATGGCGCCGTGCAGCGACCTCGATATCGCGTTCATCACGCCGTACAAGCCCACCGGCTGGACCGAGCAGGTCATCGAATCCATGCTCTACGCCCTCTGGGACCTCGCGATAAAGGTCGGCCATTCCAGCCGGTCGGTCGACGAGACGATCCGCATGGCCAAGGGCGATCTGACCATCCGCACCGCGCTGCTGGAGGGCCGCTTCGTCTGGGGCGACCGTGCCTTGTTCGACGACTGCATGCGCCGTTTCCAGAATGACGTCGTGCGCGACACCGGCCGGGCCTTCGTCGCGGAAAAGCTGGCCGAGCGCGAGACCCGCCACGCACGGCTGGGCGACAGCCGCTATGTGGTGGAGCCCAATGTCAAGGAAGGCAAGGGCGGGCTGCGCGACCTGCACACCCTGTTCTGGATAGGGAAATATGTGAACCGGGTGGCCTCGGTTTCGGAACTGGTCGATGTCGGCCTCCTGACCGCGAACGAGCTGCGCCAGTTCGAAAAGTCCGAGAATTTCCTGTGGGCGGTGCGCTGCCACATGCACCTGATCGCCGGGCGCGCCGAGGATCGCCTCACCTTCGACCTTCAGGTAGAATTGGCCAGGCGCATGGGCTTTACCGCGCGAGCCGGGCGGTCGGGCGTCGAGCGGTTCATGAAATTCTATTTTCTGAACGCCAAGAAGGTCGGCGACCTGACCGGCATGTTCCTTGCGCATCTCGACGAGACAATGGCCAGCAAGGGACGTCGCTACATTGCCTCCTTGTTCCGGCGTCCGCGCCGTCTCAGCGGCTTCATCCTCGACCGCGGCCGGATCACCGTGCCTAGCGATGACTATTTCGCCGAGGGCCCGATTCGTTTGATCGAGATTTTCTCGATTGCCGACAAGCACGAGCTGGACATCCACCCCAATGCGATGCGCGCGCTCAATCGCGACGCCTCGCTCATCGACCGCAAGGTGCGGTCCGATCCGCGCGCCAATGCCCTGTTTCTCGACATATTGACCAGCCCCCGCGATCCCGAGCGGGTGCTTCGGTCCATGAACGAGGCGGGCGTGTTCGGGCGCTTCATTCCCGATTTCGGGCGGGTCGTCGCGCAGATGCAGTTCGACATGTATCATCACTACACAGTCGACGAGCATACCATCCGCGCCATCGGCCTGCTTGCCCGCATCGAGCGAGGCGAATTGAAGCAGGACCATCCGATCGCGACCGCCATGCTGGAAAAGCTCGTGTCCCGCCGGGTCCTCTATGTCGCGGCCCTGCTCCACGACATTGCCAAGGGGCGCGGCGGCGACCATAGCGTGCTGGGCGCCGGGGTGGCCGAACAGCTGTGCCCGCGCCTGGGCATGACCGCGGCGGAAACGGAGACCGTGGCCTGGCTGGTACGCTATCACCTGCTGATGTCGGATACTGCCTTCAAGCGCGATCTCAGCGACTATAAGACCATCCTCGATTTTGCGGCACAGGTGCAAAGCCTCGAACGGCTGCGCCTGCTACTGCTACTGACCGTGGTCGACATTCGCGCCGTTGGGCCCGGCGTCTGGAATGGCTGGAAGCGTCAGTTGCTGAGCGAGTTGTTCGACGCGACCGAGGAACTGGTCCGGCCTGGGCACAAGCAGCGCGGCCGCAAGGAACGGATCGCGCAAAAACGCGAGACATTGAACACGCGCCTCAACCTGCCCGAGCCCATTTTCACCAAGCTCGTCAAGCGCTTTCCCGAATCCTACTGGATCGCCGAGCCCGACGACATATTGGAACTGAACGCCCGTCATTTGATCGCCGCCAACAAAGCGCCGCTCTACATCACCACCCAGGCCGATCCGGAGCGCGAGGCGACCCTCGTCACCGTGTCGGCGGCCGACCATCCAGGCCTGTTCTACCGGATTGCCGGCGCGATCCACCTTGCCGGTGGCAGCATCCTTGACGCGCGCATCCATACGCTGCGCGACGGCACCGCGCTCGACAACTTCCTGGTGCAGGATCCGTTGGGCGGTCGTTTGGAAGACCCCGCGCAGATGGCCCGTATCAAGCAGACCATCGAGGACGCGCTGTCGGACCGCCACAAGCTCCTGACCCGCCTGCGCCAGCGACCCCTCGCCCGCGCCCGCGCCGAGGCCTTCACCGTCGCGCCCAATGTGCTGATCGACAATATGGCATCCAATCGCTTCACGGTCATCGAACTGACCGCGCGCGACCGGCCAGCACTGCTGCTCAGCCTTGCTTTCGCGCTGTTCCAGTCCAAGGTGACGGTGCACAGCGCCCATGTCGCCACCTATGGCGAACGCGCCATCGACACCTTCTATGTCACCGACCTGCTGGGTGGGAAGATCGAGAGCAAGGCGCGGCTGGCGACGTTGGAGCGCCGCCTGCTGGAGACGATGTCGAGCGACATAGAGGCGCTGCTGGACACCCAATTCGTGTGAATGGGGTGGAAGGCGGCCATGCCGCCAAGCTCACCCGATCTCCATCACCATGCCGGGACATAGCATCGGCAGCAGCCGGCGCATTGCATCGGGCGCGATCGCGACGCAGCCCTCGGTCGGTTTCGGGCGGCCATCCGCGCCCGGCACCCAGATGTGAAAGAAGATCGCGCTGCCCGCGCCCGGCACTGGCGGCGCATCATTATGGCCGAGGACGACGATCACGTCATAGGCGGCATCAGCACGCCACAGCGTCTCCGTGCTTGTGCCCCTGGGGCGCCGCACCGGCCGATTGTAGGCGGGATCGGCGGGATCATCGGACCAGCCGTCGTCCGGGCCAATCCAGCGCCAGGGGATTTGTGGCGCCAGCGCGGCGTCCACCCCGCCGGGGCGCAGCAGCGCGGCGCGGATCGGCCAGGTGCCGAGCGGCGTGGCGCCGTCGCCCTCGCGCTTGGCGGCCGCCGGTATCGCGCCGCTGCGACCGATGACACAGGGCAGGACCATTTTACCAAGGCTGAGGGTGAGCCCGCTCGTGTCGACCACGATGGCGTGCTGCGCATTCACAGCTGGTGGCCGGTCCGGTCGCGCTTGGTCGCCAGATAGCGCTCATTGTGCGGATTGGATGCGACCGCGTGCGGCAGCCGCTCCACGACCTCTATGCCCTCCGCCGCGAGTCCCTCGACCTTGGAGGGATTGTTTGTGAGGAGCCGGACCGAGCCGATGCCGAGCAGCGCGAGCATGCGGGCGGCGACCGAGAAATCACGCGCGTCGATCGCAAAGCCGAGACGCAGGTTCGCATCCACCGTGTCAAAGCCCTGATCCTGCAGCTCATAGGCGCGCAGCTTATTGATGAGCCCGATGCCGCGCCCTTCCTGTCTGAGGTAGAGGAGCACGCCCCATTGCGCCTCGGCAATCTCGTGCAAGGCCGCGTGCAACTGCGGCCCGCAATCGCACTTGAGTGATCCCAGCACATCTCCGGTCAGGCATTCGCTGTGCAGACGCACGACGGGCGGCGACTCATCCGGCTGGCCGAGGATCAGGGCGACATGCTCGCGCGCGTCCTCGGGCGAGCGGAAGGCGACGATCTCGGCTCTGCTGTCCGCAGCAACGGGCAGGCGCGCCCGCGCCGCGATCGTAAGCCGGGCACTGTCCTCATAGGCCGCGACCGCGTTGGCAAGGACGTTGGTTGCGCCTGCGACGGCATCCGATCCAACGAAGAAGGCGGGGAGGAGCCCGGCCAGCCGCGCCAACCGAAGCGCGGCGGCGGCAAGATCGGGATGGGAGAGCGGCAGGGCATGAAACGGACCCTTGAGCGGGGTCATGAGATCGAGCACCGGATCGGCCGCTGCCATCGCTGCGGCGAGGGACGCGGCCGGACCGGGATCAAGCTGGACCGGATGCTCGATCAGAACCGCCCGTTCGGGATCGGCAGCATCGCGCTGGTTGACGAGCTTGAGCGTCGCGGCGCGCGCACCGGACAGCAGCAGTGGCGCCGTGCCAAGAGGATCGAAGGCCGCAAGATCATCCGCCCCTACCCCCTCGACAGGGAGCAGCGTCAGTGCCGCGCCCTTGGCGCCGGTAATCCGTATCGCCCAGCCCCGGCGTAGCGCGTCTATGGCGCGGGCGGGGGCCCGGGCATCCATCAGAAGCGGAATTCCGTCACCAACGGGGCATGGTCTGACGGGCGTGCCCAGCTCCGGCAGCCTTCGATCACATAATGCGCCACCGCCTTTTCGGCGACGGCAGGGCTGGCCCACATATGGTCGAGCCGCCGGCCCCGGTCGGACGCCTGCCAGTCGCGCGCGCGATAGCTCCACCAGGTATAGAGGCGGCCCGGCGGCGGCACGAACTTGCGCCCCAGATCGACCCAGTCGTGCGATTCGCGCAGCCGCCCAAGCAATTCGCACTCGACCGGCGTATGGCTGACCACATTGATCAGCTGCTTGTGGCTCCAGACGTCGCATTCCAGCGGCGCGACATTGAAATCGCCGACGAGCAGCGTCGGCACGTCGAGCTTTTCCGACCAACCGATCATGCGTTCGAGGAAGTCGAGCTTTTGCCCGAACTTGGGATTTATGGTCCGGTCGGGCTCCTCGCCACCGGCGGGAACATAGACATTCTCGAGCCGAAGGCCATTGTCCAGCCGGACGCCGACATGCCGCGCCTCGCCATTGGCCTGCCAGTCGAGGCGGTCGTCTTCCCGGATCGGAACCTTGCTGACGATTGCAACGCCGTGATGCATGGGCTGGCCGTGCAGCACCTGATGGTTATAGCCATAGCGGCGAAACAGCCCCTCGGGGAAGGTTCCGTTCACCACCTTGGTTTCCTGAAGGCAGAGAATATCGGGCGCCGTTTCCGACAGAAAGCGCTCGACACTGTCGAGGCGGGCGCGGACGCTGTTAATGTTCCAGGATGCGATCTTGAGCGATTGAGTGCTTGGGGATTGTGCCATGGGCTCGTCCCTAGAGCCTGATCGTCCGAGATTGAAGCCCCATCCCGCCAATTATCACCCGCATGGGTAGGAAAGAGTCGCGGACGGCGGGCAAAAAAAATGGGCCGCCCTTGCGGACGGCCCTGCGAGTTTTAGGAGAGGATGCCTGAAAGGCCATTCTCTTTTGCACTGCAGCACCTCATATTGCAACTGCGAAAAGCAAAATCCCGGTTGCAGATAATGCATTCCCTCCCAGAAATAGCCCTTTTGCGCTCTTTTCGAGGAACCGAAAAGGTGCGCAAAAAGTAGAAAAATCATTAATGCCCGACCTGGGCACCACGTTTCAGGCCCGATTCCGCCAGCTGTGAATCGATCTGCGCCATCAGCCGGTCCAGCCCCGCCTGGTCCTTCGCTTCCGCACGTGCAACAAGCACATCCTGTGTATTGGAGGCGCGCAGCAACCACCATCCATCCGGGGTATTAACCCGCGCGCCGTCGGTATCGTTCACGTTCGCGCCAGCCGCAGCGAGCCGCACCAGCACCTCGTCAATCACGGCGAACTTTCGGCTTTCGTCGACCTGAAATCGCATTTCCGGCGTGTTGACCATGGCCGGCATCGCGCCGCGCAGCTCGGTCACGCTCCTGCCGAGCGTACTGGCAGCCCGAATCAGGCGAACCGCCGCATAGAGGGCGTCGTCAAAGCCATAATATTGATGCTTGAAAAAGACATGGCCGCTCATCTCGCCGGCGAGCGGACTGCCGGTCTCCTTCATTTTGGATTTGATCAGGCTGTGGCCGGTCTTCCACATCAGCGGCTTGCCCCCCAGCTCCGCAACGCGATCATAGAGCGCCTGGCTCGCCTTGACGTCGGCGATGATGGTCGCGCCCGGCTCCGCCTGGAGGACCGGCTCGGCATAGATAGCGAGAAGCTGGTCGCCCCAGATCACCCGGCCCTCGCCGTCAATGGCGCCAATGCGGTCGCCGTCACCATCGAAGGCGACTCCGAAATCGAGCTTCTTGTCGGCGACAAGCGCCTTGAGGTCGGCGAGATTCTTTTCCTCGGTAGGGTCGGGATGATGATTGGGAAAGTTGCCGTCGACATCGGTGAACAACGTGTGATGCTCGCCCGGCAGGAGCTTGACGAGCTTCTCCACCACCGGGCCAGCCGCGCCATTGCCCGCGTCCCAGCCGATGCGGAACGCCTTTCCGTCGAAATCCTCCACCAGCCGCGCAACATAGCGGTCCATGATGTCGACGATCTCGCTGCCCGCCGATCCGTCGACCCAGTCGCCTGCCGCCGCCATGCGGCCAAGCCCTTGGATGTCCTCGCCGAAAAATGGGCGATGCTGGAATACCATCTTGAAGCCGTTGTAGTTGGCGGGATTGTGGCTGCCGGTTATCTGGATGCCGCCGTCCACATCCAGCACGGCCTCGGCATAATATAGCATCGGCGTCGGGCCCATGCCGACGCGGACCGCGTGGATGCCGGACGCGTTCAGCCCCTCGACCAACGCCGCCTCCAGGAGCGGCGAGCTGACCCGCCCGTCATAGCCGACCGCCACCCGCGAGCCGCCCGCGCGCGCGACCAGCGTGCCAAAGCCGCGCCCAATGGCCCGCGCGTCCGCCTCGCTCAAGGTTTCGCCGACGATGCCGCGAATGTCATATTCACGAAGCGAGGTGGGATGAAACTGGTGGGTCATGGAGTCTCCTTTGGACGCGCCGGCTAATGTGAACTTGTTGCGATGAGGTGACTTACTTGGGAAGTATCGCCAGCAAATAATCGCGGGCGCCATTGATGCTGCGCGCCAGCGCCTCGGTCCCGCCGGCATCCGGGTGGTTGCGCGCGATCAGTCGGCGATGCGCCTCGACGACGGCCGCGCGATCAGCATCGGGGGGCAGACCGAGCAAGTCCAGCGCCTCTCTCGCGCGCGCATCGCCACCGATCGATACTGGCTTTTGCGGAGCCGGCGCGGACTTGCGCATAAGCCAGATCAGCCCTGCGATCGCCATGGCGCCGCCGATCAGCATCTGACCACGCGCGCCGATCACGCCGCCGGCCAGGGTGAGGATCAGCGCCGCCATCTGGCGCATATCCGGCCGCCGCATCCGGCCGGTCAGCACCAGCCACGCCAGCATCCCTGCAATGACAATGGCGACAAGCCCCATATGTCAGGCCGCGTCCCGCTCCGTCGTGGCCCCATCGCCAAGCTGCGGAAGGGCAAGGCCCGCAACCATCTCACGCAGTTCCTGCCGGGCGGCGATATGGCTGATGCCGAGCTCGCCCAGATGGCCCTTGTCGAGCAGGGTGAGGCCGGAGGGAAACAGCTCGCGGAAAATCACGCGTTCCGACAGGCCCGGAATGACGCGGAAGCCCACGCGCTTGGACAACTCGCCGAGCGCCTCGCCCACGCGCTTCTGGTTGCGCGCTTCCATGTGATGGAGGCGGTTGCGCAGCACGACCCAGTCGATCGAGACGCCGTCCGCTTTGGCCCTGGTCTTGCGCGTCTCCCACATCAGCTCGGCATAGAAGCTGAGCCGGCGGACCTTGAAGCTTTCCGGATCAACCTGGCCGATGAGGTCAAAGTCGACGAAGCTGTCGTTGATCGGCGTCACCAGCGTATTGGCACGCGTCGCCGCGTGGCGCGCAAGCGGGTCGTCGCGCCCCGGAGTGTCGATGACCACGACATCGACCTCGGCGCCCATGCTGTCGATCGCATCGTCAAGCTCGTTGACATCCCGTCCCTCAAACACCGCAAAGACAGGAATCGGCAGAGCAATGCCGCGCCGGCGCATCGTTTCGGCGCGATTGTCGAGATAGCGGGTCACGGTGCGCTGGCGGGAGTCGAGATCGATGACAGCGATGCGCAGCCCCTGCGCGGCGAGCGCGACGGCGGTGTGGACGCATGTCGTCGACTTGCCGGTGCCGCCCTTTTCGTTGGCGAAAACTATGCAATGCGCGGCTTTGCTTGCCATTCCCATCATCCTGAATTGCAGCAGAGGCTGCCATGCTTGACCGGCCAAGGCGCAATTGCCAAGAACCCCCCGTCCCATTCGAACCCTTATCGGAGCGTCAGGCGGCGTGCAAATCATCCGTGACCTCACCACATTGCACACGGCGCTGGACGCCCTGCGCAGGGACGGCGGCAGCGTCGCCATGGTGCCCACCATGGGCGCGCTGCACGCCGGCCATATGTCGCTGGTAGAGGAGGCCGCGCGTCGCGCTGACCATGTCGTCGCCTCGATTTTCGTGAATCCCACCCAATTCGGACCGAATGAGGATCTTTCGGCCTATCCCCGCCAGGAGAAGGCCGACGCAGCGCTTCTCGACGCGGCGGGGGTCGCCATCCTGTGGGCGCCGGACGTTGCGGAAATGTATCCAGAAGGTTTTGCCACCAGCATCCATGTCGCGGGTGTGAGCGAGGGGCTATGCGGTGCCGCGCGGCCAGGCCATTTCGACGGCGTAGCCACCGTCGTCGCCAAATTGTTCGGCCAGATCAGGCCCGACATCGCCCTGTTCGGGGAAAAGGACTATCAGCAGTTGGCCGTCATCCGCCGGCTGGTCGCGGACCTCAACCTGCGCGTCGAGATTGCCGGCGTTCCGACCGCCCGCGCGCCTGACGGCCTCGCCCTTTCCTCGCGCAACGCTTATCTCTCGACCGAGGAGCGCGCCGCCGCCGTCGCTCTGCCCCGCGCCCTCGAGGCGGCGGCAGCGGCCATGCGGGGCGGCCAGCCGGTTGCAGCAGCGCTCGCCGATGCCCGGGCCGCGCTGAACGCCGCAGGATTTTCGCGGATCGACTATGTCGCCTTGTGCGACGCGGCGAGTCTCGCGCCACTTGAATTGCTTGATCGGCCGGCCCGGCTGCTGGTTGCGGCTTTATTGGGCAAGACCCGGCTCATCGACAATATTGCTGTTAACCCTTGAAATTGGCTGATAACTATCAATGTAGACTGTCGGGGCCGTAATAGCGCATTTCTTCGTTAACCATCCTTTAAACCGCAAATGGTCTGTTGTTCCATGAAGACAGCCATTGGAGGGTGGTCGTGGGAAACAGTATCGAAAGTGCGCGCTTCCTGATCGAGAGCCGTTTGCGCGACGCGGCACGTGGCAATACCCAGGCCTGTTTCGAACTGGGCATGACATTCAGTTGCGGTGCCGGCGGTGTCGATGTCGACCTCATCGAGGCGCATAAATGGTTCAACCTGGCCGCGCTAAAGGGCAGCGAGGAGGCCCAGGCCTGCCGTGCCGAGATCGCCGAGGAAATGACGGCCCGCGAAATCGTGGAGGCCCAGCGCCAGGCGCGCGCATGGCTGAACATGCAAAGCCGCCAAGCCGCCTGACGCTACTCCTCGCGGCCCTTGCGGAAGGGTGCATGCTCCTCAAGATAGCATCGGTCGCTTTCAACTGATGCGGTCTCGCGCCGCAGGAAGTCGGCGACGGCACTGCGAAATCTCGGGTCCGGTATGAAATGCGCCGACCAGGTGGGCACCGGAAGATAACCGCGCGCAAGCTTGTGCGCCCCCTGCGCACCGGCCTCAACCCTGGCCAGGCCACGCGCGATCGCGACATCGATCGCCTGGTAATAGCATAGCTCGAAATGGAGGAACGGCACCTCCTCGGTCGCGCCCCAATAGCGCCCATAGAGCGTATCCGCCCCGATGAGGTTTAGCGCGCCGGCGATCGGCCGCCCCCGGCGCTGCGCGAACATCAGCAGCACCTTGTCCGCCATGCGCTCGCCCAGCAGCGAGAAGAAGCTGCGGGTCAGATAGGGTCGCCCCCATTTGCGGGCGCCGGTATCCTGATAGAAATGCCAGAAGGCGTCCCAATGCGCCTCCGTGATTTCCGCACCGGTAATGTGAACGATTTCCAGCCCCGCGCGGGCCCTATCGCGCTCCTTGCGAATGTCCTTGCGGCGGCGGCTTGAAAGCGCAGCCAGGAAATCATCGAAGCTGCCATAGCCGGCGTTGGTCCAGTGGAACTGGCTGTCCTGCCGGATCAACCAGCCCGCCTCGCGGAACAGCGGGATCTGTGCCTCGTCAACGAAGGTCGCGTGCGCAGAGGAAAGGCCGTTGCCCCTGACCAGCCCGGTCAACCCGCCGAGCAGGACCGGCGCCACTTCCGGCGAACGCATGAGGAGACGCGGCCCCGGCACGGGGGAGAAGGGCACGGCGACCTGGATCTTGGGATAATAACGCTCGCC
>DATJLC010000285.1:0-8114 GCA_035490755.1 Sphingobium sp.
GAGATGTGGGACGCGCCGCCGCTGCTGCCGCGCGACGAGGGCGAGACGCTGACCCTCACCTTCGACAGCTGGGAGGGGCCGCTCGATCTCCTCCTGACGCTGGCGCGGGGGCAGAAGGTCGACCTCAGGGAAATCTCGATCCTTGCCCTGGTCGAGCAGTATCTCGCCTTCATTGAGAATGTGCGGGCGCTGAAGCTGGAGGTCGCCGCCGATTACCTGGTGATGGCGGCCTGGCTCGCCTATCTCAAGTCCGGCCTGCTGCTGCCCCGCGCGGAACAGCCCGATCCCTCGCCGGAGGAGCTGGCGCTGCGCTTGCACCTGCGGCTCCAGCGACTGGACGCCATGCGCGAGGCGGGCGCGCGGATCATGGCGCGCGACCAGATCGGGCGGGACGTGTTCCGGCGGCCCGCGCCGGAGGGGCTGCACCGGCCGCAGAGCACGGTCTGGACCGCCACCCTCTATGACCTGATCAGCGCCTATGGGCAGGTGCGCGCGCGCACCCGGCCGGTGGTGCATATCGTTGCCCGGCGCAATGTCATGACGCTGGACGAGGCGATAGAGCGGGTCGGGCGGCTGGTCGGCGCCACCCTGGACTGGGCGAGCCTCGAGAGCTTTCTGCCGGACGATGCCGATCCGGTGGCGCGCCGTTCGGCCAGGGCAAGCAGCTTCGTCGCGGCGCTGGAACTGGCCCGGCAGCGGCGGCTCGAGATCCGCCAGGCCATGCCGTTCGCGCCGCTTTACCTGCGCGCCGCCGGAGCGCGGGAGGCGGCCGAATGATCGTGGACCAGGACAGCCTGACGCGGCTGGTCGAGGCGGTGCTGTTCGCCGCCGAGGGGCCGCTGACCGCGGCCGAGATCGCCCGCCATGCCGGCATCGAGGGGAGCGTGGCGCCGCATCTGGCCCTCTTGTCGGAGCACTATGCCGGGCGCGGCATCGAGCTGGTCGAGCGGGGCGGGCGCTGGCATTTCCAGACGGCGGCGGACCTGGCCCATATCCTGCGTCGCGAACGCGAGACGCCCCGCCGCCTGTCGCGCGCGGCCGTGGAGACCCTGGCGATCATCGCCTATCATGAGCCGGTCAGCCGCGCGGAGATCGAGGCGATCCGGGGCGCGCAGGTCGCCAAGGGGACGATCGACGTGTTGATGGAGGCAGGCTGGGTCCGTCCGGCCGGACGCCGGGAGACGCCGGGGCGACCGCTCCTCTACGCGACCAGCACGGATTTCCTCAGCCATTTCGGTCTGGAAAGCCGCCGCGACTTGCCCGGTATCGACGAGCTGAAGGCGGCGGGTCTCCTCGACCCCGTCGATGCCGCGTTCGAGCAGGCGCTGGTCGGCCGGGAGGAGGATGCGCAGGAGACCGATGAAGGGCAGCAAAACGATGCATCGGCCTGCTGAGTTTGTCGCGAATAGCCTTTCGGACAGCGGCCAAATCCGCTAGGAAGAGCAATCAAACAGGAGTTTATGCAAAATGGGTGGCCTGAGTATCTGGCATTGGCTGGTCGTCGGCATCGTGGTGATGCTGCTGTTCGGAAAGGGCCGTTTCTCCGACATGATGGGTGATGTCGCCAAGGGCATCAAGAGCTTCAAGAAGGGCATGAGCGAGGAAGAAAGCGACGCCGCGACGACGAAGCCGGCCAAGCCCGCCCAGAAGCTGGAGGCAAAGCCCACGGCACCTGCGGCCGAGCCGGAGCCGGTCCGCGAAGAGCAGAAGCAGGGCTGAGAGACGCCCCTGATTTAACGCCGGAACTGCCGCAGCCATGTTCGACATCGGCTCATCTGAGCTATTGCTCACCGCGATCGTGGCCATCGTGGTCATCGGTCCCAAGGACCTGCCGCGCGCCCTCTACAAGGTCGGGCAGATCATGGGCAAGGCGCGCGCCATGACCCGCCATTTCCGCGCTGGTGTCGACGAGATGGTCCGCCAGGTGGAACTGGAGGAACTGGAAAAGAAATGGGCTGCCGACAATGCGCGGATCATGGCGGAGAGCGGCACGGACGCGCCCGACCCGCTGTTTCTGCCGGACACTGCCGGGGATGATACGGTCGCCCAAGCACCCACGGCGGATGAGCCCAAGACCGGGACGTCTGCGTGAACGACATCGACGAGAGCAAGGCCCCGCTTCTCGATCATCTGATCGAACTGCGTTCAAGGCTGCTGCGCTGTGTCTGGGCGCTGCTGCTCGCCTTTCTGGTCTGCTATCATTTCTCGCAGCAGATTTTCGCGTTTCTCGTGCAGCCGCTGCATGATGCCTATGGTCCGGCGGGCGGAAAGCTCGTCTATACCAAGCTCTACGAGGCGTTTTTCGTCCAGCTCAAGGTCGCGATCTTCGGCGCCTTCTTCCTGTCCTTCCCGGTAATCGCCAATCAGCTTTGGCGTTTTGTCGCGCCCGGCCTCTACGCCAAGGAAAAGCGTGCCCTGCTGCCCTTCCTGCTGGCAACGCCGATCCTGTTCACGGCCGGCGCGGCGCTGGCTTATTATGTGGTGATGCCGACCGCCTTCCATTTCTTCCTGGGGTTCCAGGGCGATGCGGGCGGGGTGAAGGTCGAGGCGCTGCCCAGCACCGAATCCTATCTCGGCCTGGTCATGCAGTTCATGCTGGCGTTCGGGATCAGCTTCCTGATGCCTGTGCTCCTGATGCTGCTCAACCGGGCCGGCATTGTATCGCGCGCGCAGCTGGTTTCGCTGCGGCGCTACATGATCGTGCTCGCGGTCGTGGTCGCGGCGGTGCTCACCCCGCCCGACGTCGTCTCCCAGCTCATGCTCGCCGTGCCGCTGGTGCTGCTCTACGAACTCAGCCTTGTCGCCATGTGGTTTACGGACCGCCAGGCAGTGAAACGTGCGGCCGCCGTCGAGCAGGCAGAAAAAAATCAGGCCGGGAGCGACCCGGCCTGACTTCACAGCCCGTAGACCGGACCGGACAAAACTGACGAGCTTTCAGTCGGCCGCGTTCTGAACGGCCGAACCGGCGCTCTGGAGATCCTCGCCGGCGCCTTCCACCGTGTTGCACGCAGAGATCAGAGCGAGCGTGGCCAGGGCGATGGTGGTAAATGCTGACTTGATCATAACGGACACTTTCACGCTTGACCGGGGAAGCATTCCAGCACCTCCTGCCGGTATGGATGGTCAACCAACGCCGTCACGCGCGAAGGGTTCCAGTGCCTGCCGCGCAGCACATCGCGTCGGCCGCGAAGTAATCATTCTGACTGGAGAGAAACAGGTGGGCCCGGAACGCTGGTCGGGTGGGGGATGGCGTTCCGGGCCGTTGTTTTGGACAGCAAGAGCGGGGGGCAAGTATTTACTGTCCGGGGGTAAGAACCCGAAGGACGGCATCCGGTTCCAGCACATGAAATTTTTTTTCTACTTTTTTTGACCCGGCGGCTCATCTTGCCAAACCGGCCGGGATAAGCCGCCGGCAGGCACCGGACCTATGGCTTCACGACAGCGGGCGCAGGAGCGCTTCGTCGGTCCCCAGTTTCCCTTGCTTGCGGTTGACCGGCAACAGCGGCTAAACGGCCGCCATGCACATTGCTCCTCCCGCGCCGGCGAGCGATACGCTCGCCCTCATCGGCAACACGCCGCTCGTCCGTCTCGCAGGGCCGTCCCAGGAGAGCGGCTGCGAAATCTTTGCCAAATGCGAGTTTGCCAATCCGGGTGCGTCGGTCAAGGATCGCGCCGCCCTGTTCATCGTCAATGATGCCGAGGAAAAGGGGCAGCTCAAGCCTGGCGGCACGATCGTCGAGGGAACTGCTGGGAACACCGGCATCGGCCTCGCCCTGGTCGCCAATGCCAAGGGCTATCGCACCATCATTGTCATGCCGGAAACGCAGAGCCGGGAAAAGATGGACACGCTGCGTGCCTTGCGCGCGGAGCTGGTGACGGTGCCGGCGGCGCCCTATTCCAATCCCGGCCATTTCGTCCACACCTCGCGCCGCATCGCCGAGGAGACGGAAGGGGCGATCTGGGCCAACCAGTTCGACAATATCGCCAACCGGCGCGCCCATATCGTCGGCACCGCCGAGGAGATATGGGCCCAGATGGACGGCCGGATCGACGGCTTCACCTGCTCGGCGGGCACGGGCGGGACGATCGCGGGCGTGGGCCTGGGCCTCAAGGCCAAGGATGACAAGATCACCATCGCCTTGGCCGATCCGCACGGCGCGGCGCTTTATAACTATTATGCGCACGGCGAGCTGAAGGCGGAGGGCACGTCTGTTGCGGAAGGCATCGGTCAGGGGCGGATCACCGCCAATCTCGAAGGAGCGCCGATCGACACCCAATATCGCATCTCCGACGAAGAGGGCCTGTACTGGATCGCGCGGCTGCTGGCGGAGGAGGGCCTGTGTCTCGGCCTGTCGTCCGGCATCAATGTCGCGGGCGCGGTGGCGCTGGCGCGGGAACTCGGCCCCGGCAAGCGCATCGTGACGGTGCTGTGCGACAGCGGCTTTCGCTATTTGTCGTCGCTGTATAATCGCGACTGGCTCCTCGCCAAGGGCTTGACGCCCTTCCCCTGGCTGGCCCAGACTGCCGGCGGCTGACATGAGCGCCGGTACGCCGACCCTGAGCACGCAAGGGCTCCCAAGATGATCCATCCGACCCCCGAACAGAACCGGCGCGAGGCATTCCGCCGCGTTCAGTTGGGTTTTGCCGGGCTTGCGGGCGTGTTGCTGCTGGTCAGCTTGACCCAGTTCGTCATCGACAATGTCCGCAAGGAAGCCGGGTTTTCCTTACCCGAGCTGGCGCCCCCCGGGGAGGCGGCCGCCAATGCCGTGCCGCCGTCGCTGCAGAATTCGGAGCCGCTTGCCGATCTCGGCGTCGCGCCCGCCGCCGAGGCTGGGGGGCAAGTCCCGGCCGTGCCGGACCTGGAGCCTGATCCCAAGCTCCAGAAGCGAATGGATCGGGACCCGCGCCAGCCCGCGCCATGACCGGCGGGACCGGGCGGCCGCGGCCGTTCCTGTCCGGGCTTGCGACCTTTGCGATCGGACTTCTGGTGCTGTTTGCCGGCATGCTGCCGCCGGGCGTGATCGCGACCGGGCAGCTTACTCCCTTCGCATGGATGGCGCCGGCGTTGATCGGGCTTGCCGCGCTGCTGATGCTGTTCCAGCGCCTGTTCGCAGGTCTTTCGCCGGTGCTGTGGTCTGTGGCGGTCGCTGTGGTCGTCCTGCCGCCGCTGGTGCTCTGCATTGCGGGGGCCGAACGCCTGTCCTCCGCCTTTATCTATCCGCCTGAGCGCCTTGGCACGGCTGAACGGCGGCCGAGGCTGACAGTAATGTCCGGGCCGCGACTGTTCGCGCCGGAGCCCAGCGAGGGAGAGAACCACGTGATCCGGGGTTTCGTCGCCGCGCCGCTGTGGCAGGCACTCGCCCGCCGTTTTGATCCCCGGCCTGCGGATGCGCTAGGCGACGCGGCCTTGCGCAATGCCGGTCTGCTGTTGCTCGTGCAGCCCCGCGCGCTCGCTCCAGAGGAGATGGTCGCGCTCGATGCATGGATCCGCGGCGGGGGCAGGGCGGTGCTGCTGCTCGATCCGGAACTGCGCTGGGCCGACGGCCGCGCGCTTGGCGATCCGCTGCGGCCACCGCTGCGTTCGCTGCTCATTGCGCTCCTGCGCCACTGGGGGCTGACGCTGAAGGACCCCCCATCCCGAGCGGCGGGTGCCGATCCGGTCGAGCGGCGCTTTCTGGCTGACGGACGCCTGCTGCAGCTCGCAGGCGCGTCCGGTTTCCGGTCTGACCGCCCGACATGCGGCCTGTCGGAAGGCGGGCTCGTGGCGCGGTGCCGGATCGGCAAGGGCATGGCGGTTGCCGTCGCTGATGCAGACTTCGCCAATGACGCGCTGTGGACCACCGCCCCGGAACGCCCGGAACATAGCCGCTACTGGACCAGTGACGCCGTACCGGTGATTGCCGGCTGGCTGGACCCCGCGTCTGAGGCCAGCCAGCCGAAACCCATCTGGCTGCACCGGATCGACGGTCTGCCGGGTGCGCTACGCATCGCCATCATCGTCTTGCTGTGCCTGAGTGTTGTGCCTGTACTTCAGATCCTAAGAGGGAGAACAAACGCAGAATTGAAGGTCTCATCCCATCCTTAATCCAAACTTACACAAAAAATCCCATCCAAAAACATAAAATCCCTTCCAACTGGGGCCTGAGACTGATAGAAAATCGGTCCAAGGGGCGTCAGACGATTCCGCGATTCCGGTCTCTGGGAAGAATGCTTCCCAGCGCGGGTGGTCTCGTCCCTGGTTCAGGGAGTTCCAGGCGAGGTGTCGGCAGCCGAGGATTACAAGGGCATCGGGTTCTGCGGGGTGGACAGCAAGATGCGCTTCACCCTGCCGGTCGACCTGCGCCATCGGGTCCGGGCCGGCAGCGGCGACAACAGCCTCTATGTCAACCTGAAGAGCCAGACCCCCTATCTGACCGGTTTCGGCAAAGACTATCTCGACGACATCAAGGCGGAGATTGAGGCCGACCGTCAGGCCGCGCGCCAGCGGGGCGAGCCGTTCGACCTGCACGCGCGCGCCCGCGAGAGCGTTGCGGGGGTCGAGAGTATCACCTTCGACGATGGCGGCCGCTTCGCCCTGCCCGACGATATCAAGCGCCTGATGGGGATCACTGACTGCCTGTTCTTCGTTGGAGCGATCTGGACCTTTGAGGTCTGGTCGCCGCAGCGCTTCCTCGAATCCGGCGAGGGTTCCGAGATTCTGCATGCCCGTTGCCGCAGCGCCCTGGCGGAATGGGAAGCCAACCCCAAGCGTCCCCGGCAGGTGCTGCAATGACCGATGCCGCCGCCCCTCATGTTCCCGTCCTGCTTGCCGAAGTGCTCGACGCCCTCGCCATTGCCCCCGGGGAGCGCCATGTCGACGGTACGTTCGGCGCGGGCGGCTACAGCCGCGCCATGGCGGATGCGGGGGCGATCGTCTTTGCCATCGACCGCGACCCTGACGCCATTGCCGAAGGCCAGGCGAGTGTGGCCGCGAGCGGCGGGCGTATCACCCTGGTCCAGGGCGAATATTCGCGCATGCAGAGCCTGCTGGCGGAAGCCGGGATCACGCAAGTCGACGGCGTCACCCTCGACATCGGCGTGTCCTCGATGCAGCTCGACCGGGCGGATCGGGGCTTCTCGTTCCAGAATGACGGCCCGCTCGACATGCGCATGAGCCAGTCGGGCATGACCGCCGCGCAATGGCTGAACGAGGCTGATGAGGCGGAGATTGCGAACATCCTCTACCTTTATGGCGAGGAGCGGCAGTCGCGCCGGGTGGCGCGCGCTATCGTCGCGGCGCGGCCGCTGAGTCGTACCGGCGAACTCGCGGCGGTGGTGCGGCGTGCCCTCGGCTTTCGGCCCGGCCAGCCCAAGGATCCCGCGACCCGGACCTTCCAGGCGATCCGCATCTTCCTCAATCAGGAGCTGGCGGAACTGGAGGCGGGGCTCAGCGCGGCCGAGGCGGTGCTTCGCCCTGGCGGCCGGCTCGCCGTTGTCAGCTTCCACAGCCTGGAGGACAGGATCGTGAAGCAGTTCCTGCGTGAACGCAGCGGCGGCGAGGCCGGCGGTTCGCGCCATCGCCCGGAGACTGTCTCGACCCGGTCCGCCACCTTCCGCCGCCCGGCCCGTGCCGTTCGGGGCGGGCCGGAGGAAATCGCCCGCAATCCGCGCGCCCGCTCCGCCACGCTGCGCAGCGCCGTGCGCACCAACGCCCCTGCCTGGAACAATGTCAAAGGAGCGACAGCATGATCGCGATCAAGCGCCTCCAGAACATTTTGTGGATATTGGTCGTCGCCTTCGGCGCGCTCAGTGCCTATCTGATCTCGCTTCGTGTGGCCACGGAGCGAAACGCCGTCCAGGCGCTGGAGCGGCGCATCTATCAGACGCGGGCAGACATCCGCTATCTCGAGACCGAGTTCGAGGCGCGCGCCAACATGCGCCAGCTCGAGCAGTGGAACGCCCGCGACTATCGCTATGTCGCACCCAAGGTCGCCCAATATCTGCCGGACGAACGGGCGCTGGCGAGCCTTGATCGCGTCGAGACCAATGGCGACGGCTATGTGGCGCCGCCGGTGATGATGGCGATGGCCGACGCCGAGGCGCCCGCGCCGATTAAGCCCACGACCCCTAGCCCC
>DATJLC010000286.1:0-1830 GCA_035490755.1 Sphingobium sp.
CCCATGGCCGAGGCAACCGCGCCCGCCATGGTGTCGGCGTTGATATTATAGGTCGCGCCATCCTCGCCGATGCCGATCGGTGCGACGACCGGGATCATGCCCGCCTCGCTGATCGTATCGAGGATGCGCCGGTCGACCCGGGCTGGCTCGCCAACGAAGCCGAGATCGACGGCGCGCTCGATATTGCTGTCGGGATCCTTCTGCGTCCGCTCGACCTTGGTCGCGGTGACGAAGCCGCCATCCTTGCCGCTGATGCCGACCGCGCGTCCGCCCGCCTGGCCGATCCAGCCGACCAGCTCCTTGTTGATCGCGCCGGACAGCACCATTTCCGCGACATTCGCGGTCTCCGCATCGGTGACGCGCAAGCCGTCGATGAACTGGCTTTCGACACCCAGCTGCTTCAGCATCGCGCCGATCTGCGGACCGCCGCCATGCACCACCACCGGATTGATGCCGACCATCTTCATGAGGACGACATCCTCGGCGAAATCGCGCGCCAGTTCGGGGTCGCCCATGGCGTGGCCGCCATATTTGACGACAAAGGTCTTGCCCGCATAACGCTGCATATAGGGCAGCGCCTCGGTCAAGGTTTCCGCCTTGGCGAGCAGGGCCGGGTCGGGCGCGTGGCGATTGGCTGATGTCTTCTTGTCGGTCATGGCGGCCCCTTATCCCCTTTTGACGGAGGGGGGAAGATCAGACCGGGGCGGCGCTCAAGGCCGCATCCCGCAACCCCCGCCAGACGCGGATCGCCTGCACCGTCTCCGGCACATCATGAACCCGGACAATGGTGGCGCCGGCACGGACCGCCTCAAGGCCGAGCGCGATCGATCCGCCGAGGCGCTCGTCCACCGGCGCCTCGTTGGACAGGGCGCCGATCATCCGCTTGCGGCTGGCGCCGACAAGGAGCGGCAGGCCCAGGCTGTGGAAGGTCGCGAGGCGATTCATCAGGGCGAGGTTGTCGGCCAACGACTTGCCGAAGCCCAGGCCAGGGTCGAGGATGATCCGATCCCGAGCCACACCGGCCGCGACACAGGCGTCGATGCGCGCGCGCAGAAAATCGTAGGTTTCCGCAACCACGTCACCATAGGGCGCCGCGCGTACATGCGGGTCTGGCCCGGCGGAGGGCGCATGCATGAGGACGACCGGGCAGCCGGCGCGGGCCACCACCTCCATCGCGCGCGGATCGTGGAGAAGTGCGCTCACATCGTTGACGATCGCCGCGCCCGCCGCCAGCGCTGCCTCCATGACGGCGGCCTTGCGCGTGTCGATGGAAACGACCGCGCCGCTTCTGGCCAAGCGCTCGATCACCGGCACCACGCGCGCAATCTCGTCGCCCTCCCACACCGGATCGGCACCGGGACGCGTGGATTCGCCGCCGACGTCGATGATGGAAGCACCCGCCAGGCCCATGGCGAAGCCGGCATCGGCGGCCGCCTCAGCGTCAGTGAGGTGCTTGCCGCCGTCCGAGAAGCTGTCCGGAGTCATGTTGAGAATGCCCATGACTTGCGGCGTATCGAAGCGGATGGTGCGCTCGCCGTGGGCCAGAGGCGCGCGTGGTGCGGCGAGACCGGCGATTTGCGCTTCCGCCTCGGCGCGCTGCGGGTCGGGGAGCGTGGCGAGCCAATCGTCCAGCGCCGCGACCGGAACGATCCGCAACGGTCCGGCGCCCCGTACCTCTATGCCCTGGAACCAGAGCAGGCTATTGCCGAGCCGCCGCCAGCTGCCATCGGGCAGGCCGACGGGGGAATCCACGAACCAGACGGGGCGGAGGTAGAGAAGAGTGGCGGGCATGACCTGGAACCTCTCTCGTCTAGCTGGAAGCGCTGGTGT
>DATJLC010000287.1:0-5283 GCA_035490755.1 Sphingobium sp.
TTCGGAGACCCGATAGGCGCCAAACAGGAAAGACGCCAGCGCGTAAACCAGGGCGCCGCCGCCGCACATCAGCGCCAGCGCCCCGATCCGCGTCCAGAATGCGCCCGCCATATAGGGATCGAACAGGTCTCCCAGGCCCCATAGCCCGAGGCCCATGGCAATACCCGCCGCCGCGATCCGGATCGCCTTCGCCCGGAAGCGCGCGTCCAGCCGGAAATGGTCATGGGCATGCAGAATACCGTACAGCAGGACGACATTGACCCAGGCCGAAATGGCGGTGGACAGCGCGATCCCCACCGGCCCCAGCGGCCATATCAGGATGAGGTTGCCGATCAGGTTGACCAGCATCGCAATGAGCGCGATCCGCACCGGCGTCCTGGTGTCCTGCCGCGCATAGAAGCCGGGCGTCAGCACCTTGATCAGCACATAGGCCGGCACGCCCGGCGCAAAGGCCGCCAGCACGGCCGCCGTGCCGATGGTGTCGGCGGCGGTGAAGGCGCCATGCTGGAGCACGCCCCGGATGATCGGCGTCGCCGCCGCGAACAGCGCGATCGCGGCCGGCAGCGAGAGGAACAAAGCCAGCTCCATCGCCCGGTTCTGCGTCTCGCTCGCCGCCTTGACGTTGCCGGAGCCGATCTGGCGGGACAGCGCCGGCAGGATCGCGGTGCCGACGCCGATGCCGATGAGCCCGAGCGGCAACTGGTTCAGCCGGTCGGCATAATAGATATAGCTCACCGCCCCCTGCGGCAGGAAGCGGGCCGCCAGCGAGGTGGAGATGAGCAAGTTGAACTGGATCGCGCCCTGCCCCACCGCGGCCGGGCCGATGACGGCGAGCATGCGCTTGACCTCCGGGGTGAGGCGGGGCCAGCGCAGCGCCAGCACCACGCCTGCGCGCCGGCACGACCAGATCAGCCAGATGAGCTGCAACAATCCGGAGACCGTCACCGCGATCGCCTGCGTCACCGCCGTCTCCACCTCGCTGTCACCGCGGAACAGCAGGATCGCGACGATCATGCAGATGTTGAGCAGCACCGGCGCCGCCGCGTTCACCCAGAAGCGGTCGAGGCTGTTCAAAATGCCGCCTAACAGCGAGGTGAGCGAGATCAGGCCGAGATAGGGGAAGGTGATGATCGTCAGGTGCCGCGCCAGCGCGAACTTGTCCGGCCCGCCGTCGGGAAAGCCGCCCGTCATCGCCCACACCACCGGCCCTGCGGCCAGCATCATGACGGCTGTGAACAGGACCAGGAACGGCACCAGCACGGACAGCACCTGGCTGGCGAAACGGACCGCCATGGCGCGCCCCTTGCCGGGGTCGGCGGGGTCGTCATTCTGCGCCATCACCCGGTTGAACATCGGCACGAAGGCGGCGGAAAAAGCGCCCTCGGCGAACAGCGCGCGAAACAGGTTGGGCAGGCGCCAGGCGATCAGGAAGGCGTCGGAGGCAAAGCCGGCGCCCACATAGCGCGCCATCAGCATGTCGCGCACCATGCCGAGCACGCGGCTGACCAGGGTAAGCCCGCCGATCGTGCCGGTTGCCCTCAGCAGGCCCATGCGCGCCTCAGCCCCCGCCAGCCCTTCTGTTCGTCAGACCGCGTCAGGCATTCCCCGCCGGCTCGGCAGTGGCCATGGCTTCGGCCTGCGCCTGCTGCTGCATGTAGAGCGCGCCAAAGTCGATGGGGTCGAGGAGCAGCGGCGGGAAACCGCCATCCTGCACCGCATCGGCCAGCACGCGCCGCGCGAAGGGGAACAGGAGGCGCGGCGCCTCCGCCAGCAGGAAAGGCTGCAACTGCTGCTCGGGAATGTTGAGCAGGCCGAACAGGCCGGCATAGACCAGCTCGGCGGCGAAATTGGTGCCGTTCTCCGTGGACGCCTTGGCGGTGATGCGCAGCGCCACCTCGAACACGTCGTCAGCGGCCTTCTGGTTGCTGATGTTGAACTGGATGTCGATCTGCGGCTGCACGGTCCAGGAATAGACCGCCGGCGCATTGGGATTCTCGAAGGAGAGGTCCTTTACATATTGCGCGAGCAACCGGACCTGCGGGCCGTCGTCCGCGCCATTGGTCGTCTGTTCTGTAACGTCGGTCATCGTCTTCTTTCCTGTCAGAGCCGCCGGGGCGCCAATCCGTGATGCGCGCGCTTAGCAGGGGCGCGGGCGGACAGCAATCAGGCATGCCATGTGCGCTTTCGAATCTCCTCCCCTTTCGGGATCGTGCATATTACCGTCATCCCCGCGAAAGCGGGGATCCAGGGCCACGGGAAACTGCGCTCTCGGCTCTGGATCCCGCTTTCGCGGGAATGACAGGATGTTTCGCAACGATCCCCAAGGGCAGAGGGCCCGCACGCCCCCCCTCTCCACCCAAAACCAACCCCTCGCCGCGCGGTTGCGCCATTTCGAAGCATGTTGCGGCGATATTGCCCGTTCGGGAACGGAAATGGCCTGCACGGATTTGAAACCTACGGGCAAATATCCTATGTCTTGAAGGATATTGTTCCGGCGTGGTGATGATTGCCCCGGGACAGGGCTCAGGAAGGTTCTATCCAATCGTGACTGTCATCGTGATTCTCGCCATGATCTTCGCCCTGCTGGCGTTGCGGCTCTACTCCGTGCTGGGCAAGCGGACGGGCCATGAGCAGCGCCAGATGCATGTGCCGGTGGATGATCGGCCGGTGATCGCGACCCCCTCGGCGCCGCCGACGATCGACACGCGGGCCGATCCGGTCCGCAGCGGCGACAGTGTCATAGCGGTGGAGGCCCAGAACGGCATCCGCGCCATCATCAACGCCGACCGCAGCTTTGATGTGACGCGCTTTCTGGCCGGCGCGCGCGGCGCTTATGCCCTCATCCTCGAATCCTACTGGAAGGGCGACAAGGACCGGCTGGAGCAGCTGTGCGACGCCGATGTGTACAAGGCCTTCGCGACCGCCATCGACGATCGCAACGCGGCCGGCCATGTGCTCGACAACCGGCTGGTGCGAATCGACAATGCCCGCATCACCGAGGCGATGCTGACCGGCGGCGTCGGCCAGATCACCGTGCAGTTCGATGCGGACATCGCCGCCGTCACCCGCGACGCGGACGGCAATGCCATCGCCGGATCGATGGAGGACGCGATTCCCACCCGGGAGGCATGGACCTTCGAGCGCGACCTGCGCAGCCATAGCCCGGACTGGATCCTGGTCGCGACCGACGAAGTCTGACCGATGCGGCATATCGGGCGCCGCAAGGCCGCTGGCCTCGCTCTGGTGACACTGCTTGCCGGCTGTACCGTCATTCCCGAATCCGGCGGCGGGCGGCAGCCACTGCCCCCGCCGCCGTCCACCGCTCGGCCTGCGCCGCGCCCAGTCACGCCGGCGCCCGCTACCCCGGCACCCGCGCTCACGCCACCGGTTCCCGCAGGACCCGGCCAGTCGGCCGCCACCTCGGTCGTCAGGCGCGGCCCGGACATCGCCACATTGCTGCCCAGGGACAGCGCCCAACTGGCGCTGGCTCTGCGCGCCTTCCGGATAAGCTGCCCGTCGCTGATGCGCCGGACCGATCAGTCCGGCCTTTCGTCGGGATCGGACTGGCAGGGCGCCTGCGCCGCCGCGGCGAGCTGGAGCGAGTCCCAGGCGGGCGAATTCTTCCGCCGCTATTTCGAGCCGGTGATGATCAGCGACGGCCGGGCGCTCGCCACCGGCTATTACGAGCCGGAGATAGAGGGCTGCCGGACCCCGACCACCGCTTGCCAGGTGCCGCTCTACAGGGCGCCGCCGGACCTGATCTCGGCCGACCTCGGGCTGTTCAGCGACAGCCTCAAGGGCAAGAGCATCCGGGGCAAGGTCGATGGCGGCAAGTTCATCCCCTATGATGAGCGCGCCCAGATCACCGGCGGCTCGCTCGCCGGACGCGGCCTCGAACTCGCTTATGCCAAGGATCCGATCGAGCTGTTCTTCCTGGAAGTGCAGGGGAGCGGGCGGCTGCGCCTGCCCGACGGCAATGTCATGCGGGTCGGCTATGCCGGGCAGAACGGCCGCGACTATACCGGCATCGGCAAGCTGATGAAGGATCGCGGCCTCATCCAGGCCGGCTCAATGCAGGACATCATGGCCTGGCTGCGCGCCAATCCGGCCGAGGGCCGCGCGATCATGAACGAGAATCGCAGCTATGTCTTCTTCCGCGAGCTGAACGGCGATGGGCCGCTCGGGGCGCTGGGCCTGCCGGTGACGCCGCGCGCGACCGTCGCGGCCGATCCCCGCTTCGTTCCGCTGGGCGCACCAGTGTTGCTGACTCTGGACCGGCCGGAAGCGACCGGCATCTGGGTGGCGCAGGATACCGGCGGCGCGATCAAGGGCGCCAACCGGTTCGACACCTTCTGGGGCGCGGGCGCGGACGCACGGACCATCGCCGGCGGCATGCAGGCGCGCGGCACCGCCTGGGTGCTGCTGCCGCTGGGCAGCTATGCGCGCCTGGCGAGCCAATATGGCTGGCCGCCAAGTGACGCATCGCCGCCTCAACCCTGACGAACAGGCGCTCTGGCAGCAATTGACGCGCGGCGTCCGGCCCTATCGCGGCCGGGCGCGGCCGCCCGAGCCCGTCGCCGATCCACAGGCGCCGCAGCCGCTTGCGCCAAGGCGCGTCAAGGGCCGCGTCCCCGCTCCACCGCCACAGCCAGCGCCGCCACCGCCGCCCCGCCGCGCGCCTGTGCCCGTGCTCGATCGCGGCTGGGAGAAGCGCATCCGCTCCGGCCAGCTCAGGCCCGACCATGGCGTCGACCTGCACGGCCACAATCTGGCGGGCGCCCATGCCGCGCTGGAAGCGGCGCTCCGCCAGGCGGTGAGCGAGGGTCAGCGCGTCCTCCTCGTCGTCACCGGCAAGCCGCGCGCCGGCAGGGCCGAGCCGGGCGGCCGGGGCGCCATCCGCGCCGAGATCGGCCACTGGCTGGAACGCTCCCCCCTCGCCGACCGCATCGCCAGCGTCCGCGTCGCCCACCCCCGTCACGGCGGCGACGGCGCGCTCTATGTGATATTGAGACGGGAGCGGTGAGCAAAAGCCCTTTCCCGCTGGAACAAAGCGCCAAATCAATCCTCCCCGGCACGGGGAGGTGGCGCGCGCGAAGCGCGTGACGAAGGGGCCGTTCCGGGGATTGTTCCATAATCCGCCTTTAACCGTCATCCCCGCGAAAGCGGGGATCCAGGGCCACGGAAAACTGCGCTCTCAGCTCTGGATTCCCGCTTTCGCGGGAATGACGTTCTATTTTGCCGTGGCCTCAGCGGGAGAGGGCTTCTCTCTTTATCCACAGATTT
>DATJLC010000288.1:0-1876 GCA_035490755.1 Sphingobium sp.
CAGCCAGTTCGTTACGGACGTCGAAGCCGGCAGCGTCACCAGCGTCACCATTACCGAGAACGTCGTTGTGGGCACGCTGCGCGATGGCACGCGGTTCGAGACCGTGCTTCCCGAAGGCGCCGAAATCATCAATCGGCTGGAAGACAAGGGCGTGTCGATCACGGCCCGCGCGCCGGAATCGAGCCCGTTCTGGTCGATCCTGCTCAGCTCCTGGCTGCCCTTCATCGTCATCATCGGCGTGTGGTTCTTCTTCATCCGCCAGATGCAGGGCGGTGGCCGTGGCGGCGCCATGGGCTTTGGCAAGTCGCGCGCCAAGCTGCTCACCGAAACCCATGGCAAGGTGACGTTCGAGGACGTGGCCGGTGTCGACGAAGCCAAGCAGGACCTTGAGGAAATCGTCGAATTCCTCCGCGATCCAGGCAAGTTCCAGCGCCTGGGTGGCCGTATTCCGCGCGGCGTGCTGCTTGTCGGTCCTCCGGGCACCGGTAAGACGCTGCTGGCCCGTTCGGTCGCCGGCGAAGCCAATGTGCCCTTCTTCACCATTTCGGGTTCGGACTTCGTTGAAATGTTCGTCGGCGTGGGCGCGTCCCGCGTCCGCGACATGTTCGAGCAGGCCAAGAAGAACGCTCCCTGCCTCATCTTCATCGACGAAATCGACGCGGTCGGCCGCCAGCGTGGTGCGGGTCTCGGCGGCGGCAATGATGAACGCGAACAGACGCTCAACCAGCTGCTGGTCGAGATGGACGGCTTCGAGGCCAATGAAGGCATCATCCTGATCGCCGCGACCAACCGTCCCGACGTTCTCGACCCCGCTCTGCTGCGCCCCGGGCGCTTCGACCGCCAGGTCGTGGTGCCGAACCCGGACGTGTCGGGCCGCGAAAAGGTGCTCAAGGTTCACGTGCGCAAGGTGCCGCTGGCGCCGAATGTCGACCTCAAGATTTTGGCCCGCGGCACGCCCGGCTTCTCCGGCGCGGACCTCATGAACCTGGTCAACGAGGCGGCCCTGATGGCGGCGCGGCGCAACAAGCGCTTCGTCACGCACCAGGAATTCGAAGACGCCAAGGACAAGATCATGATGGGCGCCGAACGCCGCACCATGGCCATGTCCGAGGACGAGAAGAAGCTGACCGCCTATCACGAGGCCGGCCACGCCATCATCGCGCTCAAGGTGGCGGGGATCGATCCGATCCACAAGGCGACCATCATCCCACGCGGCCGCGCGCTGGGCATGGTGATGACCCTGCCCGAGAGCGACAGCTATTCGTTCTCAAAGGAAAAGGCGCTGGCCCGGCTGACCATGCTGTTCGGCGGCCGCGAGGCTGAGATCATCAAGTTTGGCCCGGAAAAGGTCACGTCTGGCGCTTCGGGCGATATCCAGATGGCGACCAACCTGGCCCGCTCGATGGTGATGGAATGGGGCATGAGCGAGAAGCTCGGCCGCGTACGCTACAAGTCCAATGACCAGGAGGTGTTCCTCGGCCATTCGGTGACGCAGAGCCAGCACATGTCGGACGACACGGCCCGCATCATCGACCAGGAGGTGCGCAAGCTGATCGAGGATGGCGAGGCTTCGGCCAAGGAAATCCTCAATACCTACCACGACCAGTGGGAGGCGATCGCCCAGGCGTTGCTCGAGTATGAGACGCTGACCGGCGACGAGTTGCGCGCGCTGATGGATGGCGTGCAGCCGACGCGGCCCGACGATAGCGGCCCCACCACCAAGGCAAGCGGTGTTCCATCGGCCGGCAAGGCGGGCAAGAAGCGTCCCGATGCGCCGCCCGAGCCGGGCCTCGAGCCGCAGCCCAACAGCTAGGCTTCAACAAGATTTGCAGGGGGTCGCCGCGAGGCGGCCCTTTTGCATGCGGGCGATATCCGC
>DATJLC010000289.1:0-25465 GCA_035490755.1 Sphingobium sp.
CCTCAAATTTGCGCTGGCACGAATGGTTCCCGGCGAAACCATCTTCGTCAAAACGGGACGTCGATGTGGCGCCAAGCAACGAGCGCCGATCAAACAATGGACACGCTCGCCCGTCAACTGCAACGACGGGCATGGGCCTTAAGGCGCTGGTGTGACCGTATGAGCGTGGGACCCTGTTTCGCCGGGATTGGACGAATAAACTGGCGCGTCACAGGGTGTGGAAGCCGTGGCAGGGTCGTTTGGCGATGGCGCCGGGGGCGGGGCCACTGCGGCCATGGCAGTGGAATCCGGCACCTCGGGCGTTCGAACGAGGTCGTCATCTGCGGCGCCGGGCGCGGTAGGCTCATGAGCGGGTGGGACGGGCGATGTCGCCGCGGTGGCCACGCCAGGGTTCGCTCTGTCGTCGCGACGAGCAAGGGCGGCGATCTTCGCCCGGGCCAAGGCACTGAACGTGCCGTTCGGATATTGCTCCAGATAGGCCTGGAACTGGCCGGCGTCCTCGTTGGCCGCAATCGACTGCCAATAGATCAGCTCGAACTGGCTGCCCACGCCCGTGGTTGAACTGCCGGGACTGCCGGGATCAGCCGCTACGACGCGCACATCGGCCGGCGCGGCCACAGCCGGAACGACCAATCCCGCCCCGCAACCGAGGAGGAGAGGCCATCCAAATTGCGAAAGCTTGAACCCGCACACAACACCTCTCCCGAAGACACGCACCGCAACGATCAACGAGCCTCCGCGACGAAAGTTTCCGGCGCGGAAGCGGGAATTATGCAGCTTGGGTTAAGCAGAATCAGCGGCTGTGGACGGCTTGATAACCGGCATTATTATGCTGCTGGCGACGGTAATTTCTGGCGGTAGATAAAGACCTCGATGATAATGCGCGCATGAGCAGGTTTTGGAGTCGAATGGAAGACGGAGAGCCGTGGGCTCCGGGTTGAGCAAGTTGTCCGCATCCAGGTGCTCGCCACATATCTGGAGGACTGATGCGGCAGGGGGCTAGCCCAGGTTTCTTCCCTGTTACCGTTATGTTCAGAGCCTGTCCTACACCCCGCCGCGATGCCACAATCGCCGCGCCCATCTCTGCCATTTCGAGCCGCGCCCCGCAAATGTTTATGAAAACACCTCCTTTTCCTAAGATTCGAGAAATTTGAGGCGTCATTCCGCCGCCGTCACCTCCCTCGCTCGATCAGTGTGAGCAGGAAAAGCCGGTTGCGCGCCGGGGCTGGCTGCACCCATATGCTGGCCATGACAAAGAGGGACCGGTGATGAGCAAATATGACTATGACCTGTTCGTGATCGGCGCGGGGTCGGGCGGCGTGCGCGCGGCGCGCGTGTCCGCCTCCTATGGCGCCCGGGTCGCGGTCGCGGAGGAATACCGGGTCGGCGGCACCTGCGTCATTCGCGGCTGCGTGCCCAAGAAGCTGCTCGTCTATGGCGCCCATTTCGCGGAGGACCTGAAAGATGCGCGGCGCTTCGGCTGGAACGTGCCGGACTGCGATTTCGACTGGCCGCGCCTGCGCGACAATGTGCTGGCCGAGGTAGACCGGCTGAACGGCCTCTATACCGAGACGCTGGACCGGCACAACGTCACCATCTTCCATGAACGCGCGGTGATCGACGGGCCCAACCGGGTCCGACTGGCGAGCGGCGGCACGGTGACGGCCCGTTATATCCTGGTCGCGACCGGGGCATGGCCGGTCATCCCCGACATCGAAGGCGCCGAGCATGGCATCACCTCCAATGAGGTGTTTCATCTGGAGACGCTGCCCCGGCGCGTGCTGATCGCGGGCGGCGGCTATATTGCCAATGAGTTCGCCGGCATCTTCCACGAGTTCGGCAGCCACGTGACGCTGGTCAACCGCTCTGACGTCATCCTGCGCGGCTATGATGCGCAGGTTCGCGACCGGCTGCTGCAGATCTCCATGGCCAAGGGCATCGACTTTCGTTTCAACGCGCCGTTCGAGAAGATTGTGAAACAGGAAGATGGCAGCCTCCTCGTCCATCTCGGCGGCCCGGGCGATCCCGTCGCCTGCGACGCGGTGCTGTTCGCCATGGGGCGGCGGCCCAAGATCGAGGGGCTCGGGCTGGAGACGGCCGGAGTGGAACTGAACGAGGCTGGAGCGATCATCGTCGATACACAGAATCGCTCTAGCTGCGAGAGCATCTATGCGGTGGGCGACGTAACCGACCGCATCCAGCTCACCCCCGTCGCCATCCGCGAGGGGCAGGCTTTTGCCGACACCGTGTTCGGCAACAATCCGCAGACGGTCGACTATCGCTGCGTGCCGAGCGCGGTCTTCTCCAACCCGCCTATCGCCAGCGTCGGCCTTACCGAGGCGCAGGCCCGCAACAGCCTGGGCGCGGTGAAGGTCTATTCGTCGGACTTTCGCGCGATGAAGAATGTACTGGCCGGCCGCAACGAACGCTCGCTCTACAAGCTGGTGTGCGATGCGGTGTCCGAAAAGGTCGTGGGGCTCCACATGATCGGTCCCGATGCGCCGGAAATCCTCCAGGCGGCGGCGATAGCGGTCAAGGCTGGACTGACCAAGGCGGACTTCGACGCCACCGTCGCGCTCCACCCCAGCATGGCGGAGGAACTGGTGCTGATGCGCTGAGCGCCGCCTACTCCACCGTGTAGGGCACCACATGCCGGTGGTCCGGATCGACCCGGATCGGCCGGTCGATGGGCGGAAAGGCGCGCTGGTCGCAGTCCTGGCGAGGGCACAAGCGGCAGGCGATGCCGATCGGGGTCGCCGCCGCCTCGTCGTGAAGGCGCAAGCCGTCGGCGTAGATGAAGTTGGCGGCGTGCTCGACCTCGCAGCCGAGCGCCACCGCATAGCGGCGCGGCGCGCGGGCAAAGCTGCCCGACGGCTTCACAAGGCCCCGCGCCATGGAGACATAGCGGACCCCGTCCGGCGTCTCGCCCAGCTGCACCTGGATGCGGTCGGGGATGGCGACGGCCTCGTGCACGATCCAGAGCGGGCAGGCCCCACCGAAGCGCGCGAACTGGAGCCGGGTGGCGCTGTGGCGCTTGGTGATGTTGCCGGCCATGTCGACCCGGCAGAAGAAAAAGGGGATGCCTCGGCTACCCGGTCGCTGCAACGTCGACAGGCGATGGCAGGCCTGTTCGAAACTGACCCCGAATACGCGGGAGAGGGGGTCGATGTCGTGACGGAGCGCGCGCGCCGCCTCGCGGAAACGGCGATAAGGCATGAGGAGCGCGCCCGCGCCGTAATTGGCAAGGCCGACGTGGAGGAGGGCGTCCGTACCTGGATCGCCCAGCTGCGCGGCGGCGACAATCTCCGCCAATATGTCACCTGCCTCGAACCGCATGAGCTGCACGGCCAGGAGAAAGGCGCGGGTCTGCGGCGGCTGCGCGGCGTTGATACGCAAATGCCGCGTCCTCGCATCGAACGCGCGCTGCATGTCGCCTGGCGTATCGATCATCGCCGTCGTGCAGCCATGGCGTTCCTGCAGTGCAGCAATCAGCCGGGCTTCCACCTCGGCGCCACCCAATCCCAACTCCTCGGCCAGATCCTCCGCCCGACAATCGAGCGCATGGATATAGTTGCCCGCCTCGTGAAACCAGTCCCGCACCAGCTCCCAGGGCATCCGCGCGGCAGGCGCCGCCTCGCTGGCAAGGGCCTCCTCCATCATCGCGATACGGTCCTGCGCCTGCCGCCAGGCGTGGTGCAGGTCGACATAGCGCGCCGCGAAGTCTGGATATTGCAGCAGCAGCCGCTCTGTACGCTCCGGATCGGAGGGCGGTGCGCCAACGGCTGGGCTCGCCATCGCCCAGTTGAACGCGCCCAGAAGCTGCTCCTCCTGCCGATCGTCGAAACTGGACCAGTCGAGGGGAAATGCGCGGGCTAGCGCTGCTTTCACCTTGGCTGTCAGCGGCCTGTCGTCATTCTCGAGCTGGGACAGATAACTGACCGAAATGCCCAGCAGCCGCGCCATCGCCGCCTGATCCAGCCGCTGATCGAGCCGCAGCTGCCGTACCTTGGGACCAACAAAGAGACGAACACCGCGCGCCATGCTTCCTTGTATTTTGCAAAGTGATTCTCCGCAATTCCGCAAATTCACATTTGCGCTTGCGCGAAAAGCCTGAAAGAGCGCCTGATCCCCGGGGCAAACTCAACAGGAATGACAGTCCGCATGTCCAAGCTCGCCATATTGGAGAAACTGGAAGCCAAGCGCAACGCAGCGCGCATGGGCGGTGGCCAGAGGCGCATCGACAACCAGCACAAAAAGGGCCGCCTCACCGCGCGCGAGCGCATCCATGTCCTGCTCGATGAAGGCAGCTTCGAGGAAGTGGACATGTATGTCGAGCATAACTGCATCGACTTCGGCATGGACGAGCAGCACATCCCTGGCGACGGCGTGGTCACTGGTTCCGGCACCATCAACGGCCGTCTGGTCTTCGTGTTCAGCCAGGACTTCACTGTGTTCGGCGGTGCCGTTTCCGAGCGCCACGCCATGAAGATCTGCAAGATCATGGACATGGCGATGAAGGTCGGTGCGCCCGTCATCGGCATCAATGACAGCGGCGGCGCGCGCATCCAGGAGGGGGTGGCCTCGCTCGCGGGCTATGCGGAGATCTTCCAGCGCAACGTCATGGCCTCGGGCGTGATCCCGCAGATCAGCCTGATCATGGGTCCGTGCGCGGGCGGTGCGGTCTATTCACCGGCGATGACCGATTTCATCTTCATGGTGAAGGACTCCTCGTTCATGTTCGTGACCGGTCCGGACGTTGTGAAGACGGTCACCAACGAGATCGTGACGCAAGAGGAACTGGGCGGCGCCGTCACCCACAGCACCAAGTCCGGCGTGGCCGACCTTGCGTTCGAGAACGACATCGAGGCCCTGCTGGCGGTACGCGACTTCTTCGACTTCATGCCGTCCTCGAACCGCGAGAGCGTGCCGGAGCGGCCGACCGCCGATGCCTGGGACCGCATCGAGGACAGCCTCGACATGCTGATCCCCGCCAACGCCAATCAGCCCTATGACATGCACGAGCTGGTCCGGAAGGTCGTCGACGAGGGCGATTTCTTCGAGATCCAACCCGCCCACGCCGGCAACATCATCTGCGGCTTCGGACGGATCGAGGGGCGGACGGTGGGCATCGTCGCCAACCAGCCGATGGTACTGGCGGGCTGCCTCGACATCAACGCTTCCAAGAAGGCAGGGCGTTTCGTGCGCTATTGCGACGCCTTCGACATCCCCATCGTCACTTTCGTCGACGTGCCGGGCTTCCTTCCGGGCGTCGGGCAGGAGCATAGCGGCATCATCAAGCATGGCGCCAAGCTGCTCTTCGCCTTCGCCGAGGCGACAGTGCCCAAGATCACCGTTATCACGCGCAAGGCCTATGGTGGCGCCTATGACGTGATGAGTTCCAAGCACCTGCGCGGTGATCTCAACTTCGCCTGGCCGACCGCCGAGATCGCGGTGATGGGTGCCAAGGGTGCGGTTGAGATCATCTTCCGGGGCAAAACACCCGAAGAAATCGCGGAGCGCACCAAGGAATATGAGGACCGTTTTGCGAACCCATTCGTGGCGGCGTCGAAGGGCTTTATTGACGAGGTCATCCAACCGCACTCGACCCGGCGCAGAATTGCTTTGGGCTTGCGAAAACTTCGCCACAAGAACCTCGAGAATCCCTGGAAGAAGCATGATAACATACCGCTGTAGGGTGGCCGCTCAGAGGAATGGATAGACATGATTGATTCAAACGAGATTTATATTGTTTCCGGCGTGCGCACCGCGATCGGCGATTTCGGTGGTTCGCTCAAAGGGTTCATGCCCAGCGACCTTGGCGGCAAGGTGGTGGCCGAAGCCATCAGCCGCGCTGGCGTAGAGCCATCGGATGTCGAGCATGTCGTCTTCGGCCAGGTCATGCCGACCGGCGCCAAGGACGGCTTTCTTGCCCGCGTCTGTGCCTTGAATGGCGGCGTGCCGATCGGCACGCCCGCGCTGACGCTCAACCGCCTGTGCGGATCGGGTGTGCAGGCGATCGTGTCTGCCGCCCAGATGATGAAGCTGGGCGAGGCCTCCATCACCGTCGCCGGCGGCGCGGAGAGCATGTCGAACGTGCCCTATCACGACCATGGCGCCCGCTGGGGCAAGAAAATGGGCGACAATGTTCTCATCGATGCGCTGACCCAGGGCCTGCAGGATCCGATCGGCAATTATCATATGGGCGTTACGGCCGAGAATGTCGCCGAACGCCATCAGGTGACGCGCGATGAGCAGGACGCGCTCGCCGTGGAAGGCCACAGGCGGGCAGCTCGCGCCATTGCGGAGGGCCGCTTCAAGGAACAGATCGTTCCCATCGAGATCAAGACGCGCAAGGGCGTGACCCTGTTCGATACCGACGAGCATGTCCGTGCTGACACCACGATGGACATGCTGGCGGGGATGAAGCCGGTCTTTAAGAAGGACGGCACGGTTACGCCGGCGAACGCATCGGGCATCAACGACGCCGCTGCCGCCGTGGTGTTGGCGACGGGCGAAGCCGTCGAGGCGAAGGGTCTCAAGCCCATGGCCCGGATCGTCGCCTGGGGCCATGCCGGGGTGGAGCCGGAGTATATGGGCATCGGGCCGGTCAAAGCCGTGCCGATCGCCCTGAAGCGCGCAGGCCTGACCCTGGAGGACATGGACGTGATCGAGGCCAACGAGGCCTTCGCTGCACAGGCACTCGCGGTCGCCAAGGAGTTGGGCTTTGACAACGAGAAGCTCAATCCCAATGGCTCGGGCGTCGCGCTCGGCCACCCGGTGGGCGCCACAGGCTGCATTCTGACCGTGAAGGCTGCTTATGAGTTGAAGCGCACTGGCGGACGCTATGCGCTCATCACCATGTGCATCGGCGGCGGCCAGGGCATCGCTATGGTGATTGAGCGGGTTTAATGGGTCAGCTTTACGAAGCGACGGTCGAATGGCAGGCGAAGGGTGGTGAATCATTCACCACCCGTCGTTATAGCCGCGCTCATCGCTGGCGCTTCGATGGCGGACTGGAGGTCCCCGCATCCGCTTCACCTCAGGTCGTGCCCGAGCCCCTGTCCGACAAGGCTGCGATCGATCCCGAGGAGGCGCTCGTTGCGGCGCTGGCGAGCTGTCATATGCTGTTCTTCCTTGATCTCGCGTCTCGTGAGGGGCTGGACGTCACGGGCTACCGGGACGCGGCTTTCGGCGAGATGGGCAAACACGACAATGGCAGGGTGGGGATGGTGCGGGCAACCTTGCGTCCCCGGATTACGTTTGCGGGCGCGGCTGATCCTGCCCTTGTCCAGCAACTTCATAACCGTGCCCATGAGCTTTGCTACATTGCCAATTCTGTGAACTTTCCAGTGATGGTGGACCCATTGAAATGAAACTTGGCCGTTTGAACCATATCGGGGTCGCGACACCCGATCTCGATGCCTCGATAGCCTTCTATCGCGACGTGATGGGCGCGAGCGACATTACCGAGCCGTTCGTTCTGGAAAGCCAGCAGGTGCGGGTCTGTTTCGTCAATACGCCCGGGGAGAACGGCACGGCGGGGACGCAGATCGAGTTGCTCCAGCCCACGGCGGTCGACTCCGCTGTCGGCAAGTGGCTGGAAAAGAACCCGCTCGGGGGTCAGCATCACATCTGCTATGAGGTGCCGGATATCCATGCGGCCAAGGCATGGTTCGAAGGTCTCGGCAAGCGTGTGCTCGGCGAACCGCGCATCGGCGCACACGGTACGCTCATCTTCTTCGTGCATCCGAAGGATATGGGCGGCCAGCTGACCGAGATCATGGAGACGCCGAAGGGCGCGCACTAACAGCCCTCGCCCTTGATGGGAGAGGGCGCGAGACTTGGGTCTGCGCAAGCAAACCCTAGTCGCAGCGGGAGAGGGCGGGCAATGTCGCATCCCCTCTCCAACTCCGGCTAGCCAGCAAGCTGGCAAGCATTCGTATCCTCTCCCGCGAGGGGAGAGGATGAAAAGGTAGGAACATGGCAGAACTCGAAGACTGGAAAACGGCGGCCGCCAAGGAAGTGAAGGGCAGGGACCTCACCTGGCACACGCCAGAGGGCATTCCCGTCAAGCCGCTCTACACGGCGGAAGACGTTGTGGTCGATCCCGGCCTGCCGGGTTTCGCGCCCTTCACGCGCGGCGTGCGGGCATCCATGTATGCGGGACGCCCCTGGACCATCCGCCAATATGCTGGCTTCTCCACGGCTGAGGAATCCAACGCCTTCTATCGCCGCAATCTCGCCGCGGGTCAGAAGGGGCTCTCCGTCGCCTTCGACCTTGCCACCCACAGGGGCTATGACAGCGATCATCCGCGCGTTGTCGGCGATGTCGGCAAGGCTGGTGTGGCGATCGACAGTGTCGAGGACATGAAGATCCTGTTCGACGGCATCCCGCTCGACCAGATGTCGGTGTCCATGACCATGAACGGCGCGGTTATTCCGATTCTGGCCTTCTTCATCGTCGCGGGCGAGGAGCAGGGAGTGCCGGTCGAGAAGCTGGACGGGACCATCCAGAACGACATCCTCAAGGAGTTCATGGTCCGCAATACCTATATCTATCCGCCCGAACCATCGATGCGGATCATCTCGGACATTTTTGCATATACTTCGGCCAACATGCCGAAATTCAACAGTATTTCCATTTCCGGCTATCATATGCAGGAAGCCGGCGCGACCCAGGTGCAGGAGCTTGCCTTCACCATCGCCGACGGCATGGAATATGTGAAATATGGCGTCGCTTCCGGCCTCGACATCGACAAGTTCGCCGGGCGCCTCAGCTTCTTCTTCGCGATCGGCATGAACTTCTTCATGGAGGTCGCCAAGCTGCGCGCCGCCCGCGTGCTCTGGCACCGGGTGATGACGAAGCTCGGCGCCAAGGATGAGCGCAGCAAGATGCTGCGCACCCATTGCCAGACCTCGGGCGTGTCGCTGACCGAGCAGGACCCGTATAACAACGTCATCCGCACCACGATCGAGGCGATGGCCGCGATGCTGGGCGGCACTCAGTCGCTCCACACCAATGCGCTGGACGAGGCGATCGCTCTGCCGACGGATTTCTCGGCCCGTATCGCCCGCAACACGCAGATTGTCATCCAGGAAGAGACAGGCATGTGCAATGTCGTCGATCCCCTGGGCGGCAGCTATTATATCGAAAGCCTGACGCAGGAACTGGTCGACATGGCCTGGGAGATCATCGAGCGAGTCGACCGAGAGGGCGGCATGGCCAAGGCTGTCGCGGCCGGCTGGCCAAAGGCGATGATCGAGGAAGCCGCCGCGGCGCGGCAGGCACGCGTCGACCGTGCCGAGGACGTGATCGTCGGCGTCAACAAATACCGCCTCGCCAACGAAGATCATCTCGAGACGCTGGAGGTCGACAACGCCAAGGTACGCGAGGGCCAGATCGCCCGCATCAAGGCGATGAAGGCGAGCCGTGACGAGGCTGCCTGTCAGGCTGCGCTCAACGCGCTGCGCGATGGCGCCCGGGGCAAGGGCAATCTTCTGGCGCTTGCCGTCAATGCCGCCCGTGCTCGCGCCACGCTGGGCGAGATCAGCGCGGCGATGGAGGATGTGTTCGGCCGCTACGGCACCACGCCGACGCCGGTGAAGGGCGTCTATGCCGCGCCTTATGAGGGCGACAATCGCTGGCAGGCGGTGATCGACGGCGTAGCCGCCGTGGAGCGGCGCTTGGGCCGCAAGCCCAAGCTGCTGGTCGCCAAAATGGGCCAGGATGGGCATGACCGCGGCGCAAACGTGATCGCCTCGGCCTTCTCCGACATGGGCTTTGACGTGGTATCCGGGCCGCTGTTCCAGACGCCGGAGGAGACCGTCGTGCTGGCGCTCGAAAGCAGTGTGGATGTCGTCGGCGCGTCGAGCCTCGCGGCGGGGCACAAGACACTGATCCCCGAGCTGATCCGCCAGCTCAGGGAAAAGGGCAGAAACGATATCAAGGTGATCGCCGGCGGCGTCATCCCGCCGCAGGATTACGACTATCTGCGCGATGCCGGGGTGCAGGGCATTTACGGGCCGGGCTCCAATGTCGTCGAATGCGCGGCGGACGTGCTGCGCCTGCTCGGCCATAACATGCCCCCGGCCGGTGAGCTGGAGGCGGCGGAGTGACTGGCGTCGCGCCTCGGACCGACTGGAGCCGTGACGAAATCACCGCTCTGTTCGATCTGCCGTTCATGGATCTGCTCTATGAGGCGCAGACCATCCACCGCGCCAACTTCCCGCGCAACGAGGTACAGCTTTCGACTTTGCTCTCCATCAAGACCGGCGGGTGCCCGGAGGATTGCGGCTATTGCTCGCAGTCCGCGTCCGCCGACAGTGGCCTCAAGGCCACCAAGCTGATGGACGTGCGCCAGGTACTCCAGTCGGCGGCGCAGGCGAAGGACAATGGTTCGGGCCGCTTCTGCATGGGCGCTGCCTGGCGGAACCCCAAGGATCGCGACATGCCCGCCCTTATCGAGATGGTGAAGGGCGTGCGCGAGATGGGCATGGAAACCTGCATGACGCTCGGCATGCTGAGCGAAAGCCAGGCCAAGCAGCTCGCGGATGCGGGGCTCGATTATTACAATCATAATATCGACACCGCGCCCGAGAACTATGCGAACGTCATCACCACCCGGACCTTCGAGGACCGGATCGAGACGCTGGAGAATGTTCGCGCAGCCGGCATTAATGTCTGCTGTGGGGGCATCGTCGGCATGGGCGAGACGCGGGCCGATCGCATCGGCTTCCTCCATGCGCTCGGCTCCATGCCGCATCCTGAGAGCGTGCCGATCAATGCGCTGGTGCCGGTCAAGGGCACGGTGCTGGGCGATATGCTCGCCGACACGCCGCTCGCCAAGATCGACGAGATCGAGTTCGTCCGCACCGTTGCGGTCGCGCGCATCGTCATGCCGCAATCGATGGTGCGCCTGTCGGCGGGCCGCGAGAGCATGAGCGAAGCCTGTCAGGCGCTCTGCTTCATGGCGGGGGCGAACAGCATCTTCACGGGCGACCGCCTGCTGACAGCACCTAATGCGGGCGACGACAGCGACGCGGCTCTGTTCGCGAAGCTGGGGCTGACGGCGATGCGCGCCGCACCGCATGGGCATCTGGAAGAGGCTGCGGAGTGAACTTTCACCAACATCGTCATGCTGAACTTGTTTCAGCATCCATTGTGCAGCCCGCGCCTGCGGAGCGTGAGGAAGAATGGACCCTGAAACAAGTTCAGGGGTGACGGACTGATTGGTTGAATGGAATGACCCGCCGGGAACGGCGGCTGGAATAGGACTGGGGCAAGTTTAGCAATGGCAATTACCAAAATCCTGATCGCAAACCGCGGCGAGATCGCCTGCCGCGTCATCCGCACCGCGCGAAAGATGGGCATCGCGACAGTCGCCGTCTATTCGGACGCTGATGCGCGCGCACCGCATGTGCTGATGGCGGATGAGGCGGTCTATCTTGGCCCGCCGCCCGCCGCGCAGTCCTATCTGCTCGCCGACAAGATCATCGAGGCGTGCAAGGCGACCGGCGCCGACGCGGTCCACCCCGGCTACGGTTTCCTCTCCGAGCGCGAGAGCTTCCGCAAGGCGCTGGACGCCGAGGGCATCATCTTTGTCGGCCCGCCGGCCAATGCAATCGCCGCCATGGGCGACAAGATCGAGTCCAAGAAGCTGGCCAAGCAGGCCGGAGTCAACGTCGTGCCCGGCTTTGTCGGCGAGATCGAGGATACCGAGCATGCCGTGGGCATCGCCAACGACATCGGCTATCCCGTCATGATGAAGGCGTCGGCCGGTGGCGGCGGCAAGGGCATGCGTCTTGCCTATTCCGAACAGGACGTGCGCGAGGGCTTCGAGGCGACCAAGCGGGAAGGTCTCGCCAGCTTCGGCGACGACCGGGTATTCATCGAGAAGTTCATCGAGAGCCCGCGCCACATCGAAATCCAGGTGCTGGGCGACCAGCATGGCAATATTGTTTACCTCAACGAGCGCGAATGCTCGATCCAGCGTCGCCACCAGAAGGTGGTGGAGGAAGCGCCGTCGCCCTTCGTCAGCCCCGAAATGCGCAAGAAGATGGGCGAGCAGTGCGTCGCTCTGGCCCGTGCGGTCGGCTATTTCAGCGCCGGCACTGTGGAACTGATCGTCTCCGGCACGGACACGACGGGTGAAGGTTTCTACTTCCTCGAGATGAACACCCGCCTGCAGGTGGAGCATCCGGTCACCGAACAGATCACCGGCCTCGATCTCGTCGAGCAGATGATCCGCGTTGCCAATGGCGAGAAGCTGGCCTTCACCCAGGATGATGTGAAGATCAACGGCTGGTCGATCGAAAACCGCGTCTATGCCGAGGATCCCTATCGCGGCTTCCTGCCGTCGACGGGTCGTCTGGTGCGCTATACCCCGCCTGAGGAGATGGAGGGCGTGCGCGTCGACGACGGTGTCGTCGAGGGCGGCGAGGTGTCCATGTTCTACGATCCGATGATCGCCAAGCTCATCACCTATGCCGACACGCGCGAGGAAGCCATAGACCTCCAGATCGCGGCGCTCGACCGGTTCGAGCTGGAGGGGCTGGGGCACAATGTCGATTTCCTCTCCGCGTTGATGCAGCACCCACGCTTTCGCGAAGGGCGGCTCACCACCGGGTTCATCGCAGAGGAGTTCCCGGATGGGTTCCAGGGCGCGGCGATGGCGCCAGGCCTGCCGGTCAAGCTCGCCGCAATCGCAGCCTTCGCCGGCATGGCTCAGGCGGACCGAGCCCGGCGGATTGATGGACAACTGGGCAAGCGCCTCCCCCCGCCGACCGGCTGGGAAGTCAAGATCGGCGATGAACTGCACAATGTCTTCATTAACGGCGATGCCGTGACGGTGGATGGCGAACCGCTCGACATGAGCCTTGAATATACGCCGGGCGACCGGATCGTTGAGGCGGAGTTTGAAGGCGAGCCGCTCGCGGTACGCATCGCGCCCATCCGGGGTGGCTTCAAGCTGACCACGAGGGGCGCCAGCCACGCAGTGCGGGTTCTGCCCGCCCACGTTGCGCCATTCGCCCAGCACATGATCGAGAAGGTGCCGCCGGATCTCTCCAAATATCTTATCTGCCCGATGCCCGGCCTTCTCGTCGCGCTGCACGTCGCGGAAGGCGACAAGGTGGAGGCGGGGCAACCGCTTGCCGTCATCGAGGCGATGAAGATGGAAAATATCCTGCGCGCAGAGAAGGCGGCGACCGTCAAGATCGTGAATGCGGCTGTTGGCGAAAGCCTGGCCGTGGACGCCATCATTCTCGAGCTCGAATAGGGCGGGCGCCCCTTGCGTTTGGGCAAGGCAGCGGGCACATCGACGATGGTTCCTCGGGGGAGAGGGTGATGGCATCGAGCGCATTGGCGCCTGAAGGTGAGACAGTAAAGCCGAGCGACATGCGCCTGGTGATTGGCGCATCGTCGGCCGGCACCGTCTTCGAATGGTACGACTTCTTCATCTACGGGACGCTGTCGCTCATCATCGGCCGGACCTTCTTCCCCGCCGACAATGCCGTCCTGCGCGAGCTGCTGGTCTGGGCGGGCTTTGCGGTCGGTTTCGGCTTTCGCCCGCTGGGTGCGGTCCTGTTCGGCTATCTGGGCGACAGGCTGGGACGCAAATATACCTTCCTCGCGACGGTTGCCTTGATGGGCGTGGCAACCGCAGGCGTCGGCCTGATTCCCTCCGCAGAGTCGATCGGCATGGCTGCCCCGCTGCTCGTCATCGTGCTGCGCGTGTTGCAGGGACTTGCGCTGGGCGGCGAGTATGGCGGCGCCGCGATATATGTCGTGGAGCATGCGCCGCGCGGGCGCGCGGGCTATTTCTCCAGCTATATCCAGGCCAGCGTGGTCGGTGGGTTCGTGCTGAGCTTGATCGTTGTGCTTGGCTGCAAGGCGATTTTCTCCGACGAACAATGGGATGCATGGGCTTGGCGCGTACCTTTTCTGCTGTCGCTACTGCTGCTCGCCATTTCGTTGTGGATGCGTATGAAGCTGTCGGAGAGCCCAGTCTTTCAGGCGATGAAGGAAGCGGGCGAGGTTTCCGGCAATCCTATCAAGGACAGCTTCACCTATCCCGGCAATAAAAAGCGCATATTTGTCGCGCTGTTCGGTATTGCCGCCGGCCTTACCGTAATCTGGTACACGGCCATGTTCACAGGCCTCAGTTTCCTGCGCGGGCCGATGCGCATGGATGGCACCTGGGCAGAGATCATCGTTGGTGGCTCTGCCTTGGTTGGCATGGGTTTCTTCATCCTGTTCGGACATCTGTCGGACAAGGTGGGGCGTAAGAAACCGATTGTGATCGGCTACGCGCTGGCCCTTGTACTCTTGTTCCCGGTTTTCTGGCTGATGGGGCACGCCGCAAATCCGGGGCAGGCGGAGGCGGCCAGACAGGCGCCCGTAACCGTCATCGCGAATGAATGTGCCTTCGACCTGTTTGCCGAAAAGCAGAAGAACCCCTGCGGCCAAGCCCTCGGAGAGCTGAGCAAGCTGGGGGTGCACTACACCCTGAAACAGCCGGCGCCCGGCGACTCTGCCGTCGCGCGCATGACGATCGGCAGTTCGGTACTGCCGATCGGCGATGCCGAGGCCATCAGGCCGGCACTAGAGGCCGCCGGATATGATTTCTCGCCTCAGAAGCCGTCGGGTGGCAATGTCGCTTTGATCGTCCTCGGCCTGCTTGTCCTGTCGGCTCTGTCGGGCGCCACCTATGGTCCTGTCGCCGCGTTGTTGGCGGAGATGTTTCCTCCCGCAATACGCTACAGCTCCATGTCGATCCCGTACCACATAGGGACCGGATATTTCGGGGGCTTCCTGCCGCTGATATCGAGCTACATCGTTGCCCGCACCGGCAATCCCTATGCCGGATTGTGGTACACAATGGTGATTGTCGCTATTGCATTGATCGTTGCGCTCTGGGGATTGAGGGACACACGCGAATTCGCTGTCAAGCCTGCCAGAGCCTGAGGTATCGCGTCAGCTGATGATCCTGCCGCCGCCCGCGCCCGTCGCGCTCCAACTCGATTCGGGCGCCCTTCGCCATAACTGGCAATGGCTTGCCCGTCAGAGTGGCGGTGCGGTCTGCGGCGCTGCGGTCAAGGCGGATGGCTATGGCCTTGGCGCGGTGGAGGTCGTGCGTCATCTGAAGGCTGCGGGCTGCCGCGATTTCTTCGTTGCGACCTGGGCCGAAGCCGTTGCCTTGCATCCCCACATCGGGGATGCCGGGGTATCGGTTCTGCACGGAGTCCGGCCCGAGGACATGGCCATCGCCACAAGGCTTCAGGCGAAGCCCGTGCTCAACACGCTCGGCCAATTGGCGCTTTGGCGTGAAGGGGGCGGGGGCGCCTGCGACATCATGATCGACACGGGCATGAACCGGCTGGGACTTGACCCGTCGGTGGTGGCGGGCGGCGCGCTCGATGGTCTTGTGATCGACACGCTGATGAGTCATCTCGCCTGCGCTGATGA
This sequence comes from Sphingobium sp., assembly GCA_035490755.1. Taxonomy (GTDB): domain Bacteria; phylum Pseudomonadota; class Alphaproteobacteria; order Sphingomonadales; family Sphingomonadaceae; genus Sphingobium. The sequence continues at coordinate 15,467 of DATJLC010000289.1, forward strand.
GGAGCATCCTCTGACCGAGCGTCAGCAGGAGATCTTTGCCGCAGTCGCCAGCATGAGCAGGGCCCGGCGGAAAAGCCTTGCCAACAGCGCCGGGATACTGCTCGGCCGGGACTTCCATTTCGACCTGACGCGGCCTGGCCTGGCGCTCTATGGCGGCATACCGAGGCAGGAGGCGGCCGGACATATCCGTCAGGTGGCCCGGCTGCGCGCCCAGATCGTTCAACGACGAAGCATTCCGAGGGGCGCTTCAGTCGGCTATGGTGCCACCTATGTCGCCGAACGTCCGCGCGAGGTCGCGATCCTCAACCTCGGCTATGCCGATGGTTATTTTCGCGGCTTTTCCGGCACAGGGCATTTTCTTGCCGATGATGGCGCGATCATGCCGGTCCTTGGACGCGTATCCATGGACCTCACTGCCGTCGACGTGAGTGCCAGACCGAAACTGGCGGAGGGAGACTGGCTTGAGGCCGCGTTCGACCTGCCAGCGGCGTCAGCTGCGTCTGGAATGTCGCAATATGAACTGCTGACCAGCCTCGGCAGCCGATACGATCGCTACTGGACCTGACCCGCTCAGTTGGGTAGCGGGTTCATGGCGCTCTTGATGCCGGCGAGAAGCTGGCGGATATTCGCGGGCTTGCGAATCATGGGACAACCCTTGAGACGGCTGTCGTCGATCGTTTCATACCCTGTGCACAGCACCACAGGCACGCCGACGTTGCGTAGATTTTCGGCCAATGGTCCCACCATCTCACCGTCAAGATTGACATCGAGCACGGCAACATCAGGTCGTCCTTCACTGCCGAGCAAGGCGAGGGCCTGGGAAATACCCGTGGCCGGTCCGATGACGTCCCATCCGGCCTCGGACAGCACCTCAGCCATCTGCATGGCAATCAGTACTTCGTCCTCGACCAACAGGATCTTTCCACGTTCCGCCTTCTCATCTGTGGCGCTTGCTTCCTCCTCCGTCTTTTCGACCTTGTCGGCGACCGGCCCCTGATACTTTCTGACGATCTCGGCGGGTAATTTGGCCTTGGCAATGATCCCGGAGGGATCAAAGGTCACAGTCACCGTCCCATTGAGCTGTCGTGCCGTGACCGTGGAGATCAGCGTCGATCCAAAGCCCTTCTGCTTGGGTGTAGTGACAGGCGGACCGCCAAGTTCGCGCCATTCCAGGATCAACTCCCCGGGGGGCTCGACCCTCCAACTCACGTGCAGGCGCCCTTCCGGCACTGACAACGCGCCATATTTCACGGCATTGGTCGCCAATTCGTGCAGCAGCAGCGAGACCGGCTGCACGGCCTTCGCAGCCAGCAGCACGTCAGGTCCCTCGTAAACCACTTGACCCTGGCCGACATAGGCGGCCACCTCTTCGCGAATGATCTGCCGCATATTGCCGCCCGACCATTGATTGCGGGCCAGCAGGGAGTGGGCGCGGGCGAGGGCGGCAACACGGCCCTCCACGGCTTCCACAAAGCTTTCATAGGTCGGTGCGCGGGTAAGCGAGACAAGGGCCTGGACCAGCGCGAGCGCGTTCTTGGCGCGGTGGTCGACCTCACGCGCCAGCAACAGCCTTACTTCTTCATTGGCCAGGCGTTCCGTCACGTCGCGCAGGATGACCGTAGAGTATCGCTGCCCGCCAACGACGGCCTGCGATATCGAGGCTTCGACTGGAAATTCCGTGCCTTCGACCCGCAATGCGCTGATCGCGCCCAAGGCCCCCATGCGCCGCCCTGTAGCGCCTGTCTGGCCAAAACGCCGGATATGCGCGGAATGCGGCTTACGATAGCGTTCTGGTATGAACCTCTCGATCGGCTGTCCTATTGCCTCGGCATTCGCAAGCCCGAACATCTCCTCCGCCGCCGGATTGAAGAAGACGATCCTGTGGGCTTCGTCAATCGTGATGATTGCATCCATTGCGGTCCAGAGAACGGCCTCCAGCCGTGCCTTGGTGGCGAGTGCATCTGCCAGGTCGGGTCTGGAGTCCATCAGTTCCTCTGCACCTACCCAAAACTGCTCGTAGGATTCGGTCCTCATGATACTTCGCCTTTCCCCGACAAGGCGAACTGACCGGTCCACCGGTACTGCCGCTTCAATCTTTTTGTACAGTTGGGGAAATGCCCGGTATTGCTCAATTATCTCCGAAGTGGATGAGTTATCTCATCATTTTTTCCGCTGGCTGTCAAACTCCGGAGTTCGCAATTCATTCGCAGTTGGCAAATGAACCATATGAGGGGTGCATTGGGCGAGGATCAGCGCTCGAGGCACATGGCCACGCCCATCCCGCCGCCCACGCACAAGGTTGCCAAACCCTTCTTGGCGTCACGCCGAATCATTTCGTGCAGCAGTGTGCAAAGGATGCGCGCGCCAGATGCGCCGATCGGATGGCCGATCGCAATCGCGCCGCCATTGACGTTGACGATATCCGGATCCCAGTTCAGCTCCTGACCGACAGCCAGCGCTTGCGCCGCAAAGGCTTCATTGGCCTCGATCAGGTCGAGGTCGGCCACTGACCAGCCGGCCTTGTCGAGTGCCCTTTGCGAAGCGAAAGCAGCGCCGATGCCCATAATCGCAGGGTCCACGCCGCAGGTGCCAGAAGAGACGATGCGTGCGAGTATCGCCGCGCCGCGCCGGGCAGCCTCGGTTGCGGTCATGACAACGATTGCCGCCGCGCCGTCATTGATGCCGCTGGCATTGCCCGCCGTGACGGTGCCATCCTTGCGAAATGCCGGCTTGAGCGCCTGCATGGCCTCGACGGTGGCGCCGGTGCGGATATATTCGTCCTGATCGACAACGGTATCGCCCTTGCGTCCCTTAATCGTGACCGGGGCGATCTCCGCGCGGAAACGTCCCGCCGCCCTGGCCGCTTCCGCCTTGTTCTGGCTGGCCGCTGCAAACCGATCCTGCGCGTCGCGTGTGATCTGATATTTTTCCGCCAGATTTTCCGCAGTGATACCCATGTGATAGTTGTGGAAAGCGTCGGTCAGCCCGTCATGCACCATGGTGTCCGTGAAGCTCACCGGACCCATCTTGGTACCGCCGCGCAGCATCTGTGCATGGGGGGCGATCGACATGTTTTCCTGGCCGCCGGCGACCATGATGGTCGCATCGCCCTGCGCAATAGCCTGCGCTGCCAGAGCCACGGAGCGCAAGCCTGATCCGCACAACTGGTTGATAATGATAGCCGTCCGCTCGACGGGTATGCCAGCGTTGACCGCCGCCTGACGTGCCGGATTCTGCCCTTGTCCGGCGGTCAGCACCTGACCGAGGATCACCTCTGACACTTCCGCCGGCTGAACGCCCGCATCGACGAGCGCGGCCTCTATAGCGATCCGGCCCAGTTCATGTGCAGGGGTTGCTGCGAAAGCGCCGAGGAAACTGCCCACAGGGGTACGCTTGGCGGCAGTAATGACAATATCGCTCATGGGTAAAATTTCCTTATGTACGGCATGTTGGGCCAGGGTCTAACATCATGCCCCTTGCTCTGAAAGCCACGCCGACAGGGGCTTCCAGAGTCGATCCGGCGCTGCTCGCCCGACCACCATACCAACATGCCCAAGATCAAGCGACAGCCCCTCTGTTGCAGGAGGGGTAGCTCCATAGGGTACCAACCGGTCTGTCGTGGAGGCGATCGCCAAACTCGGACAGGATAGCGCGCCGGGATCGATGATCCGCCCGCCAACGCGCCATCTGCCATTACCCGGAAAATTTGCGCCATAAAACTGTTCGATGAGTTCATGACCAGCGGCATAGGTAAGGGGGGCCCCCTCGTTCACCCAGTCCTCCAGCAGCAGGAACGACTGGAATTTCGGATCATCCTGGGATAGATCGGCAAAATCGGCATATTTGGCGATGGTCCGACGAGGATCAAGTGACCAGAAGCCGCCCTGTAGCACTTCCATGGGCATAAGCCCCAGACGGTCACAAGCACTCTGGTTTGCTTGCCACGTGGTCGTGGTCTGGGTCCTGAACTCCTCGGGATATGCATCGAAATACCAGGGGGCAGCGATTGTTGCGAGCGCGCCGCAGGACATCAGGGATGCCGCTGCGATTGCCATGGTTCCGCCCAGGCAATAGCCGACAAATACCGGGCCATCGGAGAAGCGTTCAACGAGAGGCAGCAGCAATTCGGTGACGTGAGCCGCCACGTCTTGGTCCCGGTCGGCCGGACCAGGTGTCCCCCAGTCGATCTGGTAAACCTCGTGTCCCTGACTTGCGAGAAAGCGTAGCAGACTATTGTCCGGGGCGAGATCAAGCACATCGGGTGGGTTGATTAGAGACGGTATGAAAATGACCGGCCTGCCTCGCTGCCTTACAGGCGAAACTGCCTCAATTTGGAGCAATTTCGCGCGCCCCTGTTCGGCGATACATCGCTTCACATTTGCGGGCGTTTGCCGCGCAACGGTTTGAAAGCGACGTAAACCCGCGAAAGCCCGCTTGCGAAAGCCAGGGTCCCCTTGTGTCTCACGCCACAAAATTGCCAAAAATAATGGCAGCGGCCGCGGGCCGTGTTGCGGTGCGACATGAGAAGGTGGTAGAGTCACGGAAAATGGGGCAGGAGTGTCTTGCATGGCAAAATCAAAAACCGGTGAAGCGTCTCAGACTGTCGTTATCAAGAAGTACGCCAATCGGCGGCTTTATGATACCGAAACGTCAAGCTACATCACGCTTGATCTGTTGTCGCAGATGACACGCGAAGGCCGGAATTTTGTGGTCGTGGATGCCAAAACCGGCGAGGATATCACGCACAATGTCCTGACCCAGATCATCATGGAGGAGGAGCAGCGGGGCGAGAACATGCTGCCAGTGAGCTTCTTGCGGCAGCTCATCTCCCTCTATGGCAATTCGATGCAGTCGCTCGTGCCGCAATATCTGGAAGCAAGCATGGACGCGTTCCGCAAGAACCAGCTTCAATTCCAGCAGGCCATGGAAGGCGCCTTCGCCGGCGGTCCCTTCGCGGAGATCGCCAAGCGCAACATGGAAATGTTCAATGCCGCGGCCAGCGCGTTCCGGCCTGGCACCATGCCTGCCGAGGAGCAAACCGACGCGGCTCAGACTTCGTCGGAAGTCGCCGAGCTGAAGGCCCAACTGGCCGCGCTTAACGCCAAGATCGAGAACCTCTCGAAATAAGGCGCCCTCCGGCGCCATCCTGTCAGGTGAACAAAACAGGGCTCAGCCGAGTTCTGCTTCGTCCTCGCCATTTTCCTCAATCTTCGCCGCGGAAACGACATGCTCGTCATCCGCAACGTCGAACAGGCGCACGCCCGCCGAGCCGCGACCGATCACGCGCAAGCTGTCGAGGCCGATGCGGATCAGCTTGGCCTGGTCGGTCACGAGCATCAATTGGTCCTCGCGCGTGGCGGGGAATGAGGCGACAACACGGCCGTTGCGGGCGATATTGTCGATATTGGTGATGCCTTGGCCGCCGCGATTGGTGCGGCGATATTCATAGGCCGAGGACAGCTTGCCATAGCCATTCGCGCAAACGGTGAGGATGAACTCCTCGCGGGCTGAAAGCTCCTCGAAACGTTCGGCCGGCAGGGCTGATGCGCCTTCCCGATCCGGCTTCCAGGGCGCATAGCGCAAATACTCCTCGCGCTCCTCCTGACTGGTGCCAACGCGGTGCAGAATGGAAAGGGAGATGACCTCGTCATCCTCCTTCAGCGTCATGCCGCGCACGCCCGTAGCCGTCCGGCTCTGGAACTCACGCACGTCGGTCGCGGCAAAGCGCACGGCCTTGCCCTGGCGCGTGGCGAGAAGGACATCGTCCTGCTCGGTCAGCAAGGCGACGCCGATAAGCCGGTCGTCCGACCCCTCGTCGAAGCGCATTGCCAGCTTGCCGTTGGATGGCACATTGGCGAACGCGTCCATGCTGTTGCGGCGAACGGTGCCGCGGCAGGTCGCAAAAACGATGTGCAGGTCCTTCCAACTCGCCTCGTCCTCGGGCAGGGGCAGGACCGTCTGGATGGTCTCTCCCTCCGCCAGCGGCAGCAGGTTGATCATCGGTCGCCCGCGCGTCGCCGGGCCGCCTTCCGGCAGGCGCCAGACCTTCAAGCGATAAACCTTGCCATGGGTTGAGAAGAACAGGACCGGATTGTGCGTGGAGGTGACGAACAGTTCGGTCACCACATCCTCGTCCTTGGTAGCCATGCCCGCGCGGCCCTTGCCGCCCCGGTTCTGTGACCGGAAGGTGTCGAGCGGGGTGCGCTTGATATAGCCCTGCATGGTCACGGTCACGACCATGTCCTCACGCTCGATCAGGTCTTCGTCCTCAATACCGTCTGCGGCCGGTGCGATGGTCGACTTGCGCGGTGTGGCGAACTCCGCCTCGATGGCATCGAACTCCTCGCGCATGACGGCGAAAAGGCGAACCCGGTCGCCCAGTATCTCCAGATATCCCGCGATGGCGTTGGCGAGCCCTTGCAGCTCGCTGCCGATCTCGTCACGGCCGAGCGCGGTCAGGCGATGCAGGCGCAGGTCGAGGATGGCACGGACCTGAACCTCGGACAGGCGGTAGCTGTCGCCCTCAGCGGCGCCGTCATAGGCTTCGACCAGGCTGATATAGGGCATGATCTCGGCCGATGGCCATTCGCGCGCGATCAGCTTCTCGCGGGCCTCGGCGGGACTGGCCGATCCGCGGATGATCCTCACCACCTCGTCGAGATTGGTGACGGCGATGACGAGGCCGAGCAAGATGTGCGCCCGTTCGCGGGCCTTGGCCAGTTCGAACTTGGTGCGCCTCGTGATCACCTCTTCGCGGAAGCGGACGAACGCCTCGATGATATCGCGCAGGTTCAGAAGTTCGGGACGCCCGCCCCGGATAGCCAGCATGTTGGCCGGGAAGCTCGACTGGGCAGGGGTGTGGCGCCAAAGCTGGTTCAGCACCACTTCCGGCGTCGCGTCGCGCTTGAGATCGATAACGATCCGCACGCCCTCGCGGTTGGATTCGTCGCGAATGTCGCTGACGCCCTCGATCCGGCGATCCTTGGCGGCTTCGGCAATTTTCTCGACAAGACCGGACTTACCGACCTGATAGGGGATTTCGGTGAGCACGATCGACTGGCGATCGCCACGCCCGGTCTCGATCACGTGCCGCGAGCGCATGATGACCGATCCACGCCCGGTCTCATAGGCCGACCGTGCGCCGGCCTGACCGAGAATGAGGGCGCCGGTGGGGAAATCGGGCGCGGGCACGATCTCCATCAACTCGGCGGTCGTGATCGCGCCATTGTCCATATAGGCTTTGCAGGCACGCAGGACCTCACCCAGATTGTGCGGCGGGATATTGGTCGCCATGCCGACCGCGATGCCGCCAGCACCGTTGACCAGCAGGTTGGGGAAGCGCGCAGGGAGCACCTGCGGCTCGTGCTCGCTACCGTCATAATTGGGCTGGAAGTTGACGGTGTCCTTGTCGAGGTCATCGAGCAGGGCATTGGCCACCTTGGCCAGGCGTGCCTCGGTGTACCGCATCGCCGCCGGCTGATCGGGGTCCATCGAGCCGAAATTGCCCTGGCCGTCGATCAGGGGCACGCGCATCGACCAGTCCTGCGTCATGCGCGCAAGGGCATCATAGATCGAGGCGTCACCGTGTGGGTGATATTTACCCATCACGTCACCGACGATGCGCGCCGATTTGCGGTAGGGTCGGTTCCAGGTGAAATTCTGCTCATGCGCGCCAAACAGGATGCGGCGGTGCACCGGCTTCAGGCCGTCACGCACGTCGGGCAGGGCGCGGGCGACGATCACGGACATGGCGTAGTCGAGATAGCTCGACTTCATCTCGTCGACGATGTTGATGGGGCTGATGTCCGACGGATCGGCGAGGACAGTGTCGTCGCTGGGCAAGGCTAATCTCTTCTCTTTTGGGTCACATACGCAGGATAGAAAAGCCCTAGTGCCCCGCCGCCATCAATGCCAGCCAAAAGCGCGTTGGCGGACCAGTGCCGAGCCGTTTGTCATCGCGACTCACCTGCCGAAAACCGGGCTCGAGGTTAACATATCCCACATGACAAGGCTGGGCGGCGTCAGTATAGCCCCATTCAAATGCCATTCACCCGACGAGCGATATGCGACACTGCGATCGCTTCGTGCGAAGACGTAATAAAATGGAGATGCCTGATGCGTTTTAAGTCTGCGTTCGCTCTTGGACTGATGCTTGCGACGGCGACTGCCGTTACGGTCGCGCCGGTTTCGGCTCTGGCAGCCAAGAAGGATGCGCCGCAGCTCAAACCCGGTCCGGCCATGGTCAAGATCTATCAGGAGGTCGACAAGCTTCATAAGGCCAAGGATTTTGCTGGCGCGAAGGCCATGATCGCCGCAGCGGAAAAGGACGCGCAGAGCGCTGACGATCAATATATTCTTGGTAGCATGCTCTTAAACAACGGCCTTGGCCTCAACGATGAAGCTGCACAGCGCGCTGGTCTCGAAAAGATGCTCGCGTCCGGCAAGGTGAACGCGGCGGACGCGGCCAAGTTTCATTTGTACGTCGGGCAGTTTGCCTTGAAGGCGAAAGATTTTGACAAGGCCATTGAGCATTTCAATCACACAATCGCAGCCAATTATGGCGGTGCCGAGCCTTATGTAACACTGGCTGAAAGCCATTTCGGCAAGGCCTTCACCAATGTCGCCGGTAATCAGCTGACACCCGCCGGCAAGGCGATCGCGTTGCAGGGCCTGCCACATCTGAAGAAGGCCGTGGAGCTTCAGACCGCGGCTGGACAAGCTGTTCCGGGCAGCTGGTACTCCCGCGGGTTCCGCGTTGCCGCTTTGGCTGGTTCGCCCGACCTGCCGCAGTGGACGGCGCAAGCGCTGAAGCTTGATCCCAACCCAGAGAATTGGCGCATTGCCTTGCGGTCCTATCAGGATGCACATCGCGAAATGACGCGCGAGGAAAATCTCGACCTGCTTCGCCTGATGGCGGCGACTGGCGCCCTTAAGGACGCATACAGCTATGGCGAATATGTCGATGCGGCGATGAAGGGTGGTCTCATCGGCGAGGCGAAAGCGGTTATCGACCGTGGCCGCGCGGCGGGCACTCTCTCTCCGACGCAGCTTGCTGACCAATATCAAATTGCGAACACCGGCATCGCGAAGGACAAGGCGTCACTGCCCGCTGCAGCGGCAGATGCAGCGAAGGCCGCGAATGGCCGTACTGCAGCTGTCACCGCTAATGCCTATATGGCCTATGGTGACTATGCCAAGGCTGCCGAACTCTACCGTCTTGCCATGACCAAGGGCGGTGTGGACACGGACGAAGTCAATACCCGTCTTGGCATATCACTGGCGAATTCCGGTAATATTGCCGGCGCCAAGGCCGCCTTCGCGGCAGTGACGAAACCCGGTAATCGCAAGACAATTGCCGATTTCTGGGCTTTGTGGCTGTCATCCAAGTCGGCCTGAGGGAAGCCAGTAAGGACATCGCTCATGATTGATGGTGCACGCATCGGGCCATTGCGATATTTCGCGGCGGCCGCGATGGGTCTTGCTGGCGCGGGGCTCTTCACCACGCAGGCATTCGCTGAGGTGGCCTATGTCATGGACGATGCCTTCCGCATGTCGGCGGGCGGCGTGGCGCGTAGCTTGGCCGATGGTGACATGGCCGGCGCCCTGCAGGGAGCCAGGGTGCTTTCCGCCGGCGCAGACCAACCTTTCGAGAAATACACGTCAGGACAGCTGATGCTGCAGGCCGCCGCCGCTAAGGGCGACCTGCAGGCCCAGCGACAGGCACTCGACTTGATGCTGGAGTCCGGGGCGGCCCCCAGCGGCCGAACGGCGGAATTGCATGCTTTGGCCGGAATTATTTCGGCCATGCTCGGTGATTACAGGACCGCAGCCACACAAGTCGCCTATGCCAATCGTCTCGGCTATGTCTCGGTGCCTAGCCAGGTGGCGCTTGCCGATGCTGCATTCCAGACGGGCAACGCACAGGTCGGCAATGCCGCCCTGGAACAAGCCATCGCCATCCGTGTTCGTGGCGGGCAGCGGATAGAAGCAGAGTGGTAC
>DATJLC010000290.1:0-2846 GCA_035490755.1 Sphingobium sp.
ACCCTAGACTGCATTCAATTGCTTCGGCACTGACAGCCGAGCTACTCCTGTCGAATTCTGTCAGCACCATCCGTCATAAGGTAGCGGGCTTGTAACGGGCCCGTGAACACCCTACGTCCAGCTGCCGGCCGCAGGCGAAGCAACAGGAGCATCCCTTGAACAAGGCCCTCGTCGTCATTCTCGCCGCCGTCACGCTCGATGCCGTGGGCATTGGCCTGATTTTCCCGATTCTGCCGGCGCTGCTGCGCGATGTCGGCCACATCTCCGAAGTGGCGACGCTGCTCGGCCTCATGCTGGCGCTTTATTCGGCATGCCAGTTCCTGTTTTCGCCCATTCTCGGCGTGCTCAGCGACCGCTTCGGCCGCCGGCCGGTGCTGCTGGTGTCCCTGGCAGGCGCCGCCATCGACTACCTGATCATGGCCTTCGCACCCGAGCTCTGGATGCTCGTGCTGGGCCGCGCCATTTCCGGCATTACCAGCGCCAACATGGCGGTGGCCACGGCCTATATCACCGACATTTCGAGCGAAGAGGAACGTGCCGGCCGCTTCGGCTTGTTCCACGCCATGTTCGGCATCGGCTTCATCATCGGGCCCGTGCTTGGTGGCGTCCTGGGCGATTTCTGGGTGCGGGCGCCCTTCATCGCCGCAGCTGTCCTCAACGGCGTCAACTTTGCCCTGGCACTGTTCGTCCTGCCGGAATCGCGCAAGGGCACGGAGGGGGCCAGCTTCACCTGGGATACGCTCAACCCGTTCAAGCCGCTCAAATGGGCCCTGACCTTCAGGGCGCTGATTCCCCTGATGGCCATCTTCGTCATCATGAACTTCGTCGGCACCATGTATGGCACCATCTGGGCCATGTTCGGCGAGGACAGCTTCCAGTGGAACGGCCTGATGATCGGCCTGTCGCTTGGCGCGTTCGGCGTGTTTCATGCCGGTGCCCAGGCTTTCCTCACCGGTCCGGCCGTCGCCAGGCTCGGCGAGCGCTGGGCGCTGATCGTTGGGATGGCCTGCGAACTAACCGCGCTGGTCATTGTTGGCTTTGCCACGCAGGGCTGGATTCTCTTTGCCCTGGCGCCGCTATTCGCCTTGGGCGGCATCGGCATGCCGGCGCTGCAATCGGTCACCACCCAGCAGGTGGATGCCGACAAGCAGGGGCAGCTCCAGGGCGTGCTGGCCAGCCTCGTCAGCCTGGCTTCCATCTTCGGCCCGGTCTTCTTCAGCTTCATGTATTTTGGCGTCAGCGACACCTGGCCGGGGCTGATCTGGATCATCGGGGCCGGAATCTACCTATTGGCATTGCCACTGATGTTGGGCATCCGGCGCCACATGGCGCCGGTCCCGGCGGCCGGTGAATAGGCGCGAACTCCGCAGGAAAGCCCGGAAAACCGGGAAAAACTCACAAACCGGACTTGTCGGGACAATTTTTCCGGTCCATTAACAGCATTGCACCGTCCGGCCTCGCAAAAACCCCGGAAATCCTTGCCTTTCGAGCAGAATCGACCAAGGGTTGCCGCATTTCAGGGTTCGCCAGCGGGGCGGGCAATTCACTGTGAGGAAACGCTATGAACAAGAACGATCTGGTTGGCGTCGTCGCCGACAAGGCGACGATCACCAAGGCACAGGCCGCTGAAGCGGTTGACGCAGTGTTCGAGGCAATCACCGGCTCGCTGAAGTCCGGTGAAGAAGTCCGTCTCGTTGGTTTCGGCACCTTCGCCGTGTCGCAGCGCAAGGCTTCGACCGGCCGCAACCCGGCCACCGGCGCTGAGATCAAGATCCCGGCTTCGAACCAGGCCAAGTTCAAGCCCGGCAAGGGTCTGAAGGACGCGATCAACTAAGACCGCAAGGGGTCGGTAGAAACCGCCCTGGATCGGTATGCTGATCGGCCCCGAGCGCCTGGCGCCGGGGCCATTTCATTTTTGCCGGTTGACGCTGGCGGGCAGGGGCCCTAATCAGGGCCACCTTGCTTCGGACCGTCAGGTCCCGGGGGCGATTAGCTCAGTTGGTAGAGCGCTTCGTTTACACCGAAGATGTCGGCGGTTCGAGCCCGTCATCGCCCACCATCCCATTTCGATGACATTCCGGTTTCGCGTGATGCGCGGCATATGGGTGCTGCGCGTCGCAGGCGCGTCGTTCTTCCGCGTCACATGAACAAACGCACGCTAGCGGCTGTTCGAGCGTGCTTTTTCCACAGTGAAAGCCGGCGTTCTTGAAAATGTCGCATCATTCCGGATTTGGTCGCTTGACTTGATCATGGGCGCTCGGTAAACGGACGCCACGTTGCAGGAACGCCTTGCGTTCCCTCGCTGCGGGAGTAGCTCAGTTGGTTAGAGCGCCGGCCTGTCACGCCGGAGGTCGCGGGTTCGAGCCCCGTCTCTCGCGCCACCCTTTCCAGGGTTTGCGCGTATCCCCTCGATGATCCAGCCTTGGCCGACGCCGTCAGCCGCTCAGCTTCATTTCGCCGTGAACCGGCTGATCTGATGTAACCGCGGGCGCATATAGAGCGAACTGACGTGCAGATTGCTCCAACCAAGGCTTTGCAAATGCCCAGTTCCGCTCCCGCCACCCGGACCAACACCCGCCGCTCGCTATTGGCCGCCCTGCTGATCCTGCCCGCTTTTGCGTCCGTCCTGTGGAGCCAGCCGGCGCCCGCGCAGGAAGCCCCCGTGGAAATCCCGCCGCCGGCAGCGGATATTGCCGAAGCCGGCACCTCGGCCAAGGCGGTCTTTGCCGGCGGCTGCTTCTGGGGCGTACAGGGGGTGTTCCAGCACGTCAACGGCGTCACCCGCGCTGTATCCGGCTATTCCGGCGGCGCTGCCGAAACCGCCACTTATGAGCAGACCGGCAGCG
>DATJLC010000291.1:0-9634 GCA_035490755.1 Sphingobium sp.
CGCTCGGATTGTCCGACGTGCCGTTGATCAGCAGGTCGAAGCCGGGACCGTTGTTGGCAAAAGGGAGATTGGCAACCGCCGTGACGTCGGACGCGCTCGTAATGTCCGCGGCAAGAGCGGCGGTGAACGCATTATAGCCGAAGTTGACCTGACGCGACTGCGCTTGACCGAGAATATTGGGGGCGAGGGCCGCGGTGCCAACGGTCAGGTCGATGCTGACATCGTCGGTGAACAAATTGGCCCAGCGGTTGCCGGCCGCGATAAAGGCGTTCTGGGCGGTGACGCTGGTGCCCCCGGTGAAGGTGAAGTTGAAGGTCAGGGCGGCTTCAGCCGGTGCGCCGACGGCAAGGGCAATTGCTGCGGCGGCACCATGTTTCAAGTGCCGGACAAATGCGGTGACGGTCATGATTCCCCCAAGTGCAAAGGCCAGCTGAAATGGCATTCAGGTCATTTCAGCCTGCGCGTGATCGTTCGAGCAACAGGCTTTTCATCCAAAGAATTCGCGCCCGCGACCTTGGCCGAATCTTATTCGGCTTCCGCAAATCTTCACTTGGGTTAATAGCAGGTTAAGGGAGTGAAGCAAGTCTGGGCCATGGCAATCGGTCCATAATGCAATTATCTGGACATGGCATGGCCGTGGCGGCGAACCGCAGGCACTGTGTATTATCAGCCATGCAGAAGGTGAAAGGGGCCAAACGGCCCCGTCCTATTCCGGTGCCTTGGCAACCCCGACCAGAGCGGGGCGGAGCAGCCGCTCGCGGATCATGTAGCCGGGCTGCATTTCCTGTACGACGGTGCCCGGTTCGGCCTCGCCATGGGGGATTTCAATCATCGCCTGGTGGCGGTTGGGATCGAGCAACTGTCCGACCGATTCGAAGCGCTCGACGCCGTTCTTGCGCAGGACATTCTCCATTTCCTTGATGGTTGCGTCGAGGCCGGACACCAGGCCCTTGAAGCGCTCATCCCCGCGCAAATCCTCCGGAATCGCCCCGAGCGCGCGTTCCAGGTTGTCGGCCACTGACAGGATTTCACGAGCGAAGGCGGTAGCGGCATAAGCGCGCGCATCGCTCAATTCTTTCTCTAGGCGGCGGCGCACATTTTGCGTCTCGGCATGGGCGTAGAGCACGTCCTGCTTCGCGGCGGCCAACTCTTCCTCCAGCGCCGCGACCCGCGCGGCCTCGGGACTCTGGTCCTCCGGCAGCATGTCGGCCTGCACCTCGCGGTCGGCTTCGGCATCATTCATAGCGTCATCAATTCCGGTCATTGCATCAATCTCGTCAGGGTCTGGGCAGTGAAGTCAACCATGGGGACCACGCGGGCATAGTTCAAGCGCGTCGGGCCGATCACACCGACCACCCCGATCACGCGCCCGCCCGGCCCGCGATAGGGCGCCGCTATGACCGAAGAGCCCGACAGCGAAAAGAGCTTGTTTTCGGAGCCGATGAAAATGCGGGTCGATGTTCCGGCCCGGGCACGGTCAAGCAGGCGCGCGATCTCGTTCTTTTCCTCAAGCTCGTCAAGCAGTTGGCGGACCCGGTCGAGATCTGCGGCGGCGGCGGCATCGATCAGGTTAGCCTGGCCGCGCACGATCAATATCGGGCGGTCCATTGGGTCGGTGGTCCAGGCGGCAAGGCCGCCCTCGACAAGCGCGCGGGAGGCCTCGTCAATGGCGTTTCGGGCCGACTTCAGCTCCTGGGCGAGGCGCGCCTGCCCCTCCGCCAGCGTCATGCCGGAGAGGCGTGAGGTCAGAAAATTGGCCGCTTCGGTCAGCATGGACGGGCGGACTCCGGGCGGCAGGTCGATAATCCGGTTCTCGACCGTGCCATCCTCGCCCACCAGCACCGCCAGTGCCTGCGCATCGGACAGGGGCGCGAAGCTGAATTGCCGCACGATGATCTCGCGGCGCGGCATCATCACCAGGCCAGCGCAGGCGGAGAGGCCCGACAGCACCGCCGAGGCGCCGGCAAGCGCGTCCTCGATCGGACCCTCGCCGGTCAGTTGGCGTTCGATCGCGCGCTGCTCCTCCTCGGAAGGCTCGGCCGCCTGCAACATGCCGTCGACGAACAGCCTAAGGCCGCTCTCGGTGGGCATGCGCCCCGCCGAGGTGTGCGGGGCTGCGAGCAGGCCCGCCTCCTCGAGATCCTGCATCACGTTTCGGATCGAGGCTGGCGAAAGATTGAGCCCGGACAGGCGGCTGATGGTGCGCGAACCCACTGGCTGCCCGGCGACGAGATAGGACTCGACGACCACGCGAAACACGTCGCGCGCGCGATCGCTGAGGTCGAGGATGCTCGTCGCCGTCATGGCCGGGCAATGTAGGAACATTGTGCGCGCGGCTCAATGACGCTGTGGGACGCCGCCATTATCGTCCGGCGCAGGCGTCCCTGCGCTCAGGGGATTTCGCCGGCCATGGCCTGTTCGATCACCTTCTCCTCGACGGTGGCTTCGGGGGCGCGGCCCTTTGCCCGGCTCATTCCCGTCATGGCGAACAGCGCCGCGCCCAGCAGCGTTCCCACCGCCGACACCACGAGGAATGGGGCATAGCTGTCCGTCATATTGAGCGTGATGCTGAGCAGGATCGATCCCGCCGCGCTGCCAGCGCCGATCATCGTTGTCAGGAAACTCAGCAGCAGGCTGAAATTCTTGAGATCGAAGCGGCGCGAGATCAGATAAGCGCCAATGTCGCTTTCAGCGCCCTGCGCGAAGCCGATCACGATCACGCCGAACGACAACAAGCCAACGGCTGTAACGTGGGAGGCGAGAAGCATATAGCCGATGGCGGGCAGGCCAAGCGCCGCGATCGCAACGAGATGGGGTTCCACCCGGTCGAGCGCGATGCCGCTGAGAAAACGGCCGATGATGACGCCAATCGCATAAAGCGACACCATCCAGGTCGCGGTCGCGCTCGTCACGCCGCTGTCCATCACGATCAGCTTGAGCTGGGAGGATGCAAAGACCTGCGGAATGTTCACCAGGAACATGCCGGCTACGATGAGGATCAGCGTGGGATGGCGGAGGAGCTCGCCCAGTTCCTTCCGGCTCAGGTGCAACTCCTGTTTCGGCGTGACGGTCTTGCGCCGGGTTCGGCCCATCAGGAGGATGGCGATCAGGCCGCCGGTCCCGGTGACCGCCGCCAGCGCGAAATAGCCGGCCCGCCAACCCTCCGCCTCTATCAGAGCGCCAAGCACCGGCGCCGAGATTGCGCCAACGAGCGGCGGCGCGGTCATCACGACGGATAGGGCGATACCGCGCGCCGTGTCGAATCGCTCCACCACGACCCGGCAGAAGACCAGGGATGTCGTCAGCATCGCGAAGATATGCTGGATGACAAAGATCGCGAAGAATTCGATGATATTGCCGCTCATCAGGCCGAAGGCCACGAAGCCGAGCGGCAGAATGGCAAAGCCGACCATGGCCGCGGCGCGGGCGCCGAATCGATCGGTGAACCGGCCGGCCAGAGGCACGAACAGCAAATTTATCAGCGGCACCGATCCGAGAAGCGCGAATTGCGCCTTTGACCAGCCGAATTCGGCCAGCAGCGCCGGCCCGAAGAGGCTCATCGTGTAATGGCTCAGCGCCGCACCCAGCGCCATGCCGATGGCGGCGGCCATAAGCGGTTGCCAGCTCAGCTTGAACTCGCTGAAATACATGCTGTCTCCTCTCCATCATCGCCCTTGTACCGGGCCGTTCGCCACGCCGCGACTGAGCTCGCTTTATTATCCGGGAACGTATGGCGCACCTGCATAGAAAATGCTTGCACGCCGAGCAGAAGTATACACACGTGGTGCCAATAAGCGAGCGGACATTCGCGTGGCAGAAAGCGAGGGGAGGTCGTCCATGAAGCGTCGCGTCATCCATTGTGGCACTGGCAATACCGGCAAGGCAGCGCTGAAGGGGATTTTGCACCACCCCGATCTGGAACTGGTCGGCCAATATGTCTGGTCGCCCGACAAGGTCGGGGTCGACGCCGGCGACATTTGCGGCGAAGGGCCGACCGGCATCAAGGCAACCGACAATCTTGAGGCGTTGCTAGCCCTCGATGCCGATTGCCTTTCCTTCTTCGGCGATGCCATCGGCCGGGCGGACGCCTGCTATGCGATGTGCGCGAAGTTCCTGGAGCGCGGCACCAATGTCGCCTCCTTCTCCGGCTTCGAGCTGGCCCACCCGCCGTCCGCCCCGGCGCGCTTCAGGGACCCGGTCGAGGCAGCGTGCCGCAAGGGCAACAGCTCCTATTTCTTTTCCGGCATTGATCCGGGTTGGGCGACCACCGACCTTGCGATCGCCGCGCTCGCTTCGGCCGACCGTGTCGACTGCGTGCGCGTGCTGGAACTGGGCTGGTGGGGCAACTACACCGCCGAATATGTCTGCCGCGAATTCTTCGGCTTCGGCAAGCCGCCGGGCTATCAGCCCATCCTGATCACCGGCGGCTTCATGCAGACCAGCTGGGAACCGACGCTGCGCCACATCGCCGATGTGCTGGGCGTGGAGATCGACGGCTGGGAAACGGTCTATGAGACCGACTGCCTCGACCATGATATCGAGACGGGCTTCGGCACGGTAGAGGCCGGGACTGCTGTGGCGGTGCGATTCGAGCTGCGCGCGATGGCGGGCGGGCAGCCCATCGCCATATGCGAGCATGTCGATGCGGTCGGCCATGGCGCGGGCAAGGACTGGAAGTGGCCTTATGGCCCGTTTGGCTGCGTCCATCGCATCGAGATCGAGGGGGATCCGATGCTGTCGATCGAGGTCGGCAGTCCTACCACCGGCCCCAGCGCGGGTCTTCGCTGCGCCATGCCGGTGATCAACGCGATACCGGCGCTGTGCGAGGCGCCGCCGGGCATTCTCGGCCCGCTCGACCTGCCCCGCTACTGGACGCGCAACGTCCGCCCGATCAAGAAATGACCGCCCGCTCCGGACCCGACATATTGGTGGCCGGGACCGGATTTGGCTGCCGTATCCAGGTGCCGGCGCTCCGCGCGGCGGGGTTCAACCCTGTCGGTCTTGTCGGGACCGATGCAGAGCGCACCGCCCGGCGCGCCGCCGACAATGACGTGCCCCTGGCGTTCACCGACCTGGATCGCGCGATCAGCGAGACGGGCGCGCGAGCGGTGGCGATCTCCACCCCGCCCAACACCCACTTCCCGCTTGTCATGACAGCGCTGGCACACGGTTGCCACGTGCTGTGCGAAAAGCCTTTTGCGATAAATGCGGCCGAGGCACGCCTGATGCTGGAGGCGGCCGAGCGCGCCGGTGTGGTGCATGCGCTCGGCAATGAATTTCGCTGGGCGCCCGAACGCGTCCTGATGGCGCGCTTGATCGCTGATGGCATGATCGGCGAGCCCCGGCTCGCGACGTTCACACAGTTCGTGCAATATCTCGCTGACCCGGATGTAAACCTGCCCTCCTGGTGGTTCGACCGAAACGCGGGCGGCGGCTGGCTGGGCGCGTCGGGTGCACATGTGATCGACTGGATCCGGGTGCTGCTTGGCGAATTCGAGTCGCTGAGCGCGGCGCTGCCGTCGCTTGCTTCGCCCGAAGGCGGGGCGGAGGATTCCTTCGTGCTGCGTTTTCGCCTCGCCAATGGCACGGAAGGGACGCTCCAGCAGACAGCCAGCGCGTGGGGGCCGCTGGCCAGCATGGTGCGCGTAATGGGCACCCAAGGGACGATCTGGCTGGACAACAAGGCGGTCTGGCTTGCCGACCGCGAGGGCACGCGTGAAGTGCCGATTCCACCGGAATCTCTTCTTGCCCCGCCGCCCGTTCTCGGCCGCGACCCGCGCCGGCACTCGTCGGAATGGCAGATGCTCTCCGCCATTGAACTTGCACCTTATGTCCGGCTGTGCGCGGCATGGCGCCGCGCGATCGAAGGCGCTCCGCCCCAGGACGACGTCAGCATGCCAAGCTTCGCCGATGGCCTGGCCGGCATGGCGATATTCGACGCAGTGCGCGCCTCGGCGGCCACGGGCGGTGCGCTGATCAGGCTTGCCTAGACCGTAAAGCTCTCGCCGCAGCCGCAGGAGCCCTTGGCATTGGGGTTCTCGAACACGAAGCCGGCGGTGAAGTCATCCTCGCGCCAGTCCATGGTGGAGCCAATGAGATAGAGGACCGAGGCGCCGTCGATGAAAAAGGTGCCGCCCGGCGTCTCGATCTTCTCGTCGAACTTGGCTTCTTCCGTCACATAGTCGACCGAATAGGCAAGGCCGGAGCATCCCCGGCGCGGGGTGGAGAGCTTTACCCCGATCGCCCCTTCGGGTGCGCGGGCCATCAGGTCGGCGATGCGCTGCTCGGCACCGGGGGTCAGGGTGACGGCGGCAGGGCGGGCACGCGTGGTGGCTTCAGTCATCTATGCTTCTCCAACCGTTCCTGCTCACAGCATCCCCAGTTCGAGCTTGGCCTCGTCCGACATCTTGGCCGGGTCCCAGGGCGGGTCCCAGACCAGGTTCACCTCGGCATTTCCGACGCCCGGCACCGCGCCTACGCGCAATTCCACCTCGGACGGCATCGATTCGGCGACCGGGCAATGTGGCGTGGTCAGCGTCATGGTGATGACCGCATGGCCGTCCGGGGTCACATCGACGCCGTAGATGAGGCCGAGGTCGTAGATGTTGACCGGTATTTCCGGGTCGAAGATATCGCGCAGCGCCGCGATGATGCCCTCATAGACATCGCCGCCTGGCTCGCCCGGTGCGGCACTGGCCGGCTTTTCCTGGAGGAAGCCCTCCAGATAGTCGCGCTTGCGGGCCAGCGTTTCGGAGGCACTGTCGGCAGCGATATCGACGCGCGCCTTGGGCGGCGCCGTCACCGTCTCGACTTCCTCGATCGCAAGCTTGCGTTCCTGGCTCATCCGAAGATCTTCCTTACCCGTTCCATCCCCTTGACGAGGGCGGCGATGTCGCTCTCGTCGCTGTAAATGCCAAAGCTTGCCCGTGCCGTCGCGGGAACGCCCAGATGATCCATCAGCGGCTGCGCGCAATGATGCCCCGCGCGGATCGCGACCCTGCTCTCGTCCAATATGGTGCCGATGTCGTGGGGATGCACCCCTTCCATCACGAATGAGACGATGCCCGAGCTATCGTCCGGCCCCAGCACCCGCACGCTGTTGATCGCGCCCAGCGCATGACGCGCCGCATGGACCAAAGCGGCCTCGTGCCGTTCCATTCGGTCGAGGCCGATGGCGGTCACATAGTCAATCGCGGCGGCAAGGCCGATTACCTCGACAATTGCGGGCGTGCCTGCCTCGAAGCGGGTCGGGGCGGGGGCGTAAGTCGTTAGGTCGAAGGTGACGCGGTCGATCATCGATCCGCCCCCCTGCCAGGGCGGCATCGCCTCCAGCAGGTCGGCCCGGGCCCACAGCACGCCGATGCCGGTCGGGCCATAGAGCTTGTGCCCGGAAAAGGCATAGAAGTCGCAGCCGAGCGCGCCCACGTCGATCGCCATGCGCGGCACCGCCTGGCAGCCGTCGATCAGGAGCAGCGCGCCCGCGGCATGGGCGATGTCGGCTGCCCGGCGCACGTCCAGCGTGCTGCCCAGCACGTTGGAGACATGGGCGAGCGCGACCATCCTGTGGGCGGGCGTGATCATCGCCGCCATGGCGTCGAGGTCGATGCGGCTGTCGCTGGTCAGCGGCACCACGTCGATCGCCGCGCCGACCCGCTCGGCGATGAGTTGCCAGGGCACGATATTGCTGTGATGCTCGAGGGTGGACAGGAGGATACGGTCGCCGGCCTTGAGATTGGCGCCGCCCCAGCTCTGCGCGACGAGGTTGATCGCCTCGGTCGCGCCGCGCACGAACACGATCTCCTCCTCGCGCCCGCCGACGAAGGCCGCAACCCGCCGCCGGGCCGCCTCGAAGGCCAGGGTCATCTCCGCCGAGCGCGCATAGACGCCGCGATGGACAGTCGCATATTCGGGGCCATAAGCGCGGGCGATGGCGTCGATTACCGCCTTCGGCTTCTGCGCGGTGGCGGCCGTGTCCAGATAATGCCAGCCATCGACGCCGGGGAAATCGGCGCGCACATCAACCAGGGAGTCGAGCACGGTCATGCGATCGCCTCCAGTTTGGCGAGCGCGACTTCGTCGAAATGTTGGCGCGCGGCAGCGTCGGGCATGTCGTCGAAGAGGCCGGCAATGAACGCCTGCAACAGCAGGGTCCGCGCCGCCGCCGGGTCGATGCCGCGCGAGGCGCAGTAGAAGAGCGCCGTTTTGTCGAGCTCGCCCACCGTCGCGCCATGGGCGCATTTCACGTCGTCGGCGAAGATCTCCAGCTCGGGCTTGGCATTGGCGGTGGCGGTGCGGTCCAGCAGCATCGCCTTGACCGACTGCTCCGCATCTGTGCCGACGGCGCCGCGCGCGACCGCGATCCTGCCGAGATAGCTGCCGGTGGCATGGCCGCCCAGCACCGAGCGGACGGTCTGGCGGGAGGTCGCGCCCGGCGCGACATGGTGCAGCCTGGTGACGATCTCCAGCGTCTGCTCGCTGCCGCCGATGATCGCGGCCTTGAGGTCGAAGCGGGCGCCTTCGTGCAGGGTCACGTCAAAGGTGACGCGGCCGAGCTTGCCGCCGACATTGAGCAAATGAAAGCTAAGCGACGCTTGTGCCGCGATTTCAATGACATGGTCCTGCACCACAACCGCGCCATCGGCATTTTGCTGCAGCAAATGCTGCGCAGCATTTGCGCCTGGCCCGACGATGATGCGGGTCGGCGCCGGCACCGGCCAGACGGTCGCCAGAGCGTCCACATCACTGTAACGCCAATCCTCGGCCTTGCGCGTGGGAAGGGCGTTCATGCGCGACTCTCCTCCGTGTCTTCGCGTCTCCGCGTGAACACCAAAAATATCTCACGCGGAGACGCGGAGACACGGAGAGAAGGGGAAGGGCTGCCTGCGGCGCTCATGCCCCCGCCACCTCCGCATAGCCCTCGCGTTCGAGCGCCAGCGCCAGCTCCGGGCCGCCCGATTTCACGATCCGCCCGCCGGCCAGCACATGGACGAAATCCGGCTGCACATAATCGAGCAGGCGCTGATAGTGCGTGATGAGCAGCACCGCCTTTTCGGGCTTGCGCATGATCGCGTTGATGCCGTGGCCCACCGTCTTGAGCGCGTCGATGTCGAGGCCGCTGTCGGTCTCGTCAAGGATCGCGAGCTTCGGGTCTAGAATGCCCATCTGCACCATCTCGGCGCGCTTCTTCTCGCCGCCGGAAAACCCGACATTCACGGGGCGCTTCAACATCTCCATGTCGAGGCCGAGCAGCCCCGCCTTTTCCTTGGCGAGCTTGATGAACTCGCCGCCGGTCAGCGGCTCCTCGCCGCGCCCCTTGCGCTGGCTGTTGAGGGCCTCGCGGAGGAATTGCAGGTTGGAGATGCCGGGGATCTCGACCGGATACTGGAAACCGAGGAACAGGCCCGCGGCCGCGCGTTCATGCGGCTCCAGCTCGAGCAGGTCATGGCCGTTGAACGCGACTTCGCCGCCCGTGACGTCGTAACCAGGGCGACCGCCGAGCGTATAGGCCAGCGTCGACTTGCCCGCGCCATTGGGGCCCATGATGGCATGGATCTCGCCCGCATTGATGGCGAGCGAGAGGCCCTTCAGAATCGGCTTGTCCGCGACGGTGGCGGTGAGGTTATGGATTTGAAGC